>CAZMGX010000435.1:0-4230 GCA_964565915.1 uncultured Gemmatimonas sp.
GCGAGTTCCTGCCGTTCATCAACGCGCCGTTCTTTCCGTTCAACGCACCCGCCATCGTGGCTTGTGCCAACGATGCGGCAATGGTGGATGTGCTGCTGGAGTTCGGCGCCGATCCCAACAAGCGCAGCGAATGGTGGGCGGGTCCGTTTCACGCTTTGCACGTGGCGACGGGTGCCGCGGCGGAGCGCCTGCTTGCCGCCGGCGCCATCCCTGATGTATGTGCCACCGCGCATCTGGATCGACCGGATCTGCTGGCCGCCATGCTGGCCGCCGAGCCAACGCGCGTGTCTGAACGTGGTGGTGATGGGCAAACACCACTGCACTTCGCCCGTTCGCGAGCGGTCGTCGATCTGCTGCTGGCAGCTGGTGCCGACCTCAATGCGCGCGACGTCGACCATCGCGCGACGCCGGCCGAGTGGATGCTGGACCGGAAGCTGGGCGCCGGACGTTATGAGCTCGCGTCGTATCTGGTGGAGCGTGGGGCCGACGTCGACATCTTCCTGGCTGCGGCGTTGGGACGGACCGGGACCGCGCGCGACCTGCTGACGCGTGATGCGGCATTGCTCGAGGAGCACACGGGGCGCGGTCGCTATGGCGAGATGCCGCCTAGCAGCTTCCACATCTACTTCTGGAGCATCGGCGCAAATCGGTCGCCGCTGGACGTTGCGGCGCAGTTCGGACACGAGGACACGCTGGCGGCCATGCTGCCGTTTGCGACGCCGGTGCAGCGGCTGCGGTTGGCGTGTCGTCGTGGTGATGCCGAGTCGGCGCACGCGATGCTGCACGCGACGCCGGACTTGGTGACATCACTCGGCGCGCGTGATCAGCGAGCAATCACCGATGCCGCGTGGGACGGTGATGCGGCCGCGGTGCGATTGATGTTGTCACTGGGGTTTGATCCAGCGACACCGGGCCATGACGCCGGCACGGCGTTGCACTGTGCTGCTTGGCAGGGATCAGCGGCCACCGTCGAGGCTCTTCTCGAGACCGATGCGGGTCGCGCACTGGTGAACGCGCGCGAGGTGCATCACCAGAGCACGCCGTTGGGGTGGTGTTGTCACGGGTCGTTGAACGGTCCGCGCACCGGCGAGCATGCCACCATCGCCAGACTGCTGCTGGAGGCCGGCGCGCTCCGTGAACCGTTTGCGGCATCCGACGAGGTGGACGAGGTGCTCGAAGGGTGGGTGTAGCCGGCACGCTGCAGCGCGTGTCGACGGTCCGTGCCCTCGCTCAGGACGATGGCGGAGTGAGACCCATCATCCGGAGATACGTGACCATGTTGCCATAATGCAGGTTGGTGTGGCTGACGTTCTGCATCAGCTCTTTGAGTTGTCCGGTGTTGGTGGCCGAGTGGCAGGCCGTGATCGCCGTCTTGAGGGCACCCATCACGACGGCCTTCTCCAGCTTGCCCTTCTCCACCGCGTCCGACCACTCCGTCTTCTTCCCGGCCGCGTTCGCGCAGTACCAGTTCATCCCGTCGGCGATATGGGCGACGAGTTCCCCAAACGTGCGGACGGTGGCAACCGGTCGGTAGCTCCACTTATCGGCTGGCACCGACTCGGCGGCCTTGGTGACCCACGTGTCGACTTCGCGTAGCCCGCCGTGCAGAAGCGCACGCGGGTCTGCCTGGTTCGGTGTTTGCGCCTCTGTGACGGAGGTGAACAGCGACAGCGCGGCAACGACGGTAATGAGCTTCATAGGGCTAGGTAGTTGAGGGTGAAGTCTCATCGACGTTCTGGGGTGTCCAGCGCAGCGACTTTCGGATGTGCGCGAGGGCGGTGGTGCGTACGGTCGACCCTGGAACCTGCACTCCCAGAGAAGCGAGCGCCATGCCGCCGCCCGGGCGCACAGCAGGCTGATCCGTCCGGTGGGTACGCGCACGGTACGTACAGGAGTGCGCCGATCAAAGGGATCCGCGTCACATTCATCCCCCGGCCGACGCCGACCAGCTTGCCCGCCGATGTTCGACGGCACAGTGTTCGACCATGAGTGATTCCACTCGCATCCCGGTAAAGCGAAACCTCGCGCTGGTGGTCACCCTGCAGGTCGTCGTGTGGACACTGCTGTGGCTGATGGAACGGCAGGGTGGCTGGGTGGCCGTGGTGATCGCGGCGGTGTTGTCATGTGCTCTGCTGACCAACTACGCCCTCATGCACGAGGGCGCGCATGGCCTGCTGGCGCGCGATCCAAGGTTGAACAGCGCACTCGCCTGGCTCACGAGCGCGCTGTTCCCGACGTCATCGACGCTCTTTCGTGTCGCGCACGACGCGCACCACTACAGCAACAAGACCGAGTTCGAACCGTTCGACTACTATCGGCCCGGTGAAAACCGCCTGCTGAAGTTCGCGGCGTGGTATGCCATCCTGCTCGGGCCCAACTGGCTGCTGATGCCCGTGGGTAGTGTGTTGCTCAGCCTCGATCCGAGATTGCTGCAACGCGGGGTCCTGGGACGCATGCCGACGACGCAGGAGCTTCGCAAACTCTTTGCCGCGCCCGGCGTGCGCTCCGCGATCGCGCTCGAGACGCTGCTGCTGATCAGCTACTGGGTCGTGATGATCCGCGTGCTTGGTCTCTCCGGGGGAACGTTGCTCCTGGCCGCGGTCGCCTTTGCGTTTCACTGGTCCACCCGGCAGTACCTCACGCATGCCTACACGCCGTGCGACGTGATCGAGGGCGCACACAATCTCAGCGCCAATCGGTTCGTATCGTGGATGCTGCTGCATGGTCACCTCGATCTCGTGCATCACCAGAACCCGTCCTTGCCATGGACGGAACTGCCGGCACACCTGCACGAGAGTCGTCCGCCGGTGGATACGTGGGCACTGTATCGCGCAATGTGGCGCGGCCCGCGACCGGCGCCGGCACCCGCGCCGGAACCATTGCCCGATACACGACTGGCCGGATACAACGCCTGATCTGCTGATCGCTGGATCGAACGGCACAGGCCGCTGGACAGCAATTCGTGACCCGGACCATATTCTCGCACCTTGTTGTCCCCAAGCTTCTCAGGAGGTTGGCATGGGCGTCGTGCGCAAGCTGGTGATCGGCGTCGGTGGACTGGTGGGCGTGTTGGTGGTGGCGGGTGCCGGTGGCTACGTGTGGGCCGGAAGTGCGGCCAAGACGAGGCTGAGTAAGACGGTCGAAGTGCATCGCGCCGATTTCCCCATCCCCTTTCCGCTGACGGACGATGAATTGGCGGCAGTGCGGGCTGAGCGTGCCGCGGTGTCGCCCACCAAGGGGGCTGCGGGTGCCGACCCGCTCGCCGGCGTCGATCTAAATGCGCTGGCGACCGAGCGCGCCGTCGCGCGAGGCAAGCACCTCGTTGAGTCCTTCTATGGTTGCGCCGAATGCCACGGTGCCGACTTCGGTGGCGGCGTGATGATCGACGACCCGGTCATGGGGCGGCTTCTCGGGCCGAACCTCACACTCGGCACGGGTTCACGCACGGTGGCCTACACCGCGGCCGACTGGGATCGCACAGTGCGACATGGTGTGAAGCCGGACAACACGCCGACGCCCATGCCTTCGCGAGACTTCTTCAGCATGTCCGACCGCGAGTTGTCCGACATCGTCTCCTATATCCGCTCGCTGCCACCGGTAAACAAAGAAGTGCCGGCCGTCACACTGGGACCCGTCGGCAAGGCATTGGTCGCGACGGGGCAGTTTCAGCTTTCCGCCGACATTCACCCCACCAAGCATGTGATCGAGCACGCGGCGCTCCCGCCGGTGCCAGCGGCTGATGCGACGTTCGGCAAGCATCTCGCGCAAACGTGCACGGGCTGCCACGGCGCCAAGTTTGCCGGCGGCAAGATCATCGGCGGTCCACCGGATTGGCCGCCCGCTGCAAACCTGACACCAACCGGGCTCGCCGGATGGTCGTACGACGATTTCGTGCGCGCCCTCAGGGAAGGGAAGAGCAAGAACGGGGTCGCGCTGCGAGAGCCCATGGCAAGCATGCCGAAGTTCGCCAGGAACATGACGGACATCGAGCTGCAGGCACTCTGGGCTTACATCAAGGAGTTGCCGGCGCAGCCGACCGGCCCATAGGGAGGTGCTGACGGCGGCCTATCGTACGCGACGCGGTTGGGCCGCGAACACGGTCAGATCAACCGCGTCCGCCATCGCGCGATAGCCCGCCGCATTGGGGTGGATACCGTCGCAGTTAAAGGCGGACTTGATCGACTGACCGTTCGACGAGACTGGTCCGCCGGTCAGCACCGCGTCGAAGTC
>CAZMGX010000436.1:0-4224 GCA_964565915.1 uncultured Gemmatimonas sp.
GTGCGCCGGTCGTGCGCTGGATCGAGCTGACCGGAAAACCCGGGCCGGATCGGAACCTGGCGCTGCATTGTGTCCCGCTCGACCTTGCCCCCGTGTTGCGCGAAGACCTGTTCGCACGCGTCGAGAGCGCGGTCATCACGAGTGCAACGCTGGCGACCGACGACGGATTTGCATTCGTCGAAAAGCGCCTCGGCATCGATGCGCTGTCGATGCCGCATACGTCGGCGATCTTTCCGTCGCCTTTCGATTATCCGCGCCAGGCGCTGCTCGTCGTGCCCACCGACCTGCCCGCGCCGAACGAAGATGCCCGCGGCCACCTCGCGGCCGTTGGGCATCACGTGCGGGACTTGATGGTGGCCGCCGACGGCGGGCTGTTCGTGCTGTTCACCAGCCATCGGGATGTCCGCGAAATGGCCGCGCAGCTCCGGGATGCCGGCTACGACGCGCGCTGGCCACTCCTGGTGCACGGCGAAGAGCCGCGCGATGTGCTACTGCAGCGCTTTCGGGACAGCGGTCGGGCGGTGCTGTTGGGGACGGCGACTTTTTGGGAAGGCGTCGATGTCCCGGGAGATGCGCTGCGTGGACTGCTCATCGCAAAACTGCCATTCCGGGTACCGACGGAACCCATGGTGGCCGCGCAATGTGAGGCGATCGCCGCCCGTGGCGGCAATGCATTCGGCGAATTCATGCTGCCACATGCCTCGCTGCGACTCAAGCAGGGCTTCGGTCGCCTGATTCGTACGGCCACGGACCGCGGCGTCGTAGTGCTCAGCGACCCTCGCGTGTTGACCAAGCGGTATGGTCGCGAGCTGCTCGATGGGTTGCCGCCGGCGGCGCGAATTTCGGGTCCGTGGTCGCGCTGTCGGGGCGAAGTGCGCAAGTTTTATGAGCGCGCCTGACCCGGGCGAGTTCCTCCTCCATACTCTCTCCAGCCTCCATGCAACTCGTCTTTGTCGGCCGCAACTACGTCGATCACGCCAAGGAAATGGGGAACGACGTCCCCAAGGAGCCGTTGCTCTTTCTCAAGCCGACGTCGTCGATCATCCGGGATGGCGAAAACATCGTCCTGCACCCGGTGTCGAACCACATCGAGTTGGAGGGCGAGATCGGCCTTGTGCTGGGACGCCGCCTGTCCAAGGCCACCGAGGCCGAGGCGATCGCGGCGCTGACACATGTGGTGGCGATCAACGATGTCTCGGCACGCGATCTGCAGAAGAATGACGGACAGTGGGCGCGCGCAAAGGGGTTGGACACGTTCTGCCCCATGGGAACGCCGGCGCCCGTGCCGGCTGACCTGTCGAGCATCACGGTGGTCAGTACGCTGAACGGCATCGAACGGCAACGGGGGCAGGCCTCACAGATGGTGTTCTCCATTCCGATGATTCTGTCGTACATTTCGCAGTACATCACGCTCGAGGCCGGCGATGTGGTGGCGACGGGCACGCCCGCTGGAGTCACCCGCTTGTCCCCCGGGGACGTCGTTACGGTTGAGTTGTTCGGTCCCGACGGCCTGTTGAGCCGTGTTTCCAATCCCGTCGTCGCGGGCACCTGAGCAAACTCGAGGGGTACGAGTCACCGCCATGAGCCATCCGCCCACCACACCCGAAGCGCCGAAAAACGGACGCCGTCCGGCGATCCGGGATCGAGCGCGCGTGGGTGGCGCCGTGCGGCAACAGCGCTCGCCGAAAGCACTGGCGGTGTCCGTCCTCCTGCACCTGGCGGTGGCATTCGTGGTGGTGCAGGTGCTGACGTTTGGTCACGGTCTTTCGGGCTTTCTGGATTTCGGAAAGGAAGAGAAGCTCGAAGAACGTCTCACCTACGTCGCGACTGAGCCGAAGCAGCCGGCGCCAACACCGGCCAAGCCGCCTACACCGCCCGTGGCGCGCACGCCGCGGGTGACGGCGCCGGCGCCCGGTGCGCAAGTCGAAGGCCCGATCGAACTGCCGGCGGCGGCGGCACCGGTCGCGAGGGCTGATACCGGCAGCGGTGGGTCGACCGTCGGGACTGGCAACGGGGTTGGGGCAGTTGACCCCAATGTGCGCGGCGTCAAACCGGAATTTGGGGACCCTCGGGTGTGGCGCGGCCCCGTGGGCAATGGTGTGGCACCAGGTCGGGACGGCATCGAGCGGCTCGATTCGATTATCGGGTACTCCATCATGGCGGCCCGCGATTCGCTCGACTCGCTGGCGCGGGCACAGGGCAAGTACGACCGGGCGCCCGGCGACTGGACCAAGACCGACAAGAACGGCAAGAAGTGGGGCTGGGACCAGCAGGGTATCCGGCTGGGCAAGGTCATGATCCCGAACGCCCTGCTGGGCCTGTTGCCGATGAATGCCGCCACGGCCGCCAACATGTCGGGCAACTACACCAGCATGTCTCGCGAGCGCCAACTGTCGGCTGCGCGGGCCGACATTCTGCGCATGTCCGAGCGAGCGCAAGGCGAAACGGAGTTTCGCAAAATCGCCAACGAACTGCGTGACCGTCGTGAGCGCGAGCGACGCGACCGCCTGAAGGCCCCCAGCGCCTCGGTGGCGCCGGCCGCGCCCGTCCCGGCCAAGGATCCGCCAAAGGGCGGCGTCAACAAGGAGTGATGATGCGTCGTCCGCGCATTCGCGGACGACGTGATCAGCCGTTGAGGTAGTCGACGGCGGCGTCGAGGCGGGCCAGCGACCAGTCGCGTCCGATGTACTGCAGCACCTCGAAGATGCCGGGGCTGACCGTCAGACCGACGAGTGCGACGCGAAGCGGCTGAAAGATCTTGCCGCCCGAAATGCCCAGCTCCTCCGCCAACTTGCGCAGCGCTTCTTCCATCGCGGTTGGCTCCCACACGGGCAGCTCGGCAAGCCGCTCGCGCGTCGCCGACAGGATCTCGCGAGCGGCCTTCGCATCGCGCCACTGCTTGCCGACCGCGTCGGGGTCGTACTCGACGGTGGGGAGGAAGTACGGTGCCGCCTGACGCACGATGTCATCGATGACCCGGGACCGAACACGCAACAGGTCGAGGAGTCCGAGATACCACGCACGGCGCGCCTCGAGGGCCTCGGCGGTCGTGTACCCCGCCTTGACCAGCGTTGGTGTCACGATCGGAGCAAGGTCGTCGAGTGAGATCAGTGCCAAGTGCTGCCCGTTCATCCACTCGAGTTTCTTGGTGTCGAACACGGCCGCCTTTTTCTGAAGGCCGTGCGTGTCGAAACGCGTGACCAGTTCGGCCAGCGTCATCACCTCGGTATCGTCACCGGTCGACCAGCCCAGCAACGCCAGAAAGTTCAGCATGGCGCTGGGCAGCAACCCCAGGTACTGGTAGTCGCCGACGGCTGTTGCGCCGTGACGCTTCGAGAGCTTCTTGCCGTCGGCCCCGAGGATCATCGGGACGTGCGCGAACTGTGGCACCGTCGCGCCCAGCGCCCGATACAACAGGATCTGCTTGGGCGTGTTCGAGATGTGATCATCACCGCGCATGACGAGGGTGATGCGCATGTCGATGTCATCGGAGACGACCGCCAGGTTGTAGACGGGCGTGCCGTCCGAACGCAGGATGATGAAGTCTTCGATGTCCTTGTTCGGGAACGCGATACGCTCGTGAACGAGGTCGTTCCATTCCGTCACGCCGTCGGGTACCCGGAAACGAATCGCATACGGCTCGCCGGCGTCGAGTTTCGCCTGAATCTCGGCGTCTGTGAGCGCGGCCATGCTGCGGTCGAAGCGATAGGTCTCGCCGCGCGCCTCCGCCTCCGCGCGCAGGCGCTCACTCTCTGACGGCGGCGTGAAATCGCGATAGGCGGCCCCGGTGTCGAGCAGGCGATGAGCGTCGGCATAGTGCCGGGCGACGTTGGCGCCCTGATACACAACCTCCTCGTCCCACGAGAGCCCCAGCCACTCGAGCCCCTCGAAGATCGCCCGCGTGCTCTCATCGGTGCTGCGCTGACGATCGGTGTCTTCAACCCGCAGCAGGAAGACGCCGTCGTACTTTCGTGCGTACAGCCAGTTGAACAGCGCGGTGCGCGCGCCACCCACGTGCAGAAACCCCGTGGGCGATGGCGCAAATCGCACGCGCGGGCGAACGACGTCTGACGTCATATGTAAACCGGACCCTGGGGTCTCGAAGCAAACAGGAAGAATCGACGGTGCAAACAACAACGCGGGCCCGCTGACGGAGCAGCGAACCCGCGAACGGAGAGGGCGGGATTCGAACCCGCGATAGAGGTTGCCCCCTATGCCGGTTTA
>CAZMGX010000437.1:0-4197 GCA_964565915.1 uncultured Gemmatimonas sp.
TGCTCAGCCAGGAAACGGGCCTACCGATTCACGTCGACGAGGATCCGCTCACGTGTGTGGTGCGCGGCACCGGCAAGATCCTCGACGACGAAGAGAAGTATTGGTCGGTCCTCACGACCTGAGGCAACGGTGGCACGCACCGTCCGCGGTGGTGGTCGAATCGATTCGGGACTGCTGGCTGCGTGCCTGCTCCTGAGCGTGGTCGCGCTGGTGATGCCGCGTCGCTTCCGCGATGGCGTCGCCGGTGCGCTACGCGCGACCGCGTTGGCGCCACTCGTGGCATTGGAGAGCCGAGCCTCGGGTGTGCGCGCGGCCATCGCGTCGCGCGACGCGCTCCTGTCGACGCGCGGGCGTGCGGTGACCGATACCCTGAGCCTGCGCGCGGTGGTCGACGAGAACACGACGCTTCGGCGGCTCATGGGGCTCTCCGCGCGCCTGCAAGACGGATTCGTTGTCGCTGAATTGCTGCCGCGGCGCGGCGTCGACGATGACTTCACGCTGACTCTCAACGTCGGGAGCAGTGTGGGTGTCGAACCGTTCGCGCCGATCGTGACCGCCGATGGCCTGGTCGGCATGGTGGACCGCGTGGACGCGAACACGTCGTTCGCCATCACGTGGGCGCATCCGGACTTCCGCGTCAGCGCGATGAGCGTCGACGAGCGTGCCTACGGCATCGTGCAACCGCACCTCGGGACCGGTGTCGAACGGCTGCTCCTCGAATTGCGCGGGGTTCCGTTTCGGGCCAAGCTCGACTCCGGGGCGATCGTGGTCAGCTCGGGACTTGGCGCCACGTATCCTCGCGGGATTCACGTCGGCGTGGTGCTGGGTGAGATCTCGACGCCAGAGAAGTGGGCACGCACGTACCTGCTGATGCCGGCGGTTTTGCCGGCGTCGATCGGCCCGGTGCTGGTGTTGCGTGCCGACCGTGGCGCGCGCGGCGTGAACCAGATCTGGACGAACGTCGCGACCGCGGACAGTGCCGCCCGTGCGATTGCCGCCGCCGGTGATTCGGTGGCGCGAATGGCGGCGCTGGATGAATTGGCCGCACGTCGTGCGGCCCTCGACTCGACGCTCGCGGACAGCCTGGCACGACTGCCGCTCAGTGGTGCCCCGCCGGCCGTTCGCCCCCCGGTTACGCGCACCGACAGTATTCGTGCCGACAGTGCGCGCAAGGCGCGCGCCGACTCGGCGCGCCCGCGGGCGCCGACCGTGCCGCCTCCAGCGCTCGAGCGCCGCTGAATGGCGACGCCGCAGCCACAGTCCGGCGCCGCATCCGTCGCGGCCGCGTGGATAGGATTTCTGCTGTTGCTGGCGGCGCAGTTCGGTGTCCGCCCGCTGTTCTCTGCGCGGGTCAACGTCGACTTCCTGCTCATCGCGGTGCTGTTCACGGCGGTACGCGTGCGTCCCGGCCTTGCGGCCCTCATTGGCTTGGCGGCAGGTGTCGCCATCGACGCATTGGCACCGGCGGCGTTCGGCGCCGCCGCCCTGTCGTACACGGTCGTGGCGTTCGCCGCGTCGCGCGTCAAGGCGGTGTTCTTCGCCGATCACGTCGCACTGACCGGATTGTTCGTGTTCCTCGGCAAGCTGACGTGTGACGCGCTCTACGCCGCGGCCAGCGGCGGGACACGGGGCGCGGGACTGGTCGTGCAACTGCTCCTGTGGACACCGCTGTCGGCGGCGCTGACGGCGGCCGTCTCGATCCTGTTGTTGACGGTGTTTCGTCCGTTGTTCCGCCCTGTGAATCGCTGACACGGATCGTGATCATGCTTCCGGCGTATGATGCGCGCATCATGAGGCCTGCGTGAGCTACCATCCGAACGAGGTCCTCCGCCGCGCTCGCGTAGCGCGCGGCATACTCGTGGCCGTATTCCTCGTGCTCGGTGGCGCGTTCTTCCGGACGCAGGTGCTGCAGAACGCCGAGTATGCACTGCAGTCGGAGAACAACCGGCTGCGAGAAGTGCCGCTGCCCGGCGCCCGCGGCATCATCTACGATCGCAAGGGCGAGATCATCGCCGAGAATCTACCGGGCTATCAGATCCTCATCCTGAGTCCCACGGAAGACTCGTTGCGCTCGGCCCTCACGACGCTGTCGCGTATCGTGCCGCTGGATTCGCAGCAGCAGAAGCTGGCGATCGGTCGCTTCCGCCGTTCACCGCAGCGGCCGGCGGTCATCTTCAACGATGCCTCGTTCGAGGTCGTCTCGGTCCTCGAAGAACACCGCGTCGAGTTCCCCGGACTGATCATCCAGAGCTCCCCCAAACGGTACTACCCGGATGGTGCGGCCATGGCGTCGCTCATCGGATACACCGGCGAAATCGGCCCGGACGAACTGTTGAAGCCCGAGTTCGAGGGCTACAAGCCCGGGCAGCAGGTGGGGAAGGCTGGGCTTGAGAAACAGTACGAAGCCCAGCTGCGCGGACGCGAAGGGCGTCGCTTCGTGGAGGTCGATGCCCGCAATCGTGTGGTGCGCGACAACGGCGTCCGACCCGAGGAGGCACCCGAGGCGCCGCCGCCGCTTCGCACCAATCTCGATCTCGATCTGCAGAAGTTCGCGCACGAGTATTTCGCCGACTCGCTGCGCGGCGCCGTCGTTGCCTTGGACCCCACGACCGGCGGCGTGTTGGCCCTGTATAGTGCGCCGTCGTACGACATCAATCGTTTCATCGGCGGCGTGCCCGCCAAGTATTATCAGAGTCTGCTCGACGATCCGGGCAAGCCGCTGTACAATCGGGCACTGCAGGGTACGTATGCGCCGGCGTCCACGTGGAAGCTGGCGACCGCGATCATCGGACTGCAGCGCGGACTGGTCACGATGGACTCGCGGATGGCCGTGCCGTGCAGCGGTGGCTACTACTACGGCCGCGTCTTCAAGTGCTGGGACAAGGGCGGACACGGCGACGTGACCCTCGCCCAGGCGATCGCCAAGTCGTGCGATGTCTACTTCTACCAGCTGGGACTGAAGATCGGCCTCACCAATCTGATCGCCGGTGGCGTCAAACTTGGCTTTCGCGACCGTACCAACATCGACCTGCCGAATGAGCGGCGTCCCGCGTGGCCGGAGAGCGTCGAGTATTTCAATCGTCGCTATGGTCCGCGTGGATGGAACCAGTCGGTCGTGTTGAGTTTGTCCATCGGGCAGGCGGACAACGCGCAGACGCCGCTCAACATGGCCCGCTTCTACACGGCCTTGGCGACTGACGGCGCCGCCGCGACCCCGCAGATCGTGGCGCATGCGCCGGACCGCAAGCAGATCATCAATCTGGACAAGGACAAGCTGGAAGGGTTGCAACTGGCGTTGGCCGATGTCGTGTCGCGCGGCACGGCCGCGGGGGCGCAGATTCAGGGGCTGACGATCGCCGGCAAGACGGGCACGGCCCAGAACCCGCCGCATCCGGACAATGCGTGGTTCGTCGGCTACGCGCCGGCCAACAAGCCGCGCATCGTCGTGGCCATCATGATCGAGGAAGGTCTGCATGGTTCGACCGCGGCGCGTGTCGCCACGAAGATGATGGAGCGGTATCTCAAGGCGAAGCTCACCCTCACCGCGGTGACCAACGACTAGTGGCCGTCCTGTTGCGTCGTCAGGGGATTGACATCCCGCTCCTCGTGTTCGCGCTGCTGTTGTCCGCGTTCGGCATCGCGATGGTTTTTTCGGCCGGCCAGACCGATGCCCCCGGCTTCGTCGCGAATTTGTGGAAGCGCCAGCTCGGGTTCTTCGCGGTCTCGCTGGGGGCCGCCGTGGTGATCATGCGCGGCTCGGTGAGGCTGATCGAATGGACCGCGTGGCCGCTGTATCTCTTTGCGTGCGGGCTGTTGGTGGTCGTGCTGTTTGTCGGCACCGGTGCCGGCACGGCGGCGGGCATGAAGAGCTGGCTATCGATCGGAGGAGTGCGCATCGGGCAACCGGCGGAACTGGCGAAACTGGCCACCGTGCTGATGCTCGCTCGCGTGCTCGCCGCGCGGCGCGAAGCGCCGCGAGCACTGTTTGAACTGTGGCAGCCATTGCTCGTTGTGGCCATTCCCTGGGCGTTGGTGCTCGCGCAGCGCGACATCGGGACGGCGATCGCGTTCATCGGGATCTGCTTCGTGATGCTGTACTGGTCCGGGGTGCCGTGGCAATTGCTCGTCATGCTCGCCAGTCCCGGTATCAGCCTGATCCTGGCCTTCAGTACCGGCGCTTGGGGGGCATGGTTTTTC
>CAZMGX010000438.1:0-4183 GCA_964565915.1 uncultured Gemmatimonas sp.
GGCCACGAGGCGGTGCCGGGGGTGGTGGTCGGGAACGCAAACAAGACCCACGCGCCGGGGTTCTGCCGCATGTCGCCGATCTCGTTGTACCAGCAGCAGGTCCCGACCTGCGTGAAGCTCGTGAGGCGCCACTGCGGCAGCACCAGCGGCTCGACGGTCAGGCGCGCCTCGGCAGTCCCCAGCTGTGCGACTTCCGTTCCCGCAACAACGGACACCACCTCGACGCTGATGACATCCATCCCTTCACCATTGGCCGCCGCTTGATATGAAACCTGTCGCGTATCGGTGAGCACGCCGGTCGGCACGTTCAATGTGCCATTGCCGCCCGTTTTGCGGAATCGATACTTGAGGCCCGGCCCGTCGTAGGCCGGCGACAGGTGCACGCTCAGCGCAGTCGTGTTGGACGGCCTGAGCGTTTGTTGCGGCGGAGACAGGGTGACGCGATAGTCGACGAACACCTCGACGAACGTGGTGTCAATGCCGCGAATGGAGGTGCTGGTGATCTGTTCGGTGCGATAGAGCGACGTTCCCGCAACCTGCACTCCGGTCAGCATGCGCACGTTGTGCGTGTTGGTTTCGCGCACCGTCGCGATGACGCGATCGACACGTGGCGGTGGCGCCGAGAATTGGCTGGCCGCGGCGAAGGTGGCCAGATCGCCCGGGCCTTGCGTGGAGACGTTCAGCGTGCCGAATTCGGCGGTCGACTGCCAGGTGACGCTCTGGTTGGAGCCCAACGACAGGGCCACACCCTGCCGATCACGCGGCACCAGTCGCAGCGTGCCGGTTGTCCCCGCATCGATGCGCGGCAGTGATGGTGTGATGTCGTACGTGAGCGAAAGATCCGCGTCCACCGGCACCTGCACCGTGTAAACGCGCTGTGGCAACGCGGTGTTGGTGAGTGATTCGGGATTGAGCAGGACGTCGACGTACACGACATCGATGCGTCCCGTCTTCTGCCGCAGGGCGGGATCGGTGGCGATGTATGACGCGCTATCGCTGGTGGTCCACGTGTTGGGGGTGACTCCCGACAACACGCCAGCCTGTCCATCGGTGCGCCAGCGATAGCGCAGGGCCACCCCCGGGCCGGGACGTGGGATTCCCTCGCCGCGCGGCGCCACAAGTGCACGCAGCTGGCGCGTGCGATGCGCATCGTTCACGCTGGCGGTCGCGGGAGAAACGGTGATCGGTGGATCGTTGGCGCCCACGCCGAATCCGCTGAATCCGGTGGTGGTGCCGGAGACGGTTCCCGCAGCCACGTTGACCTGAAGGTTGTTCAGCGTAGACCACTGGCCCCCGTGCTGCCGCAGAATGCCGAGGTCACCGGTCATGCCCCACGCGGGAAGCGACGGCGCGTCGAATCGCATCGTCACGGTAACGGGCTGCGCAAAGGTGAGCCCATCGGGGCCCAGATCGTAGAAGGCGCCGGCCAGCTGCCATCCCGTCGGAACGACGGGTGCCGCACCCGCGCGTGGTACCGCCGTGATCGGCGTGGGGGTGGGAAGCGCACCGGCTGGAATGGTCAAAACGACCGCGCCGCCCGCCAGCGTCACGGTTCCGCCCGCGGGACCGATCATGGCACCGTCGACGACTGTGATCACGGCCGCGGCGGATTGTCCTTCAGCGGAGACCGTGATGGTCGATGCGCCGGGGGCCACGGCACTCACGGCGCCGCTCGAGTTCACGGTGGCGACCGCCGGCGCGCTGCTGCTCCACGTCAACGTCCGATCGCTGAGGACGGCGCCAGTCGCATCGCGGGCGACGGCACTGATCGACGCAGACTGGCCGACCACCAAGGAGGCCGTCGTTGGTGTGATCGCGATGGACGCAATCGGGGGCGGCGCGACGGGGCCGGGCGGGGTCGGGTCGTCGCCCGACGTCGGGGCACCGCCACAGGCGAGCATAACGGCTGCCATCACGGCTGCCATCGTGACGTGTGCACACCACGCACGAGGGGAAAGACGAGCGGAAACGGCGACAACAGCAGGCGCGGGATGAGGCATGACGGAGTCCGGGAATCGGGTTGCTCGTCAAGCGAGATTCCCGTGCGAGTCGGCTCAACGCCCACGAACGCCGCCGTTGACGATGAGGTCGTGCGGCATTGCGGGTCCCGAACAGCCGGCGTAACCTAGCAAAAGGAGCCCGTCGCGGACGCGCTGGAACCGGCGGCCGCGACGCCGGTGGGCATCACCCTTGACCTGTGCGTCGTTCCTATGGCCGCAGATGCTTCCACCGACGTGACGCGCCTGCTGCGCGAAGCCTCCGCCGGCAACGAGGAGGCGTTTGCACTGCTGGTGACACGGCTGTACGACGAGCTCTCGCGTCTCGCCAGTCAGCGACTGCGCCAGGAGTCGCCGGGGCACACGCTGGGCACGACCGGTCTCGTGCACGAGGCGTACCTGCGGCTGGTCGACCAGACCCGCGCTGAGTGGCGCAACCGCGAGCAGTTCTTTGCCGTGGCGTCGGAGACGATGCGGCGCGTGCTGGTCGACCACGCGCGGCGTCGGCAGCGGGCCAAGCGTGACGGAGGCTTGATGCGCGTCCCCTTGCGCGACGATCTCGAGCCGGCCATCGACAGCTACCTGCACGATGATCGGGCCGATGAACTCGTCGCGATCGATGACGCGCTGATCCGCTTGGCCGAGTTCAACCCGCAGGGCGCGCAGATCGTCCAGCTGCGGTTCTTCGGCGGACTCTCCAACACCGAAGTCGCCGATGTGATCGACTCGTCCGAACGGACGGTGCGACGTTCATGGGCCCTGGCCAAAGCGTGGCTGCGACGTGAACTCGGCCCGCACAGCACGACCTCGTGGACCGACTGACCTGGGCGCGTATCGAAGCCATCGGCGCTGGCGCGCTCGAGCGCCAGGGCGAGGCACGCAGCGCGTACATCGCCGCCATGTGCGGCAACGACGCCTCGCTGATGCGCGAGGTGACGTCGTTACTCGCCGAACTGGAGGCGGATCCTGAATTTCTGGAGACCCCCGTGCTTGGCGCTCAACCGTCACGCGAAGTGGGGCCGCACGCGACCGAGGCGCAACCCGGGACGGTGATCGGTCCGTACACCGTAGTGCGTGCACTGGGCGAAGGCGGTATGGGGCAGGTCTTGCTCGCGTCCCGACAGGTCGACGGCATCGCGCAGGTCGTGGCACTCAAGATGATCCGCACCGATCGCGTGTCGGCAGACATGCTGCGACGATTCCGGCAGGAGCGCCGGATTCTCGCGGGGCTCGAACATCCCAACATCGCACGCTTCATCGATGCCGGCGTCGCGGTCAACGACCATCCGTACGTGGCGATGGAGTACGTCGACGGGGAGAGCATCACCCGCTACTGCGCGGCGCGGGCGTTGCGTCGCGTCGAGCGCCTGTCGCTCTTCCTCACGGTCTGCGACGCCGTGCAGCATGCGCACCAGCGTCTGGTGGTCCATCGTGATCTCAAGCCCGGCAACATCCTCGTCACGGCCGAGGGTATTCCCAAACTGCTCGACTTCGGCATCGGCAAACTGATCAGCGAAGACCGCACAGGTGACGAGACGCAGGCCGGGGCACGACTGCTGACGCCGGGTTATGCCGCGCCCGAACAGCTCGAGGGTGGCCCCATCACCACCGCCACCGACGTCTACGCGCTGGGGGTGTTGTTGTACGAGTTGCTCACCGATCGCCATCCGTTCCGGCAGCCCGGCATGCCCGACGGGGAGCTGGCGCGATCCATGATGCGATCGGAACCGACGCGACCGAGTCTTGTTGTCTCGACGGGCAACACGGCTCCCATCACGCCCTCCGAGCTTCGCGGCGATCTCGACACGATCGTGCTGATGGCGCTGCGTCGAGAGCCGGCTCGACGGTACGCTTCTGTCGCCGCGTTCGCGGAGGACATTCGTCGATATTTGCGTGGCCTGCCGGTAGCCGCGCGCACCGACACCATCGGCTACCGTCTGCAGAAGTTCGCCCGACGGAATGCGGCCGTCGTGACGGGGGCGCTGACGATGGCGCTCGCGCTCGTGGCCATCAGCACCGTGACGTGGGTGCAGTCACGGCGCGTTGCGGCGGAGTCGGCACGCGTGACGGCAGAACGCGACCAGGCGCTCGAAGTGCGTGGCTTCCTGATGGAGATGTTCGGAGCGACGGGATCCGACCAGTCCGTTGGTGACACCCTCACCGTGCGGGCGCTGTTGGACAAGCAG
>CAZMGX010000439.1:0-4179 GCA_964565915.1 uncultured Gemmatimonas sp.
TGGAAGCCGGCGAAGTGTTCTGGTCGGCGAGTGACTTCGGCTGGGCGGTGGGTCACTCGTACATCGTGTACGCGCCGCTGTTGGCCGGGTGCACCACCGTCGTGTACGAGGGCAAACCGGTTGGCACGCCGGACGCCGCCGAGTTCTGGCGTGTGATCGACGAGCACGATGTCCGCGTGCTGTTCACGGCGCCGACGGCGTTTCGGGCGATCAAGCGTGAGGATCCGCAGGGTGCGCTGTTCACCCGCCATGACACCTCGCGATTCCGCGCACTCTTCCTCGCCGGTGAGCGCCTGGACCCGGACACGTATCACTGGGCGCGTGCGCTGCTCCAGAAGCCGGTGATCGACAATTGGTGGCAGACCGAGACAGGGTGGCCAGTCGCCGCCAACTGCCTGGGACTCGGGGCCTTTCCAGTAAAGCCGGGATCACCCACCAAACCGGTTCCCGGATATGTCGTCGAGATTCTCGATGAGGATGGGCATCGGCTGCCTGCGAACAAGGAAGGGGCGGTGGTGATCAAGCTGCCCATGCCGCCTGGGACGCTACCGACCCTCTGGCGAAACGATGCGCGGTACATCGACACCTATCTCGCGCGATATCCCGGGTACTATCTGACGGGTGACGGCGGTTACATCGATGAGGATGGCTATCTCTTCATCATGGGTCGCGTCGACGACATCATCATCGTCGCCGGACACAATCTGTCCACCGGCTCGATGGAGCAGGCGCTGGCCAGCCATCCCGACGTGGCGGAGTGTGCCGTGATCGGGGTGCGCGACGCGCTCAAGACGCAGGTGCCGCTCGGCTTCGTCGTCCTCAAGTCCGGCGTTGATCGCGCACACGCGGACGTCGTGGATGAACTGGTACACCTGGTACGAGCGCAGGTGGGACCCGTCGCCAACTTCAAGCAGGCATTGGTGGTGCACCGTCTGCCCAAGACGCGATCCGGCAAGATCCTCCGCAGAACGATGCGAGCCATCGCGGACGGGGATGTGTGGACCATGCCACCCACCATCGACGATCCCGCCACGTTGGCCGACCTCGAAACCATCCTGAGGGCCCGCATCGCGCCGAAGACCACGATCGGCGGCTAGCGCGACGACCCGCTAGATTCGGGCCATGCACATCACCGACGCCATCACTGCCCGCCGCTCGATCAAGCGCTTCACCGACCGCGCCGTCACCCGCGAAGAGCTCGAGACGCTTCTCCAGGCCGCGGTCCACGCGCCGAACCACCACCTCACGCAGCCGTGGCGGTTCTACGTTCTCGGACCCGAGGCGCGCCATGCCTATGGCCTCGCCCTCGGTGATCGCAAGGCTCGCAAGATCGAAAATGCCGACGCCGCGCAGGCCATGCGCGAAAAGGTCGCGCGGGAACATCGCGGCCTGCCCGCGATGATTGCCGTTGCGGTCGTCAACACCGACAACGCCGAGATCCGCGAGGAAGACTATGCCGCGGCCATGATGGGGATTCAGAATCTCTCGCTCGCCGCGCTTTCACTTGGACTCGGCAGCAACATCAGGACGGGCGCGGTGATGAGTGATCCGGCGGCGCGCGCGGCCGCCGGTGTGGCGGACACCGAACGGATCATCGCGCTCGTCAACGTGGGAGAGCCCGTCGAGACGATGCCGCCCAGCACTCGTCGCGCCGCGCGTGAACTCACGACCTGGTTGCCGTAGCAAGCGCTTGTGCCGACGTCGTCGGCCGATCGCTCGACTCGTCTCACGTGATGCGTGAGGCATCGCCCGTGAACCGATCCGTCATCTGCTACGCTTTGATGCTGGCCGCCTGCACGCGAAGCGGGCCCGCTGGAGCGGGCGTCACCGAGCGCACGCGCGCTGACGCACCACCGGCAACGCGGCAGATCCGCGCGGTCAGCAACCCGATCCTCTCCGACGGTGCGGACTACACGACGGATCCCGCGCCGCTGGTGGTCGATGGGACGCTCCACGTGTTGACCGGCCGTGACGTCGCCGCTCCGGGGGTGAATGACTTCGTCATGCCCGAGTGGCAGCTGCTGTCCACCACGGGGGATCCGATGCGGGGGCGCTGGACGCACACCCCACACTTCGTCGCCCCGGAACGCGTCTTCGCGTGGGCGTCGCCGGGCCGCGCGTACGCCGCGCAGATCGTCCGTGGCCACGACCGCCGCTTCTACCTGTTCGCCCCGGTGGTGCAAGCCGCTTCCGCGAACAAGGATCGCTTCGCGATCGGGGTGGCGGTCGCCGACCGGCCGACGGGTCCGTTCGTCGACGCGCATCCGCAGGGACCGGTCGTGTCGCAGTCCGTTCCGGTGCCCAACGACATCCAGAACATCGACCCGACCGTGTTCGTCGACGACGATGGCCGCGTGTTCCTGTACTGGGGCACGTTCGGAAAGCTCAAGGGTGTCGAACTGGCGCCGGACATGGTGACGTTCCGGGGAACACCGATCGATGTGAAGTCGCTGACCGGATTTTTCGAGGCGCCATGGCTGTTCAAGCGGCGCGGCACGTACTACATGGCGTATGCCAGCAACAGCACAGCGTCCGACGACGGGTGCACCGAGGCCGTCTACTACGCGTGCATCGCCTACGGCACCGCCCCAACGCCACTGGGGCCGTGGACCTATCGTGGCGTCATGCTCGATCCCGTGTCATCCACGACGTCGCACCCGGGGATCGTCGAGTTTCGCAACGCATGGTATCTCGCCTATCACACCGCTGACGCCCGGAACGGCGGCCACTTCCGTCGTGCGGTCGCGATCGACCGCCTTGAATGGGATGATGCCGTGACCCCGGCGCGCATCAGGAAGGTCATCCCAACGGGGGGCGCCCCCTTCAATGCGACACCGACAACCAACATCGCGTCCCACGCGCGTATCACAGCGTCGAATGTTCCGGTCCCTGTGCAATACTGGTTGCGCGCGTTGAACGACGACAAGGTGCGCGTGGCCCCGTTGCCGCCGGACATGTGGGCAACGTGGTCACGCAACAATCCCGCACAGCAATGGAGTCTGTACCAGTGGGAGAATTCGGTGACCATCACCGCGTCCAGCGTGCACTTCTGGGGTGATCACGCGGCGGGCGCTGGTGTCGGCGTTGCACCGCCGCGACGCTGGCGACTGGAGGCGTGGAGCGCGACGGGATGGCAGTCGGTGCAGAACACCACGCCGTACCTCACGGTCTTGCACCAATTCAATCGTGTGGAGTTTGCGCCCGTCACCACCCGCTGCCTGCGCGCCGTCTTCGAGGCCTCGACGGACGGCACCACCTATGCCGCCGTGGCGGCGCAGGAGTGGCAGGTGTTTGCCACCCGTGCCACGCCACCCCAACGGCGGCCCGCCCGTCGCGCAGCGTCGGCCACCTGCGACTCGACCGCAGACTAGCAGTCCGCTAGCGCTTTGCCGTGACCTCGTCGAACGCGATCCCCAGCACGAATCCCAGCGTCAGACGGGCGCTGAGGTTCGCATGGTCCTCGAAGCCCGGAAGCGCCGTCAACGCCTGCACCTGTTCCCTGGTCTGTCCGGCCTGCACGCCGCGCGTCGCGTGTGCGAGTACGGCGCTGAGGTAATCACGGAAATGCAGCACCTCGCCGCGTGTCGTGCTCACGGCGCCGGCTTTGGCATGGCCAGCGATGAAGATCGTGTCGTTGGTAGCGGCCTTGGTGACGCGCTCGAGGATGGTAATCCAGTTGCCGATCTCCGCGCCGGCGGCGCGATCGATGTTGGGGTGGGCGCGGTTGAAATACAAATCCCCCATGTGCACGACGTTCGCATTCTGGAAGGTGACGACACAATCCCCGCCCGTGTGGCCCGCACCATAATGCTTGGCGTCGATCCGCTCATTGCCGAACGGCTCACTCCACGTCTCCGTGAACGTCACGTCCGCAAATGCCTGGGTCGCGACGGTATTGGCCTGTTCGGCCACCTTGCGGTGCCACGTGGCACAGTTGGCGTGCTGCACGATGTGCTTCGCCGTGGGACGGAAGGCCGCATTCCCGCCGGTGTGATCCCCATGATGATGCGTATTGATCAGGAGCGACACACCGGCCGGGGCGCGCTGTTTGAGACCCACGGCGCAGATCTCCCCGGTGTTGAGGTATTGGCTGTCCACCGCCATCGCCCCATCGGCGTTCACCAAGTAGCCAATGTTGCCGCCGCTGCCGACGAACACACCGACGCCACGACGAAGCTC
>CAZMGX010000440.1:0-4173 GCA_964565915.1 uncultured Gemmatimonas sp.
AGCGTAGTCCACGAGGACCTGACGCATGGCGCGCGCTGCGGATCCGAAAAAGTGCGCGCGATCGTGCCAGCGCGCGTCGACGTGGCCGAACTTGAAGTAGGCGTCGTGCACCAGCTCGGTCGTGCTGATGGTGGCCTGTGCCCCGCGCGTACGCAGGTAGTGCCCAGCGATGCGCTTCAGCTCGGCGTACACCGCACGATCGAAGTCGTCTGGCAGATCCGTCGATGGCGACGCCTCACGCATGTCGCAAACATTCGCCCGAAAACCACGGAGCGTCAACGCGCGCCGTGGCGTCCGCGGAGCCATTCGTCCAGAGGGCCTGGGCGACGAAGGTGAGGCGGTTGTCGTCGTCGACGTGCCAAGGAAACGTGCGGTCACCATACGCTGCGCCGTCGACGCGTCACCCCGATCCCCAGCAGTCCGACGACGCCGACCGCGAGCAGGCCAACTGAACGCGGTTCCGGTACCGGCACCGGCGCTGTGCCGGTTGACGAGAACGTGGCGACAAAATCGTTGTCCCGGGTTGGCGCGAGCGCCCATGCGCAAGACGCCAGGTCGGCACCGCAGCTATGCGCGAAGGCCGCGCTGCCGCCGGCGTACGTGTCGAGGAACTCGAAATTCAGCGCGGCCTGCGTGTTGACGAGACTGCCAACGGTTGGGGCGATGAAGGCCAGATAGGTGCTGCCGGCCGACACGGACAGGCCGCTTGTATTGAAGGTCTCCTGCAGAATGGCGCAGCAGGGGCCCGCGTCGCGCAGCGCGCTCTGATACAGCACTCCGCCCTGCGGGCTGGTCCCGTTCCACGCCATGAGGTACGCGTAGAACGTTGTGACCGGCGACGTCGCGTCCGCGGCGTTGGTCGCGAAGAAGAACGAAAAGCTCTCGATGCTGGTGGCCCCGATGGGAACGGTAAACGTCTGGCCGAAGGCGGGCGTGGTGACCACACCGCGCGCGTTGGGGCCTCGTGTATCAACGGTCTGGGCGGACAGGGAACCGGCGGCTATCGCGAACAACGCACCGATGACCAGGTGGGAGACGTGTCGCATGGGATTTGACATGATTTGGATTCGAAAAGGAAGGATGCGGTTGCGGGTGTGCCTGGATCTCAGGCCGCAACGGCATCACCGGGCGCGACCATGGCGGACGCGAGTGTTTGATACGTGGCGGTCCACGCCTCGCGGACAGCCGGCGTGAATGCCTCCCCCAAACCACGCTGAAGTGTCCAGAGCAGAGCGGCGGCAACCGTCGCGTAGTGTTCCGCTCGAACACCGTACTTCGCGTGGCGTTGACCCAGTGCGGCAACGGCGGGGACGAGGGTGTCGAGGCGATCGAGTTGTGCGACGGCCACATCGAGCATCTGCATGAGCTTCTGACCCTGCGCCGTCATGTCGGTGCTGGCGAACAGGCTGCGCAGGGATGGGTCGAGTTCAAACACGCGCTGGTAGAACAACGTCGCCGCGTCGGCAGAAAGCGGTTTGATCATGACCCAGCTGTCGCGCACCAGTGCGCGCTGCGTTTCGGAAATCATCGGGCGTGGCGTAGACGTGATGGAAAGCCATCGCCAGTGGCGATGCCGCAGCGCGGAGTCGCCCTGCCACGAGACATACGCAACGCGGGTCGGAAACCGGACACGGCTTCTCACGTCGGCGTGATCCTCATGGGTTTCGCGCTTGACAAAAAAACTTGTCAATGTTACCGTGACCGTACGTTCAGTCTCCAAACCCTCTCCGAGTTCAAGGATTCACCATGAGTGTGCGCAGCGAAGCGTCCGGACGCCGGTTCGTGCAGGCCGAGGTGGAAGTCCCCGGTTCACCGGAAGACGTGTGGCAGGCGATCGCCACCGGTCCGGGCATTTCATCCTGGTTCGTGCCGGCGGTGTTCGAAGAGCGCGACGGGACGCCGGTGGCGCTGACCCTGAGCTTCGGCCCGGGCATGGACTCGCGCTCGGTGGTTACGTCGTGGGAGCCGTCGCGGAGGACGTGGGCCACGCAGTCGGAGGGCTGGAGCCCAGGGTCACCGCCGATTGCGAACGAGTGGAGCATTGAAGCGCGCGCGGGCGGCACGTGCATTGTTCGGATTGTTCACAGCCTGTTTGCCAGCACGGACGAGTGGGATCACCAACTGGAAGGCACAGAATCCGGATGGCCTGCCTTCTTCCGCACGCTGCAGCTCTACCTCACGTACTTCCGTGGCCAGCACTCCGCCTCGATGAAATTGATGGCGCCGGCGGCGGGCACGGAGGCGGTCGCGTGGCAGACATTGACGGCCGCGCTGGGAGTCCACGGGCTGCGTGTTGCGCAGTCATGGACAGCGCCTGTCGATGTCCCGCCGGTCAGCGGCGTGTTGGAGTACATCAGCGAAACGCCTTTCGACGCATTGCTCAAGCTCGACACTCCCGGTCCCGGTGTCGCATCCCTTGGCGCGTTCAGCTTTCCCGGAGGCCCGACGATGGTGGCCGTCAACATCACGCTCTATGGAGGGCAGGCCGACGAGGTCATCGCGCACGAGACACCACGCTGGGAGTCGTGGTTTCAGGCACGGTTCCCGACGGACGCCCCGTGATTCAGACCCAGCGCCGCACGCGCTGCTGGTAGTCCGTATACGCGCGGCCGAACTTCTCGCGAAGCACCCGCTCTTCAGGCTCGATCTGAAAGCGGGTGATGTACCAGACGAAGGCGGGAAGTCCGGCGGCTGCACTCAGCGCGCCGAATGCGAGGAAGCACCCGATAAGGACGAACGCGATGCCGACGTACATGGGATTGCGCGTGTATCGGTAAATCCCGTCAGTGACCACACTCGACGCCCGCTCGGGATGTAGCGGATTCACCGTGGTCCTCGCCTTCCGGAACTCGCGCGCGCCGGCGGCACTGATCACGCCGCCCAGCGATGCAACGAGCAGGCCGACGAGCAGCGGTGACGGGACCGTGAAGCGCACGAGCGGATACCCGCGGGCGAGCGCCCACATCCCTGCTGCCGTGATGACCGCGACGACCGGCGGGGGCACGCGGTGTTCGAGAGGGCTCATCGCGCCAAGGTACCGCAACGCCCCCCTTGCGCGCCAAATCGGCTCGCGCTAACGTACAACCACATGGTTGTACGTTTTCCGCTCACCGACGCCGATATCGATCGGCTCTTCCGGGCACTGGCTGATGCGACCCGACGGGACATCGTCGCGCGGCTGCTGTCCGGCGAGCCGGCCTCCGTGTCGGCGCTGGCCGCGCACTACGACATGTCGTTCGCGGCCGTGCAGAAGCACATCGCGGTCCTCGAGGAGGCCGGGCTGGTGACCAAGCACCCCCAGGGGCGCGAGCGCATCGTCCGCGGCAACCCCGAACGACTCGCCCAGGCGCGCGGACTGCTGCAGCAGCTCGAGCAACACTGGGTCTCCCGCATTCGCCAGCTCGACGCCCTCCTCGCCGAACCTCGACCACCCCAGGAGTAGTTATGCCGATCACCGACATTTCCTCGAACCCGCACGACCTCACGATGACCGTCACCGCCGACTACACCGTGCCGGTGGAGCGACTCTGGGACGCATACGCAGACCCGCGCCTGCTCGAACGGTTCTGGGGACCCGAGCAGTGGCCCGCGACTTTCACACGCCACGACATGGCGGTGGGTGGCCAGTCGCGCTACTACATGACCGGCCCGGACGGGGCGCGTTCGGACGGCTGGTTCCGCTTCGTTGCGGTCGATCCGGGACGGCGCTTTGAAGTCGTCGACGGCTTCGGCGATCCCGATGCCCCGGTCGAAGGTATGCCGACCATGCACATGGTGTTCACCTTCGAGGCGACACCAAACGGCTCACGCCAAACGACGGTGACAACCTTCCCGAGCCTCGAAGCGATGGAGCAACTGGTGCAGATGGGGATGATGGAAGGGATGAAGTCGGCGATGGGACAGATCGACGCGGTGCTGGCCGATCTCACGTTGTTCGCTGCGAGCATGGCCACCGACGCGCAGTTGTTGAGCGACACCCAGGTGCGCGTCAGTCGCGTGATTCGCGGCTCAGCTTCCGATATCTGGCGCGCGCATCACGAACCGACGCTCATGAAGCGGTGGCTCACCGGCCCCGATGGCTGGACGATGCCCGTGTGCGAGGTGGCGACGCGCGTTGGCGAGCGCTATCGCTATGAGTGGGAAGCGGCCGATGGCACGCAGCGCTTCGGATTC
>CAZMGX010000441.1:0-4153 GCA_964565915.1 uncultured Gemmatimonas sp.
GGACACGAAGATCCAGCCGCAGCAGCGACTCGACGCGGCGCGTGATCGGGCGCGCACGTATCTGGCCGTCTATCATCTCGCGACGGGCAAGTGGGCGCAGCTGGCCAACGACTCGCTGCAGGTGACCCTCAGCGACGACGCACGCCGCGCGCTTGGCGTCAACAGCGTCGAGTACGCGATCCCGCAGTTCTGGGGTGAAGGTGCGGTGGACGCCTATCTCGTCGATCCCACGACCGGCGCGCGCACGCTCATCGCGAAGAAGCTCGATGGCCAGCCGCAACTCTCGCCGGCGGGCAACTACGTCACGTACTTCGAACAGGGGCACTGGCAGGCGTTTGCGACGGCCACGGGGAAGAAGGTGAACCTCACAGCCGCCATCGCGGGCATCAAGTTCCAGGACGAGGAGTTCGACTCGCCGGACGTGCCGCCGCCCTATGGGCTCGGCGGGTGGACGACGGGTGACAAGCGCGTGCTGGTTTACGATCGCTTCGATGTGTGGGAGGTGGATCCAGCGGGCGTCGTGGCCCCGAAGAACCTGACCGATGGCGCGGGCCGTCGTGCCGGCGTGACGTTCCGCGTCGTCAACCTCGACCGGGAAGACCGCTTCCTCGATCCTGCGCAACCGCTGTTGCTGCGCGCCGTGGACTCCCTGACCAAGGCGTCAGGCTTCTATCGCGACCGCATTGGCGTGGACGGCGCGCCCGAGAAGATCGTGATGGCCGATCGCAGCTTCGGCGCGCCGCAGAAGGCCCGTGACGCGGAGCAGTATCTGTTCACGCAGTCGACGTACCGTGAGTTCCCCGACTTGTGGACGGGCACCTCACTGGCCAGCACGACCAAGATCTCCAACGCCAATCCGCAAGACGCCGAGTATCCACGTGGCACCGTAGAGCTGGTGTCGTGGGTGAACAGCGACGGGATACCCCTGCGCGGACTGCTGTACAAGCCTGAGAACTTCGATCCGAACCGTCAGTGGCCGATGGTGGTCTACTTCTACGAGAAGCTGACCGACGGCCTGCACAGCTACGTGGCGCCGAGCGGCCGCAACGTGGTGAATCCGCAGGTCTACAATGCGCTCGGCTATGTGGTGTTCGAACCGGACATCGTCTACACCGACGGACAGCCTGGCCCGAGCGCCGCGAAGTCGATCATCCCCGGCGTGCAGTCGCTGATTGCCAAGGGGTTCATCGATCCGAAGCGTATCGGCATCACGGGGCAGTCGTGGGGCGGTTACCAGTCGGCGTACCTCATCACCGTCTCGAACATGTTCGCGGCCGCGGTGCCGAATGCGACCGTCGTGAACATGACGAGCGCCTACGGTGGCATTCGCTGGGCCTCGGGGCTCGCGCGCGCCTTCCAGTATGAGCACACGCAAAGCCGAATCGGCGGGTCGCTGTGGGAGTACCCCGAGCGCTTCGTCGAGAACTCGCCACTGTTCCGTCTCGATCGTGTCACGACGCCGGTGCTGTTCATGGCCAACGACAATGACGGCGCGGTGCCGTGGTACCAGGGCATCGAGTTCTACGTGGCGATGCGGCGCCTGCAGAAGGAAGCGTACATGGTCGTCTACAACGGCGACGAACACAATCCGACCAAGCGCGCCAACCAGAAGGACATCGACCAGAAGATGCAGGATTTCTTCGCGACGAAACTTCTCGGGGCCCCACCCGCGTCTTGGATGCTGCGCGGTATTCCGTTCCTCGAGAAGGGACGGGACCAGGTGCGCCCGATTACCACTCCCGCGACGGGGACGTCGTCCACCATCCCGGGTTCCGGAGGTAAGTGATGGCAGCAGACGAGATCGACTACCAGATCATCGGCGATGATCTGCAGGCGGTGATCATCACGCTCGACCCGGGCGAGGCGGTGTTCGCCGAGGCTGGCGGCATGATGTTCATGCGTGAAGGCATCACGATGGCCACGACGCTGGATCCGAACTCGAAGAGCGGCGGGCTGTTCGACAAGCTCGTCGGTGCCGGCAAGCGTGTCTTGTCCGGCGATTCCTTCTTCGTGACGCTGTTCGGCAACAGCGGCGCCCGCCGCGCCGACGTCGCGTTCGCGGCTCCCTATCCCGGCAAGATTGTGCCGCTCAACCTCCGCGACTGGGGTGGCACCGTGCTGGCGCAAAAGGACTCGTTCCTGTGCGCGGCGCGCGGCATCGACATTTCCGTCGCGTTCACGCGCAAGATCGGTGCGGGTTTCTTCGGCGGCGAGGGATTCATCCTGCAGAAGTTGCAGGGTGATGGCCTCGCGTTCCTGCATGCGTCCGGCACGCTGCACGCGATCGACTTGGCGGCGGGCGAGAAGCTGCGGGTCGATACGGGCTGTTTGGTCGCCTTCCAGCCGACGGTGGACTACGACATCCAGCGGGTGCCGGGAATCAAGACGGCACTGTTCGGTGGCGAAGGGCTGTTCTTCGTGCAGCTCACGGGGCCGGGCCGTGTCATCCTGCAGACCTTGCCGTTCTCCCGTCTCGCCGACCGCATCATCGCCTCGGCGCCGCGAGCGGGTGGCAAGCGTGTGGGAGAGGGTTCGATACTCGGCGGCATCGGCGGCTTGCTGGACGGCGACAACTAGCCGCGCCGACCAGGCCGGCAACCCGGAACGCCCGCGCCCTCACGGCGCGGGCGTTGTCGTTTCTGCCGCGCCATCCTGCTAGCTTTCGCGGCTATGGCCACTCGTACCCAGCCCGACATTCCGACCCCGGTCGCTCCAATCTGGTCGATCGACGCCGCGCGCGCCCTCTACAACATCGAAGGATGGGGGGCGGGCTATTTCGATATCAGTCCGGCGGGGCATGTCGTTGTGCGGCCGGACCCGGATCGGCCACACCTGACGCTCGATCTCAAGGACCTCGCGTTCGATCTCGAGCAACAGGGTGTGCAGTTGCCGGTGTTGCTGCGCTTCTCCGACATCCTGCGCTCGCGCATCGAGACGCTGAGCGAGCGGTTCAGCGCGGCAATCAAGGAATTCGAATACACCGGCGGCTACACCACGGTGTACCCGATCAAGGTCAACCAGCAACGGCACGTCGTCGAAGAGATCGTGAAGTTCGGCAAGACGCACGGCGTGGGCCTCGAGTGTGGCTCCAAGCCCGAGCTGCAGGCGGTACTCGGACTGTCCGAAAGCACCGAGCATCTGATCGTCTGCAACGGGTACAAAGACCACGAATTCATGCGGCTCGCCCTCATGGGGCAGAAGCTCGGGCACCGCGTGTTCATCGTGCTCGAGCAGTTGAGCGAGCTGGATGTGCTGCTGGAAGTAGCGGCCGAGCTGAACGTGACGCCGATGTGCGGGGTGCGCATCAAGCTGGCCAGCGAGGGCGCGGGCCGCTGGGCGCAGAGCGGGGGAGAGAAGAGCAAGTTCGGCCTCAGTTCGGCCGAATTGATCAAGCTGATCGATCGGCTGCAGGGTGAAGGCCGCCTCGACATCCTGAAGCTGATTCACTTCCACCTTGGGAGCCAGATCACCGACATCCGATTCATCAAGTCGGGGCTCGCCGAGGTCGCGCGCTTCTATCTCGAGATGCGCCGGATCGGTGTGGACATCACGCACGTCGACGTCGGTGGTGGCCTCGGCATCGACTATGACGGCACGAACTCCACCAATAACGCGAGTGTCAATTACTCCCTGCAGGAGTACGCCAACGACGTGATCTACACGATCGCGGAGGCGTGCCGTGAAGCGGAGTTGCCGATGCCGCACATCATCAGTGAGTCGGGACGCGCGCTCACGGCGCACCATGCGCTGTTGCTGGTCAAGGTGATCGACGTCGAGTCGCAGGCCGAGCAGCCGATTCCTTCGTTGGACGACGACGAGCACTCGCTGTTGCACGAGATGCACGAAGACTTCCGCACGATCACCGAGCGCTCGGCCAAGCCGCGCAAGGTACTGGAAGTCTTCCACGACGCGTCATTCGACAAGGATCGTGCGCGTCAGTACTTCAACAGTGGGGTGCTGGATCTGCGCGGCCTTGCCAAGGCCGAGGTGTTGTGGCTGGCCACCATGAACTCGATTTACCGCATCTGCAACGCGGACCGGAATACCTTCGAGGACATCCTGCCGGAGCTTGAGGCCATTCTGGTCGACCGGTACTTCTGCAACTTCTCCCTGTTCCAGTCGCTGCCCGACAGCTGGGCGATCGACCAGCTGT
>CAZMGX010000442.1:0-4152 GCA_964565915.1 uncultured Gemmatimonas sp.
GGCGCGCCTCATGAGTCAGGCGCTGCGCAAGCTGACGGGCGCCATCGCTCGCTCGAAGACGTCGGTCATCTTCATCAACCAGTTGCGCGAGAAGATCGGGGTCATGTTCGGCAACCCCGAGACCACGACCGGCGGCAAGGCGCTCAAGTTCTACGCGTCGGTCCGGCTGGACATTCGCCGCATCGGACCTGTCAAGGAGAAGGAAGACGTCATCGGCTCGCATGTCCGCGTGAAGGTGGTCAAGAACAAGGTCGCGCCGCCGTTCAAGCAGGCCGAGTTCGACATCATGTACGCCGAGGGGATCAGCCATGCGTCGCTGCTGGTCGACATCGGCTCCGAGTCGGGCATCATCGACAAGTCGGGCGCGTGGTACAGCTACGGCTCGCAGCGCATCGGGCAGGGTCGTGAGAACGCCAAGATGTTCCTCAAGGACAATCCGGCCCTCATGGCCGAGATCGAGGAGAAGGTGAAGGTCGTGTTGGGTATCAAGGCGGCTGACGCGGTCGCGCCGGCCGAGGAAGCGGAGGAGTAGCGCGGCGTACGGTTCAGGTCATGTGCACGCGTGAGGGCCGAGGGGTCGCTCGCGGTGGGAAGTGGTGCCCGGATCACCACGGCTCATCGTGAGTAGCCCCTCGGCTCTTTTTCCGTCTGAACCTGTCACGGTTCGGGAGCTTCGCGAGTCGCCGCGATCACCGGGGCGCTATCTGCTGGTGCTGTCCACCGGTCAGCAGTGTGTGGTCGGCATCGAGGCATTGGCCGACGCCGGTGCGACCCGGGTCGGTGCGGCGATTCCTGAGGAGCGCCTGACGCGGCTGCTGCGCGCGGCCGCCGTCACGGCGCTCACGGATCGGGCGCTGAATTCGATGGCGCGTGGTCGTCGCACCCGTCGGGAACTCGAGCTGCGGCTGCGCCGATATGAGCCGGATCCGCAGTTGATCGCGGAGGCGCTGGACCGGCTGGAGGCGTCTGGGCTCCTGTCAGACGCGGACGTGGCGCGCGCTGAGGCGGAGTCACGGCTGCGCCGAGGGGAGGCACCTGGACGCGTTCGGCAGACCCTGCGTCGGAAGGGGATCGATGCCCGCGGGGCGGAGCAGGCCCTCTCCCAAGCGGTCGAGGCAGACGGCTTTGATGAGGTCGAGGCGTGTCGCCGGCAGGCGGAGCGACGGCAGCGTGCGCTGGCGTCGCTCGAACCGGCAGTCGCGCACCGACGCCTCATGGCGTTTCTGTTGCGGCGGGGGTTTTCGGGCGCCGTCGTGCGCCGGGTGCTGGACACGATGAAGCGGGGTTGATCGGACTTTCCGTCGTGCTCGTCTATATTCCACGACTATGCTCGCGTCCGAAATCCGCTCCCGATTCCTGGCCTTCTTCGAAAGCCACGGCCACGCCATCCGCTCGAGCTCCTCGCTCGTGCCCATGGACGATCCCACCCTGCTGTTCACCAATGCAGGGATGGTGCAATTCAAGAAGGTCTTCCTGGGGATGGAGGAGCCGCCGGAAGGCAATCGGCGCGCCACCACCTCGCAGAAGTGTGTTCGCGCGGGCGGGAAGCACAACGACCTCGAACAGGTCGGGCACACCGCGCGTCATCACACGTTCTTCGAGATGCTCGGGAATTTCTCGTTCGGTGACTACTTCAAGCGCGACGCCATCGATTTTGCCTGGAAGTTCGTCACTGAAGAACTGAAGATCCCTCGCGAGCATCTGCGCGTGACGGTCTTTCACGAGGACGACGAAGCGCGTCAGTTGTGGAAGGATGTCGCCGGTGTCCCCGAGAGCCGCATTTATGGCCTCGGCGCGAAAGACAATTTCTGGCAGATGGCCGACACCGGGCCGTGCGGACCCTGCACGGAGATCTACGTCGACCTGGCGAAGATGGCCCCGGACTGGGCGTTCCCGAAGGACGCGACGGGTGAATGGACGCGGACCGATCTCGAGGACTACTCGCTCGACGCGTTCGTCGAGGGCGCGGAGGCGGGTCGTTTCCTCGAGATCTGGAACCTCGTGTTCATGCAGTTCGATCGACAGGCGGACGGCGAGCTGGTGCCGTTGCCGAAGCCGTCGGTAGACACGGGCGCCGGGCTGGAGCGGATCGCCGCGGTGCTGCAGGGTGTGACCAACAACTTCCACACCGACCTCTTTCGGCCGCTGATTGCCAAGGTGGAAGAGGTCGTGGGGATCGGGTATCCCTACCGCCCCGGTGTTGGCCTCGGCACCGCCGTTGGACACGATGGTCGTGAGATCGATCCGGCGTCGTTTCGCGTGTTGGCGGATCATGCGCGTGCGGTGGCGTTTCTGCTGGCCGACGGGGTGTTCCCCAGCAATGACGGTCGCGGTTATGTGTTGCGCCGCATCCTGCGCCGCGCCGTGCGACACGCGTGGCTGCTGGGGCGGCGCGAGCCGACGCTGGTGCATGTCGTGGAGGTGCTGATCGAGACGATGCGCGGCATCTTCCCCGAGCTGCATGTCCGCCGCAAGCATATTGTCGAGACGACGCGTGCCGAAGAGGAACGTTTCCTCACGACCATCGATGCGGGCATGACGCGCTTCGAGGAACTTGCGCCGACGGGATCGACGCAGGGATCGACCGCCATTCGCGGCACGATTGCCGGTGAGGACGTGTTCCGCCTGTACGATACGTTCGGCTTCCCCATCGACCTCACGGAGTTGATGGCGCGCGAACGCGGCTATCTCGTCGATATTGCGGGGTTCGAGCAGGCACTGGCCGCGCAACGCAAGCAGTCACAGGATGAGCGCAAGTCACGGCAGCTGACCGTGAACGCCGACGAGTTCTCGGATCCGACGCAGTGGACGCACGACGCACAGCACGCGGCAGCGCTCGGCCGGTTTGTCGGCTATGAGCACACCGAAGTCGAGACGATCGTCACGTCGGTGCGCGCGCTCCCCGATGGACGCGTGGCCGTCATGTTGCGCGAGACGCCGTTCTACGCCGAGTCTGGCGGCCAGGTCTCCGATCATGGTACGATCGTCGGGCAGGGGTGGTCCGTCGAGGTCACGGACGTCCGCAAGTTCGACGGACGTATCGCGGCGATCGGGACGGCCACTGGTGAGATCACCTTTGGGCCGGCGCTGGCGCGCGTGCCTCGCGACCGGCGCAAGGATACCGAGCGACACCACACGGCGACGCACCTCTTGCATGCCGCCTTGCGGCACGTGCTGGGCGAGCATGTGCATCAGGCGGGCTCGCTGGTCACGCCGGATCGCCTGCGCTTCGACTTCACGCATAGCGGACCGATGACCGCAGAGCAGATCGGCGCGGTGGAGGCACAGGTCAACGCCGGGATCTGGGCGTCCGCGCCCGTCAACACGCGCGAAGAAGCGTACGTGGATGCGGTCGCGAAGGGGGCGATGGCGCTCTTCGGTGAGAAGTACGGTGACGTGGTGCGAGTGGTGGAGATCCCGGCGTTGTCCGTGGAGTTGTGTGGTGGCACACACGTGCGCAACACGGCCGAGATCGGGCTGGTGCGCGTGGTCTCCGAAGGTGGTGTGGCCGCGGGTGTTCGTCGTATCGAGGCCGTCGCCGGCCCTCGCGCATTTCAGTTCCTCGTTGATCGGGAGCGCGCACTGCTGCAGGTTGCCGCGCGACTCAAGGTGCCGATGACCGGCACAACGAGTGGCGGTGAACAGATCGACCGCAAGCTCGAGGCGCTCATCGATGAGCGAAAGCAACTCGAGAAGCGTCTGGACGACGCGATGCGCGGCGGGGCGAGTGGTGGCTTGGCGCAGCAGCTGATTGCGCGCGCCACGGCGATCGGTGGCGTGCAGGTCATCGTATCGCGCGTCGACGTGCCGGACGTGAAGTCCCTGCAGGCGCTCGGCGATGCGGTGCGTGAGGGGCTGGGCAGCGGTATCGCGGTGTTGGGCGCGTCGCTGGCCGACGGCAAGGGTGCGCTCTTGTCGGTAGCCACCGACGATGTGCGCGAGCGCGGCATTCGCGCGGACGTCATCGTCCGCGATGTGGCGGCGACGGTTGGTGGACGTGGTGGCGGAAAGCCGCACATGGCGCAGGCCGGCATCGATGCAACGCAGCTCGAAACCGCGCTGGCCGCTGGTCCATCGATCGTGGCGAGACTGTTGGAGGGGTGATGATCGAGACGTCACGGGACACCGCGTTGCCGACTGTGGCGGTGAGCG
>CAZMGX010000443.1:0-4138 GCA_964565915.1 uncultured Gemmatimonas sp.
AAGCAAACCGCTTGCAACGACGAAGCGCCTGCTCCACGACGTGGAACAGGCGCCTGCCGAACTGGGGCGGGTGGAGTCGAACCACCAACCACTCGATTAACAGTCGAGCGCTCTGCCATTGAGCTACACCCCATCAGTGGCGCGTGGGCCACCGTCCTGCACCTCCAACCCACCGCGGTCTGATGTGACCCGAACAGTCCCTACGATGCCCAAGCCGGGGGTCGAACCCGGATACCCTTGCGAGTGGGGGATTTTGAGTCCCCTGCGTCTGCCAGTTCCGCCACCTGGGCGCGCTTCGTCTTGCGACGTGACGCTTCGGACAAGTGTACTGCAGCCGCGCACGGAATTCCACCGGGCCGCCGTGTGCGCCGCGAAAAAAGGCCGCGATCCCTCGCGGATCACGGCCTTTTCGGCTCGGCGTCGCGTACCGACTACCGGTCGCTTGGCGGCTTGGACGACCGACGCAGGCCCCCGCGAAGACCGGGGCCTCCCGTGCTGTCGAGGTCCATCCGACGACGCTGCAGGTCCTGCATCGTACGTCGCAACTCATCCTGGACGCCGATGTACTTGGCACGCTGCGATGGAGACAGGAACTTCGCGAGTTCGCGCTGCTCTCGATCCATGAGTTCCGAACGACGACGCTCGTACTGCACCATGCGATCCAGCAACTCAGCGACCGCGGTTTCGTTCGCGCGATCACCGGCGAGCAGTTCGCGGCGCAAGGCAAAGCGCGTGGCCATCTCCTCATTCCGCAGCGTCCGCCGTTCCTGCTCGACGCGTCGCGCGACCTCGCGCAGCTTGGCAAACTGCTCGTCTGTAGGCGCCAGCCGATCACGCACGACGCGGTTGATCCGCTCCTCGAGGCGCCGTTCCATCTGCAGTCGTTGCGCCTCGGTGAGACGCGGCGCACCGAGACGCCCCCGCTCGCTCGGTGGGCCCCCCTGGGCATCGAGTCCGCCAACGAGCACGGATGACAGCAGGATTCCCACGCCCAAGCTCATCCCGAGACTGCGCACGGATCGTGTCATTGGGGTGATCCTCCGGCAGGGATCGGCAGGATCGGCGCGGTCGTCACGGTTTCCGTGGACGTCGCCCCATCCCAGCGATCGAGTCGATCCAGCACGCGCTGCAACTCCTCGTCCGTGTAGTCGCCGACGTTTCCGAACGAGACGACCGCGCCCGCCGTCGACGAGGGCGCCGCGACGGGCGTCGGCGCCGGCGAGTCGACCGCAGCGGCAACCGACGAAACCGCGGTGCCGAGAGACTCCGCTGCCACGGCGAGCTGCGAAGAGTCCGACGAGCTGGCCATCATCGGGGCCATTCCGCCCGACTTCAACAACACGACCGACCAACCGCCGGCGATGATGACACCGATCGTCGCTGCCATTCGCCACACGCTGCGAGTGCGAACGCCGGACGGACGCGCCGGCGCATGCGACACCGCGCGCCGAGCCTCCAACGAGACGATGCTCGGGTCCGCTGCACCCGTCACGGCGTCCGTCGGCCGCGGCAGGTTGGCCACGATCTTCGCGATGTCGATGGGGACGGGGCGCGGCCGCGCCGCGCGCACCGCACGCAGCAACGACAACTCGGCCTCGCAGTCGGCGCAGCCGTCGACATGGCGACGCACGCGCGCCGCCTCGACATCCGAGAGCCTTCCGGCCACGACGTCGGGCAACAGGTCCCGTATCTCTGCGTTTTCGCAGTCACTCATCGAGGAACTCCTTCACCGCGCGCATCGCGTTGTGATAATGCACCCGCGCCGCCCCTTCAGAGCTGCCGAGAATTTCGGCAATCTCCCTGTAACTTCTGCCTTCCTGCACCCGCAAGGTAAAGACCTCCCGCTGCATCCGGGTCAAGGCCTGCATCGCCTGTGCGATCCGCTGCGACGTCTCGTCAGCCACCAGGCTGTCGAGCGCCTCATACCCGGTCGTGGCGTAGTCCTCCTCATCGACATCCTTGCCACGACGTGCCGAGGCCCGCCGTCGATCGATCACCAGCCGTCGCTGGATGGTGAACAGCCATGTTCGCAGTGAACTGTCGGCGCGAAACCCGTCCAGCCCGCCAAAGGCGCGAATGAAGGTGTCCTGCACCAATTCATCCGCGTCATCGGCCATGCCCAATCGCACCGCATACCGCGCCAGCGCGGGAGCGTGGCGCTCCACGATACTCGTGGCGGCCCGCTCGTCGCCTGCCTTCCATCGTTCGATCAGCGCCCGATCCAGGGCCGCATCATCCACCGGTTCGGCCTCGATCATACGCTCCGACCCATTGGACGCTGCCGAGGCCTGCCCGTTAAGGCGCGGTTCTCGCGCATCGCGCGGGGGCTCGTCGACGGGCCGGGCCGCGTGCACCTTCCTGTCGTCGACCGACACCACGGCACCTTCAAACGCCTCTCCTTCCTGGGGCTGACCCGAATCCGACGTGACCATATTCCCTGAGATCATCGCGCATCGCGGAGCGCCACGCGAGGCCCTTGAGAATACACTGCCGGCATTCCGCCTGGCCCTTGCACAGGGGGCCGACGGTATCGAACTGGATGTCCATGCGACGCGGGACGGTGTCATCGTCGTGCATCATGACCCCACGCTGCGCACGATGGACGCACAGGGCGCCGTCGCGTTACACGAGATCGCGCGCTTGGATGCGAGCGTGATCGCGGCGACGCCGCTCGCCGGCGGCTCCGTCGCTCCCACCTTGGACGAGGTGTTCGACCTCGTCGGCCAGCGCGCGACGGTCTATGTCGAGGTGAAGGCGTTCGGCGTGGAAGATGCGCTGGAGGCCACGCTGGCCCGGCACCGTGGGGTTCGCGTGGCTGTGCACGCCTTCGATCATCGCATTCCCGTGGCGGCGCGGCAGCGACGCCCGACGCTGCCCATCGGGCTGTTAAGTACCAGCTACCCGCTGGATCTCCGCGGATTCATCGGTGAGGCCCGCTGCCAGGCATACTGGCAACACGCGCCGCTCATCGACCGGACCCTCGTACAGCGCGCCCATGAACTCGGCGCGAGGGTCGTGGCGTGGACGGTCAATGACGTCGATCAGGCCCGGGCACTGGTCGACCTGGGGGTCGATGCGCTCTGCACCGACACCCCAGGCCTCCTGCGGAATGCGCTTGCGCCTTAGCCGACGTCAGGCCGCCGGCGGCTGTCCGTCACCTGGTCCGCTCACGGGTCCGCTGAGCGGCTCCTCTGCTGGAGCCGAAGTGGATGACGCCGCGGGTGACGATGCGGACGGTCGCTCGCCGCCGTCGGCCTTCGCGTCGGCCAACTCCGTTTCGAGCTTGCGCGCTTCCGCTTCCCGGGTGCGGAGGGCACCGGCCAGTCGTTCCTTGGCTTCGGCGTCCAGCTCTGCGCCGCTCTCCCACGCGCGAAAGACGGCATAGCCGAGAGCTTCTGCAGCCTTGTCCGCCTGCTCGCGGGCACGGTACGAATCGATTCGCAGTTTGCCTTCGTCGAAGACGTCCTGCGCTGCCTTTCCCGCCTTGTCGATGCCCTGCTTGATCTTGTCGAAAATGGCCATCTTGCCGCTCCGTCGCAGTGGGTGGGTGGTACCGACACCCATACGGTGAATCGGCTCGGCGAGTTACGCGATAGTGAGTTGCCCTACGGCGCTGCGGTGGCGCCCGGAGGAGCGCCGTCGTGCCCGGGAAACAGAAAGGCCCCCACATGGTGGGGGCCCTCGACGACGATACCGTCAATGTTACGCTTCGACGGTCTCTTCGGTGCTCTCGACGACGAACTCCACCGGGAGCACGCTGACCTTGTAGGCCTTCTTGCTCTTGTGCTGGAATTGGACCACGCCGTCGACCAGCGAGTAAATCGTGTAGTCGGTGCCCATCCCGACATTGGTGCCGGGATGCCACTTGGTCCCGCACTGACGCAGGATGATGTTGCCGGCTACGACGAACTCACCGCCGTACTTCTTGATGCCGCGGTACTTCGGATTCGAGTCGCGGCCGTTGCGTGAAGAGCCGACGCCTTTCTTATGTGCCATGACGAAACTCCTGGAAGGAAGCGCGGTTCAGCGCGCCGCTGAAACGCGCCGCCGGCGCTCAGCCGAGGGTGATGTCCTTGATGCGAACTTCCGTGAACTTCTGCCGATGCCCCTGCTTGCGGGCGTAGTTCTTCCGGCGCTT
>CAZMGX010000444.1:0-4136 GCA_964565915.1 uncultured Gemmatimonas sp.
GCGGCACGGTGGTGCACATCAGTGCCGGCGTGACGGCGGTCGTGCTGGCGGTGATGATGGGGCCGCGGCGCGATTTTCAACGTGTCCCCACCGTCCCGCACAGTGTACCGTTTGCGCTCCTCGGCGCCGGACTGCTGTGGTTCGGCTGGTTCGGCTTCAATGCCGGGTCGGCCTTGGCCGCCGACGGCATTGCAGCGAACGCGCTGGTCACGACGCACGCGTCAGCCGCCGCGGCACTCGTGACGTGGATCGCTCTCGAGACCTGGCGGGGCGGGCGCGCAACGGCGGTTGGCGCTGCCACGGGCGCTGTTGTGGGTCTGGTGGCGATCACGCCCGCTGCCGGATTCGTCTCGCCACTGTCGGCCATCGCCATCGGGGTGCTGGCGGCCCCGTGTTCGTACTTCGCGCTGCAGTACCGTTCCAAGAAGACGCGCGTCGATGATACCCTCGACGTGTTCGCCTGCCACGGCGTGGCTGGCATTGCCGGTGCGGTGCTCACCGGCGTCTTTGCGAGCAAGGCCGTGAATCCGAACGGGGCGGACGGTTTGCTGGGTGGCAATCCGCAGTTGATCGGTGTGCAACTGCTCGCCGTCGTTGCGACGATCGCCTTCACGGCGGTGGGGAGCATCGGCATCGTCACCGCGCTGCGCGCCGTGATGCCGCTTCGCATTCCGGTCGATGCGGAACTCACCGGCATCGACATCAGCGAGCATGGTGAAGAGGCCTACCACGGGAGCGACCTGAGCGACCTGACGGGTCGCAGCTCTCCGCTCGGTGATTCGGTGACGTTGCCGGCGCACGAGTTGATCACCAGCGCGCCCATGGCTCGAAAGGCCTGACACGACAAAGGGGCGATCGCAAGGATCGCCCCCTTCTTCGTGACACGCGCCGCCGGTCACACCGCGGCGTGCCGCCTTACTTCTTCGCGAACGCGTCCTGCACCCATGTGATCGGGATCATGAACAGCGGACCGAGGAACAATCCGAGCAGGATGTTGATCCAGGTGATCGCCATGTAATAGGCAGTCATGCCGAGCGAGGCCCAGATGGTGCCAAAGGTTCCGTGATGTTCCACGACAGGATCTCCGACGAAGTACGGGCGGCCGCTACGGATGGACGGCCACGGGACGGGGGTAGCTTAGCGGAGTTGGTGGTCTGAAGGTAGGGGGGCCCCGATTGTGGCGCGAGGCGGTTGACGGGACGCGTCCCGATGGCGATCAGTGAGACCATGGTATCCGGAACAGGGCGCGAGTCGCCGGTGGCCTCATCGTCGATCTCGGCGCTCGAGGATCACGGGCAGGCGGATGATGCGATCCCGGCCGCGGCGCTGCTGCAGGCCGCGGTCGAGGTGGCGGTCTCGCGCGTCAGCGGCCCACTGGTGCTGGCTATTTCGGGCGGCCGGGATTCGATGGCGTTGATGCACGCCGTGGCGCGCTGGGAGCCGACACGTCTGGCGGCCGTCGCGACGTTCGACCACGGTACCGGCGGCTACGCCACGGATGCGGCGGCGCTGGTTGCCGCCGAGGCGCGTCGGCTCGGGCTGACCGTCGTGCGCGAGCGCGCCCGCACGCCGGTTTTCAACGAGGCCGGATGGCGTACGGCTCGGTGGCGATTCCTGCAACGGGTGGCGCGAGCCTACCGCGCCCGCGTGGCCACCGCCCATACCCGGGATGATCAGGCGGAGACGATCGCGATGCGTCTACTGCGCGGCGCCGGCGCGCGTGGCATTGCGGCCTTGGCTGCGCCGTCGGACATCGTGCGACCGTGGCTCCCGGTGTCGCGCGCCGAGGTGGCCGCGTGGGCCATGTCCGAGGGGATCCCTTATCTGGATGATCCGATGAACACCACGCGTCGCTATCAGCGAGGCCGGGTGCGTCACGATCTTCTGCCAGCGCTCGAGCGAGCCGTTCCCGGATTTACGGCGACGCTGCTCGACATCGGCGAACAGGCAGCGGCGTGGCGCCGAGCGGTCGACGCCTTTCTGGACACGATCGAGATCACGCCGGTCCGCGATGGAGCGCTGCGCGTACCGGCGGGCGTCTTTGCCGACACCACGCCCGAAGGCCGTGCCGTGCTCTGGCCGGCGTGTTTCGCGCGGCTGGGTGTCGTGCTCGACGCACGCGGAACCCGTGAACTCGTGCGGTTTAGCAGTTCACGTCGTCGCGGCGGACAGGTGCACGTGGCCGGCGGGGCGACCGTCGTCGGGACGACCAACGGTCGGGAGGCCGTTTTCGAATTGCGACGCGCCACGACCGCGCGGGTGGCAGCGCCGTGGTCTGGACCGGCGGAACAGCTGCCGATGCGATTCGGCGCCTGGCGGGTGCGGCGCGTGGCGCCCAAAGACGCGCGCTCGGCGGCGGACGACCGGTGGCAGTTCGGAATTCCCGTGGGAGCGACCGTGACCCTGCGTGTTTGGCACGCGGGCGATCGCATTCGTACGGTGGGAGCCCCGGCGGGAAGACGCGTTACGCGATACTTTTCAGATGCACGCATTCCGGCGCTTGACCGCGGGGGATGGCCGGTCGTCCTCGTTGGAGATGCGCTACTGTGCGTTCCAGGAATCTGCCGCTCACTCGCGGCCCCACACCGGCCGGGATGGCCGGACTCGATCTGGTACCGGTGTGAGCGCGAGCACGACTGACACGACGGCGGTTCCCAATGTCCCCTCCGATCCGCGCCTCGACGGGCGGGCCGTACGGCGGATTGTGTATGACGCCGCCACAATTCAGAGCCGCGTCCAGGAACTGGGCGCGGAGATCACGGCCGCGTACCCCGACGGGCACCTCCTCGTGCTGGGGCTGCTGAAGGGCAGCTTCATTTTCCTGAGCGATCTGGTCCGGCACATCCAACGCCCGCTGCAGGTCGACTTTCTCGTGGCCTCGTCGTACGGGGATGCGATGGAATCGAGCGGGGTGGTGCGGTTGCTGTACGATCCGGAAACGGAATTGGAGGGCAAACACATTCTTCTCGTGGAAGACATCGTCGACTCGGGTCGTACCCTGAATCGCCTCATCGACCTGCTGGGCGAGCGCCAGCCGCGCTCGCTCGAGATTTGCGCCCTGCTGCACAAGCATATTGCCACCGAGTTGCACCACCCCACGCGGTTCGTCGGTTTCGATGCGCCGCACGAGTTTCTGGTTGGCTACGGATTGGATCACGCCGAGGACTTTCGGCACCTGCCGTATGTCGCCAGCCTGCAGTCACCCCGCCGGACCAACAGCAGCAGCGACGGACTATTCATGCCCGCACCCATGACGCCGAATTCCAAGAAGCCCTTCAACTGGGGTCGCTTCTCCAAGACGCTCTCGTTCTGGATCCTCGTGATCCTGATTCCGGTCGCGTTCCTCACGTGGACCGGGGGACGGGAGACGCAGTCGCCCGAGATCGACTACACGGCGTATCGCCAGCAACTCGACCTTGGCAACATCAAGGCCGTCACGTTCCAGCCGGACAACGTGATGCTGGGACAGTTCAACCAGTCGGTGAAGATCGGTCCGCGTGATGCCCGCAAATTCACGGTGCGGTTGCCGCAGGGCCTGTCGGCCGACGAGTCGAAGCGGCTCTTCGATCGCGGCGTGCGCATTTCCGCGCAGGAGGCGCGCGCGAACTTCGGGAGCCTGTTGATCACGATCCTTCCGTACGTGCTGCTCATCGGCTTCTGGATCTTCCTGTTCCGGCAGATGCAAGCGGGCGGGAACAAGGCGTTCTCGTTCGGCAAGAGCAAGGCGAAGTTGCTCAGTGGCGACACGCCGAAGATCACGTTCGCCGACGTGGCGGGCGCGGACGAAGCGAAGGTGGAACTGCAGGAAATCATCGAGTTCCTCAAGGACCCGCAGAAGTTCACCAAACTTGGCGGCCGCCTTCCGAAGGGCGCGCTGCTCGTCGGCCCGCCGGGTACCGGCAAGACCCTGCTGGCCAAGGCCGTGGCTGGCGAAGCCGGACGTCCGTTCTTCAGCATGTCGGGTTCCGATTTCGTCGAGATGTTCGTCGGCGTCGGCGCCTCGCGCGTCCGTGACCTGTTCGAGCAGGGCAAGGCGCACGCCCCGTGCATCATCTTCATCGACGAAATCGATGCCGTCGGTCGTCATCGCGGCGCGGGACTCGGCGGTGGTCATGACGAGCGTGAGCAGACGCTGA
>CAZMGX010000445.1:0-4131 GCA_964565915.1 uncultured Gemmatimonas sp.
GCAGGCCCTCGCGAACATCTACCGGACGCCGGAGCTCTGGTCGAAGATCACCTTCACGCTGTTGTGTCTGGTGATCTATCGCGTCGGAGCGCACATCACGGCGCCCGGTATCGACGTGCAGGCGCTGACGGACTATTTCACGCGCCAGAACAACGGCCTGCTGAACCTGTACGACATGTTCGTGGGTGGCGGCCTCTCGCGCGCGACCGTCTTCGCACTCGGCATCATGCCCTACATCTCGGCGAGCATCTTCGTCCAGATCGCGGGCGCGGTGGTGCCGACCGTCGACAAGATGCAGAAGGACGAGGAAGGCCGGAAAAAGCTGACGCAGTACACGCGGTACCTGACGGTGCTGCTGGCGTTGGTGCAGGCGTACGGATTCGCGCTGTTTACGACGTCGCTGCCGAACGCGGTGTCGGTGCCGGGTCCGTGGTTCACGGTGCAGATGATGCTGTTCCTCGCCACCGGCGCAATCTTCGTGATGTGGCTGGGTGAGCAGATCACGGAACGTGGCATCGGCAATGGCGCGTCGCTCATCATCTTCTTCTCGATCGTCGAAGGCATGTGGCCGGCGATGATCCAGACAGTGAACTTCGTGACGACCGGTGCGGTGCCGGTGCTGACGCTGGTGGTGCTGGCGATCGTGATGGTGGCGGTGGTGGCCGGTGTCGTGGCGATCACGGTGGCTGCCCGTCGCGTGCTCATCCAGATCCCGCAGCGCACGATGGCGCGTGGCCGTCAGCGTGAGGCGGCGCGGAACTTCATCCCGCTGCGCATCAATACGGCCGGCGTCATGCCGATCATCTTTGCGCAGTCGGTGATCGTGATTCCGGGCGCGCTGGCGCAGTTCAGCGGCAATGCGCGACTGCAGGAGATCGCAGAGTACTTCAATCCGACGGGTCCCAACCCGTGGTTGTACTTCGTGCTGTCGGCCGTGCTGATCATGCTGTTCACGTACTTCTACACGTCCATCATCTTCAATCCGGTCGACCTGGCCGAGAACCTGAAGAAGCAGGGCGGCTTCATCCCGGGCATCAAGCCGGGCGCGAAGACGGCGGAGTACATCGAGCAGGTCGTGGAACGCATCACGCTGCCCGGCGCCATCTTCCTGACCGTAATCGCGCTCATGCCGATCATCATCGCCCGCCTGGTGAACGTGCCGTTCCAGTTCGGCGGCACGTCGCTGCTGATCGTGGTCGGCGTGGCGCTCGATACGATGGCGCAGATGCAGCAGCACCTGTTGCTGCGCAAGTATGACGGCTTCATGAAGAAGGGACGCGTGCGCTTTCGCGGACGTCAGGCCACGCAGAGCGGATTCTGAGCGGATTCTGACGCAACGCGGCTTCTAACCCCGGCCATCGTTACCACATGATCATTGTCCTGCTTGGACCGCCGGGTGCGGGCAAGGGGACCCAAGGCGAGCGGCTTGCTGCTCGCCTTGACGTTCCCAAGATCGCCACTGGCGACGTCCTTCGTGCCGCCTTGCGCGACGGCACGGCGTTGGGTCTCGAGGCGATGTCCTCGATGGATCGCGGCGACCTGGTGCCGGATGCCGTCATCATGGGCATCATGAAGGAAGCCCTCGCCGCGCCAAGCGCCGCCAATGGCGTCGTGCTGGATGGCGTCGTGCGCACCACGCCGCAGGCCGACGGATTGCGCGATGCGCTGGCCGACTTGGGTCGCGCCGTCGATGCGGTGCTCTTGTTCGACATCGACGAAGAGGAACTGGTGCGCCGCCTTAGTGGCCGCACGACCTGTGATGCGTGCCAGCGCCCGTTCTTCGGTCGGCAGCCCGGCGAGACGTGTGAGAGCAATGGGGTCGTGGGCACCCTCGTGCGCCGCAAAGACGACGAACCCGACGCCGTGCGCAAGCGGCTTGAGGTGTATCGCCTGCAGACCTCGCCGGTGATCGACTGGTACAAGGATCACGGGGCGAACATCGTGCACATCGACGCGCTGGGCACGCTGGAAGAGGTCGAGGCCCGCATGTTGACCGCGCTGGGTCTGGAAGCCGCGGAGGCGTAAGATGGCCTTCGGTGGAACGTCGGCTCCGGCGATGCTGCTCAAGTCGCCGCGCGAAATCGAGATCATGGCGCGCGGCGGCAAGATCCTGCGCGCGACGTTGCTGCAGATGCGGGACGCCGTTCGTCCTGGTATCAGCACGCTCGACATCGACACCATCGGCGAAGCGTTCATCCGCTCGCACGCGGGGGCCGAGCCGGCGTTCAAGGGGCTGTATGGCTTTCCCGGATCGGTGTGCATTTCGATCAATGAGGAAGTCGTTCACGGCATCCCGTCTCGCAAGCGCATCCTGAACGACGGCGACATCGTCACCGTCGACGTGGGTGTGAAGCTCGAGGGCATGTATACCGACGCCGCGATCACGGTGCCGGTCGGCACGATCGACGAGACGACGCGTCGGTTGCTGGATGTGACGGAGCGCGCGCTGGCGGCCGGTATTGCGGCTGCGGTGCCGGACAATCACGTTGGCGATATTGGCGCCGCGATTCAGGCGGTCGTCGAGCCCGAAGGTTTTTCGATCGTGCGCGAGCTCGTTGGCCACGGCGTCGGATTTTCGCCGCACGAAGAATTGCAGATTCCCAATTACGGCAAGGCCAAGCGTGGCAAGAAGCTGGTGCCGGGGTTGACCATCGCGATCGAACCGATGGTGAATGTGGGCACGGCCAAGACGCGCACGTTGAGCGACAAGTGGACGGTCGTCACGGCCGATGCCAAGCGGTCGGCGCATTTCGAGCACACCGTGGCGATCACCGAACTTGGGCCGCGGATTCTGACGCTCTAGGGCTTGAGATTGGTGCGGAGCGGGCGGCGGGTGGTATCCACTGGTCGCCGAGCATCCCGCGCTGGTGCGGTGTGTGGGTGGGTTTGGTGTGGAGATAGGCGCGGGACGATTCGTCGCCCAGTGGACACCACCCGCCGCCCGCCGACCGACTTCTGGTCTTGCGACGTATGCGGCGGACTTCGTCGGCGAATCTCGGAGTCCTCTGTGTCCGTTGTGCCGAATGCGATCGGACTCGTTGCATGCCCGACCTTGCCCGTTGTGCTCCCACCTCTCTCCCGTGAGCGACCCATGAAGCGCACTCTCGCGTCGTTGGCTCTCCCCCTGTTCTTCGTGTTGGCGGTGTTTCCTTCCGGTCGCGTGTCCGCGCAGACGGCACCCGTCGTCACCGACCTGATGAAAGACGTGGACGACGTCCAGAAGAAGCTGGCCGGGCTCGCCAACGCGATGCCCGAGGGCAAGTACGGGTGGCGCCCGGCGGCAGGTGTGCGGTCCGTTGGCGAGGTGTTTCTGCATGTCGCCAGCGACAACTATCTGCTGCCCGAAATGTTCGGCACGAAGGCCCCGGCGAAGACCGGCATCTCGGCCAAGGACTTCAAGACCGTCGAGACCTACGAAAAGCGGACGCTGACGAAGGCGCAGATCGTGGCTGAACTCGAGGCGAGCTTCGCGCACCTCAAGACGTCGATGCAGGGCACGACCGCCGCATCGGTGTCCGGAACGGTGGATTGGTTCGGACGTCCGATGACCCGTCAGGCTGCGTGGATCAGCACGACGACGCACCTGCACGAGCACCTCGGGCAGGCCATCGCCTACGCACGCATGAACGGCGTAACGCCGCCGTGGAGCAAGTAGCGACCGTGCTCGCGGCGCTGCGCGCCATGAGCGGGCGCTGAACGAGGCACGCCTTCAGTTTCCTGTCGCGTTCGGTTCAGCATGCGGTGCTGTCGCCCTTCCTCGCCGCCGAGGTCAAGATATGAATCTCCTGTTCTGCGTTGTCGCGGGCCTTATCCTGATTTCACAATCCGCGTCGGCTCAGGTCCGAAGTCAGAGTGACCGAGTGGTGCATGCACTCGTTCGTCAGGCCCTTGCGCACGCGCGATCCGATAGCGCGCTCTGGACTAACGCGCCCGCGCGTACAATCGATGTGGATGCTGCGGTGCAGTCATTCCGACGAGCGCTCGGAGAGGAATCCCAAACTGAAATTGCCGGCGAGATCCCTCTTCTCGATGGGATCTCGCGCCGGGACTGGCGCGCCGGATATGACTGCCCTGCCCGCGAGCTGGAAGGAGTCTGTCGCATCAAGTCTGGGCAAGAGGTGATGAGGATGT
>CAZMGX010000446.1:0-4118 GCA_964565915.1 uncultured Gemmatimonas sp.
ATGTCGAACCTCGTGCGAATGCTCGTCTCGCGGGCGGGCGTGTATCCGCGCGGGGCCGCACCACTCGCCGCCGACGCGTTCTCGCCGAACACGCCAGAGGGCGCGTGTCCAACCTGCCACGGCACCGGGCGTGTGCACACGGTCACCGAGCGGTCCCTCGTTCCCGATCCATCACGCTCGATCCGCGACGGCGCGATTGCGGCGTGGCCGACGGCGTGGCACGGGCAGAATCTGCGCGACATCTGTGTCACGCTGGGATTCGACATCGACGTGCCGTTTCGCACGCTGAGCGCTGCGGATCGTCGCTGGCTGCTGTTTACCGAGGAGCAGCCGCAGGTGCCCGTGTATGCCGGCTTCGACGCACGGGAAGTGAAACAGGCCATTCGGCGCAAGGACGAACCCAGCTACATGGGCACCTTCACGAGTGCGCGGCGACACGTCCTGCATACGTTCGCCAACAGCAGCAGTGATCACCTGCGCCGCCGAGCGGCAACGCATCTGATCAGTCGGGCGTGCAAGACGTGTGAGGGCAAGCGGCTGCGGCGTGATGCCCTGGCCGTGCGCTTCGACGGTCACGATATCGCGGATCTGTCGGCGTTCTCCATGACGCGACTGGCCGCGCTGCTCGAACCCCATCGCCGTGCTCCTGGTGTCGACGCCGGCGAAACGGAACGGGTGGCGCATCGGATCGTCTGCGACCTGCTCGCGCGACTTGAGGCGATTCTCGATCTCGGGCTCGGCTACCTCTCGCTCGATCGCACCACACCGACCTTGTCTCCCGGTGAGCTGCAGCGATTGCGGCTGGCGACACAGATTCGGTCCAATCTCTTTGGCGTCGTGTATGTGCTGGACGAACCGTCGGCCGGACTGCATCCGGTCGACACGGAAGCGCTGCTGCGATCATTGTTTCGGTTGAAAGCCTCCGGCAATTCATTGTTCGTCGTGGAGCATGAGCTCGAGGTCATGCGGCGCGCCGACTGGATTGTGGATGTCGGTCCGGCAGCGGGTGACCATGGCGGAGAGATCCTGTACAGTGGTCCGGTGGACGGACTTCGTGGGGTGCCCCGTTCCGAAACAGCACGCCACCTGTTCGCCGGTGACGGCCGACCCGCGCGTATCGCGCGCCCGGTTTCGCAGTGGCTGTCACTGGCCAACGTTCGCTGCAACAACCTGCAGGACATCGATGTCTCGTTTCCCATCGGTTCGTTGACGACGGTGACGGGCATCTCGGGCTCTGGCAAATCGAGTCTCGTGAGTGTCGCGCTGGTGCAGCTGGTGGGTGATGCCATTGGTGCGACGCGCGATGTGTCCGACGTTGTTCCCGACTTCTCCACCAATGTCGACGGCGAGCGGATGGTGACCGAAATCGCCGCCGCTCGCGGTGACGTCGTCGACGGCCTCTCGCACATTCGTCGACTCGTGCAGGTTGATCAGGCACCGATCGGACGAACACCGCGCTCGAACCTCGCGACGTACACGGGGTTGTTCGACGCGGTGCGTCGCCTGTTTGCCGCGACGCCCGCTGCCCGCGCGAAACGCTTTGATGCCGGTCGCTTCTCGTTCAATGTGACCAAGGGCCGGTGCGCCCACTGCGAAGGTCAGGGCTTTGTGTTTGTCGAGCTGCTGTTTCTGCCCGGTGTGTATTCGCGGTGTCCCGAGTGTCACGGCGCGCGCTACAACGCCGCGACGCTGGCCATCCGTTATCAGGACCGCAACATTGCGGATGTGTTGGGCATGGCGGTCGATGAAGCGTCAGCCTTCTTCGCCGATCAACCGCCGATCGCCCGCCCGCTTCGTGTCTTGCACGACGTGGGTCTGGGATACCTGCGGCTCGGGCAACCGGCCACCGAGCTATCCGGCGGTGAGGCGCAACGGATCAAGCTGGCGCGCGAGCTGCAGCGCGTGAGTCGCGGCACCACGTTGTACGTGCTCGATGAACCGACGACCGGTCTGCACCCATCGGATGTGGAGCGGTTGCTCGCGCAGTTGCATGCACTCGCCGATGCGGGCAACACGGTAGTCGTCGTTGAACACGATATGCGTGTCGCGTCCGAGAGTGACTGGGTGATCGACATGGGCCCCGGCGCCGGTGACTGCGGTGGACACGTTGTGATCGCCGGGCCACCGTCGGTCGTGGCCGCGTCCGCCAACAGTGCCACGGCGCCGTTTCTTCACCGCGTGTTGTCGGGCGATGCCATGGCACGATGAGTCGCTCGGAACCAGCCCGCCGTACCAGCATCGCCGGCCTTACGCCCGGTAATCCTCATTCCGTTGCAGCACCGCATGACGACGCCCCAGCCATAGCGCAACGACGAGCCATACCGCGCTCAACGGCGCGGCCACCAGAGCAATCGCGCCGGCGCTCATACCGGCCGCTCCCATCAGCTTCTGGCTCCACGCGCCGATCTGGTCTCCGCCGCGGTACACGAACGTGTCGATGAAGTTCTTGGCCTTGTACTTGTCCTCCGCAGGAATCACCGAGAACAACACCTCCCGGCCGGGATTCGCGAACGCGTAGTTGCCAGCGCGCCGCAGCACGGTGAACGCGACGAACAACCACAGCGAGGACGACATGCCCAAGGCGCTGAAACCGATGATGCTCATGATCGGCAGGATGGCGAGCGTCATGCCGACACCGATCCACTTGATGACGCGCCCCGAGATGAAGACCTGCGCCACGATCGTCAGCAGTTGCACCACAAAGTCGATGCGCGCGAGAAAGGCCGTGCGTGATTCCCGGTCGGCATAGCGCGCGCCCACGATCTCCGCCTGCTGGAAATACAACACGGTCGTACCGATCGTGAACAGCAACATGAACAGGCAGATGCCCAGCAGGTAGGGCGACCTCAGCACGTTGGTAATGCCCGCGAATGACGTGCCACCCACCGAACGCTGCGCCGCTTCACGCTCACGCGTTTCGGTGCGAAAGCTGCGCGGAAAGCGCCGCACCACCTGCACCGCGCCTTCCAACAGCACGATCGATGCCAGCATCAACACGGGGGTTCCCACCGTCGTTGCCAACAGCGCCGTGAACGACGAACCCGCCAGTGCGCCCAGCGTACCACCAACGCCAATGAATCCGTAAAGCCGTTTGCCCTGCTCGCTGTAGAACGTGTCGGCCATGAAACCCCAGAAGACCGACGGCACGAACAGGCTGAACACACTCGTCCAGATCCAGAACGCCGGACCGAGCAACCAGTCGAATTGCGGCGACCCCCACATGAGCGCTGCCGCGAAGGCCAGCAGGAACGCCGCAAAGATCCGGTAGACGATCGGAATGAATCGTCGCACCGGCAATCGCGACACCAGCGAGGCATACAGTGGATTGGCGACCAGCGTCGCGATCAGTGTGCCAGTGAACAGCCACGGCAGGTTGGCCGTACCAGCGGCGACGCCGACCGCATCCCGAATCGAACGCAGGATGAAGTAGCTGGCCAGGACGAAGAAAAAGAAAACGAAGGCGAGCAGCGTCGCGCGCCACTCGCCTTCTTCCACTGTCACCAACCGCGCGATCGTGCGCTTGATCAACGACCCTGCCGCGCGTGCCAGAGTGCCAGCACTTCCTTCTCACGCTCTGGCGAGATGCCGGCGCGCAGCCTCTCCTGCTCCGCCGCCGGACGGGAGTGGTACCAGGTCATACCCGCGCGCACCGTGTCCTCCAGGGTGCGAAACGTGAGTCCGGCCGCCTTGGCCTTCTCGATCACGCTCGTGCTGAATGCCACCGTACTCGCGCCGGTATACGACCACACTGGCATCTCGGCCCACGACCGCACCTTCTGTTCAGTCAGGAATTCCTGCGGCACCCACGTGAAGCGGGCGTCGTTGCTGTAGCAGGCCTTGATGCCGTACAGCAGTTCGCCGATGCCGCACACGGTCCGCGGGCCAACCGCATTAAACGTCCCCCCCGTGCCGCTCTCGCCGAGTCGCACCATCCACTCGGTCAGGTCGCGGACGTCGATCCACTGCGCCGGATCGTCCAACTTGCCCGGTGCCAGAATCTCCCCGCCCTTCTCGATGCGCACCGGCCAGTAGGTGAAGCGATCGGTCAGGTCGCCGGGGCCAACGATCAATCCGGGTCGCACGATCGTCGCCGTCGGATAGGCCTCACGCACCAGCAT
>CAZMGX010000447.1:0-4115 GCA_964565915.1 uncultured Gemmatimonas sp.
ACCCCCCTGGCATCGCAGCCCGCCGCGGCGTCAACGGCCGCACTGCTCGGCGAGGTCGTCGATGTGTTCGGACAGCCACTCGCGGATGTCGAGGTGTTCATCGCGGGCACGGCGCTGGTCACCCGCACCGACAGCCGCGGCTTCTGGACCATACCGAATCCGCCACGCGGGACGCGCGTTCTTGGAATCCGAAAGCTGGGGTACGCGCCGGTCGTACGTGCCATCGACATCTCTCCAATACGTCCGGACACCTTACCCATCGCTCTGCGCCGTCTCCCGCGCACGTTGTCCACGGTCACGGTGAATGCCACGTATCGCGGCGCTGCACTCGACGCATCCGCGATGTCGGAGCGATTGCTGCAGCTCCGCGTGAGTACGGGGAAACTCTATACGCGCGACAGCATTCTGGCGCGAAACCCGCAGTCCATCGTCGACCTGCTCATGGGCGTTCCAGGCGTTCTTGCCAAGCGCGAACAGCAGGGAATTTCGGTGGTTGCGACCCGCGCCGGGACGGGCGCCCTCTCCGTGTCCGGCACCCCATGCCCGATCCAGTTTTTCGTGAATCGCGCAGCCGTGGACATTGACTACGTCGCCGCGATGAGCCCGATGCAATGGCAGAGCGTTGAGGTCCACCCGATTACCTCATTGCTCAGCGGCCTCCCGGCGATGTCCGGAACGTGTGGCGCGGTCGTCATCACGCTGATGTAGCGGGGCGGTGCACGAACCCAACCCCAATATCGGCCCTTCGGCGTACCCCGTTGTCGCCGTGCACCACAACCCTTGGTCGGCGAACGCGCGAGTCGCACTCTTCGGCTTGCTGTTCCACTCATGTCCTCTGTGCCCCCGTCGATGTCGAGACTTCCTGTTACCCGCACCGTCCGTGCCGACGCCGCCTCGCTTGACCGCTCACTGACCAGAGTGCTGGCCTCGCTGCTGTCACAGGTGGGAATTTCCGCAAGCCTCACGAACACCGGCAGCGGCATCCTCGTGGTGCCGCTCGCGCCGGAATCCACGCTCGGTGACAAACGGGAAGCCATCGTGGCGTATCAAGTCGGTCGTGCCGTGGTCCGACCGGACGAAGGCACGATCGAGCGAGATGGTCGGCATGTGCGGTTGCGCCCTCGAGAGTGGTCGCTCCTCAACGTCCTGTTGCGCCGAGCAAACCAGATCATTCCCCGATCGGACTTGATGCGGGACGCGTGGGGATACCTGCCGGGCACGCAGTCTCGGACACTGGACACGCACATCGGTATGCTGCGCCGCAAACTCGGTGATGGTGTCGGCGACGAGTCGGCGCGACGGCTCCAGACCATTCGGAACCATGGCTATCTGCTCGAGGCACACCCGCTTTTCCGGGTATAGTCGACGCCGAGCACGCCGGCGCCCGAAGCTGACCGCCTCATCGTTCGCTTCTGTCGTCCAGCCACGATCGGCTGCCGCTCACCACACCCTTGGAATCGCTGCAATGGAGGGGCGTGACCCAGCAACGTGAACAGTCCGTTGCTTCTTCCCGGGGTCCGTGTGATGCGTACTGCAGTCTGGGCACTCCTGCTGTCGATCAGCGTTTCCGCGCGCGCGGCGGCGCAAACCATTGACGTGATTCGTGGCCGGATTACCGGCCCGGATTCGCTCCCGATTGTCAATGCCACCGTACGCGCAACGTCGACTCTGGGCAACGTCTCGCGCTCCGCGCGCACGGATCGGAACGGCCGGTATGCCATCACCTTTCCGTCCGGTGAAGGCGACTATTGGATCGACGTGAGTGCGCTCGGCTTCGCGCCCCGTCGTCAGCAACTCAAGCGGGTGGCGGATGAAGAAATCCTGATACTCGACATACGCCTGGCGTCGACGATCACGACGCTCGATCAGGTAAACATCGCGGCGAATCGCCCGCGCGCGCTGCCCGGACGCAACAGCGCAACGCCGGATGTCGGCGGCGGAGAGCGACCGCTGACAGCCCTCAATGTACCACCTGATCAGATGGGGAGTCTTGCGGCGCTGGCGGCCGGCGTTCCCGGTCTGCAGTTGATCCCCGGTTTCGACGGCGCCGCCGATGCGTTCTCTGCGCTCGGCCTGTCGCCAGAGCAGAACAGCACGACGGTTAACGGATTGGGGTCGGCGATCAACGCACTGCCACCCGATGCCCAAGTCCAGGCGTCCGTCCTGACGTACAGTTACGATCCGGCGATCGGCAACTTCAGTGGCGCCCGCGTCACGCTGACGACTCTCCCCGGTACCAACATCTCTTCACGCCAGGCCAGTCTGACCGGCGTCACCCCGCAGTTGCAGTTTGCGGACCGCGCCGCGTTGGCGCAAAACCAGCGGTATACCAATGGCGTGGCCGGTGTCGGCGGACGAGGGGCGCTGGTCTCCAATCGGCACTTCTACAACGGCTCGATTGGCCTCACGCGCAACGTGCGGGACGTTCCGTCGCTGCTGAGCGCAGGTCCGGACGGACTGTTGGCGGCGGGTGTCTCGCCCGACTCGGTGCGACGTTTTCTCTCGGTGTTGCAGCGAGCCGGCGTCCCCACCACACTCGCGGGCATTGGCGATCAACAGGTGATCGACCGACTCGCGCTGCAAGGGAATCTGGATCTGACCCCGGGAAGCAGCGGGACGGGAAACGCGCTGACCCTCAGCTATCTCGGCAACTACTCACGCAGCGCGCAGGTCGGCGGCGGGCGGACCGCCCTGCTGTCGGTACCGGCCCACAACGGCACGGCGACGCGCAGTGCCATGACCGGGGGCGTGCGGCATACGAACTACTTCTGGTTCGGCGTGCTGTCCAATACGGTCGCGGGCATCAGCACGACGTCAGAGTCGACTGTGCCCTACCTGCGGGTCCCGAACGGCAGCGTGCGGATCAACTCCGTATTGACGGACGGGTCGAGCGCGGTGCGTCCGCTGCAATTCGGCGGAAACGCGGCGCTCGCACGCGCACAGGCAACGCGCGTCGCTGAAGTCGCCAACGAACTGCGATGGTTCTCGGCGAACAACCGCCACGCGGTGAAGCTGACCACGGGGGCTCGCGCCGAGATGTTCAACACCGAGCAGGCCGCCAACCGCGACGGGACCTTCATCTATAACTCGCTCAGCGATCTTGAACGTGGGCTTCCCGTTTCGTACTCACGCACTTTGACGGTCCCGCGGCAGGACGGTCGACAAGTCACGTGGTCGACCTCGCTGGGTGACTACTATCGCCCCACGCCAGACGTGCAGGTGTTGTACGGTCTGCGCGTAGAGGGCAATCGTCTGCTCACCGTGCCGCGGCAGAACCCGATCGTAGCGGCGGCGACGGGACTACGAAACGATCTGACGCCGAACGGCGTGTACGCATCACCACGTATAGGATTCACCTGGCGATACGGTACGCCGCCGGTCGTCGCGTTCGCTCCCGGGGCCGCGCGGCCACCGCGCGCACTGGTGCAGGGCGGCTTCGGTGCATTTCAGTCATTGAGTTCGGCCCAGCTGATCGCAGCGGCCGTCACTGAGACCGGTTTGCCAGGTTCGACACTGGAGTTGATGTGTGTAGGTCAGGCTGCGCCCGTTCCCGATTGGACCCAGTATCGTGCCGACCCGGACGTCATCCCCTCGCAGTGTGCAGATGGAACCGACGCGACGGTCTTCGCGAATCGCACGCCGACGGTTCGATTGTTCGGCCCCGACTATCGGCAGTCGCGGGCATGGCGTGGCAATCTGAACTGGAGTGGCCCGATTCTCGATAGCCGGTTCGCCTTGGGCGTCTCCGCCGTCTACTCGTGGAATCAGCATCAGCCGGATGATGTCGATCGCAACCTCGTCCGCGCTCCGGTATTCGTGCTCGGTGACGAAGGCAATCGACCGGTGTTTGTGGCGCCCACAGCAATCGACGCGCGCACTGGAGGGATCGCGATACCGGCGAGTCGCTTGGGGGCTGCACCGTCAGTTCGACGGCGCACTTGGCCAGTCCATCCGTGTCGATGAACACCCGGACCAGGCGAAAGTCCGCGAGCTTGGCGCCGCTGTTCCAGTCGTCGTCGAAGAACTCAATCGAATCCGCCGCTGCCCTGAGCACCTGCGGCTGGTCGCCCCGCTTCCAAGCCTCGAGACTTTTCTCGACCGATGTTTTGGCCAGG
>CAZMGX010000448.1:0-4112 GCA_964565915.1 uncultured Gemmatimonas sp.
ATGCTCGGCCAACGCGACGGCCTTGTCGGCAACGCCAGCGGCGCCAGCGAGAACGGCGTGCACACTGCCACCGCCAGAAAGTCCGGCCAGCGAGCGCGCGGCCGTGACGGCTTCGAGCGCCACTTTGCGCAGGTCACCACCGCGCACTTCGGCAAATGCGAGAACGTTGGCCATGGTCAGAGCACCTTCGCTTCAGTCTGAAGCAGTCGAACGAGTTCGGGAACGGCCGCGGCGCTATCGCCGAGAATGCGACCGGCGGCACGTTCTGCCGGAAGTGCCATCGAACGCACGGTGACGTTGGCGGCACCAAACTGCGCCGGCTTCACGTCGAGCGTCTTCTTCTTCGCGGCCATGATGCCCTTGAGCGACGGCAGGCGTTCCTTGTTCAAGCCGTCGTCGATGGTGAGCAACGCGGGCAACGGGAACTCCGCCACTTCCACCGCACCATCGAGCGCACGTTCGGCGGTGCCGCGGCCATTCGCGATGTCGAGCTTGAAGACGTTCGTGACACACGGCAGGTCGAGAATCTCGGCCACCATCGGTCCGGTCATCTGGTTCATCGAGTCGATGGCGATACGTCCCATGAGCACGAGATCGTAACCACCGTCCTTGATCTCCGCGGCCAGCGCACGCGCGACGGCGAGCCCGTCGGCGGGAATGCTGTCGGCCTTCAGCAACACGCCACGGTCGGCACCCATGGCGAGGGCCTTGCGGATCTGCTCCTGCGCGGCGTCCGGGCCAAGGGAGATCGCGACGACCTCACCCACGTTGCCGTTCTTTTCCTTGAGTTGCAGACCGGCTTCGATGGCCCAGAGGTCGAAGTCGTTGACGTCGTACTTGAGTCCCGTTTCGTCGACACGGGAGCCGTCGGCAGTGATGGCGAACTTCACTTCCATCACCGGGACGCGCTTGATGCACACGGCGATTTTCACCGCGGGAGCTCCGGCTTGAGAGTCAGTTGAATGGGGTGGCCGGGCAACGCCCGCAAGCGTGGCGCCCGTCCCGCAGGGAAGCTAGGGAGCGGGGTACGGGGGGCGCAATGCGACGGAGACGTCACATTACAGAACGGCGGGAACTACGACACAGATGGACCATCGGACGTGGGGACTGCTGGACGGTGGACTCGGGTACCAACTGCGGGACTGAGGATGGAAGACCAAGGACCCGGGACTCAGGACCGGGGACGTCGGACGACCGCCGTCGTGGCAGGTCATCCATCGGTCTCAAGTCGAAAGTCCCAGGTCCTCGGTCCCTCGTCCAACCTCCTTGGCCGTTCGTCCGTCAGTCCATCGTCCAGCGTCCCTACGTCACGTGGTCTATCAGTTGAGTCCCGAGTCCTGCGTCCTCAGTCCGACGGTCCCACGGTCCTTCGGTTGAAGGGACTCAGGCCGATCAGCGGAAGTTCGGGTTCGCGAGACGCTCCACGTCGGGCAGCGGCCAGCAGCGCTGATCGCCATAGACCGCACCCTTCGCGTACTGCACTCCCACCGCCGGAACCTGCGTGAGGTTGAAGCGCTTGCTGTCGAACCAGCGATTCCCCTGCAGGAACAGCTCACGACGACGCTCCTCCGCCACGGCCGCATCGAAGTTCGCGGTCTCACCGGCCGTCAACGCCGGCAGGCCGATCCCCGTGCGCCCACGGAGGGTGTTCAGGATGCCGACTCCCTCCGTCCCGCCACGCGCCTCGGCCAGAATCAACTGCGCCTCGATGCCGCTGGCGATTGGGTATGTCGCGGTGAGGGACGTGAACTTCCCTTGGGTCCACAGCTGGTTCACCTGATCGGATGCCAGCCGGTTCGCGTTCGTGGACACCACCCGCGGATCGGGCGTCCCGTTCCACGTGAGTGAGCGATACGCCGGAGCAACCGACACGGAGAACGACTGATTGTTTTGCTGAAACACGCGATTGTTGCGGCGTCCGATGGACGCATCGGCGGTGGCACTGTACACGAAATTGGCGGGCACCAGCGCCGCATCCGCTGCGGCCGCGGCCTTTTGTCCGCGATTGATGCGTGCGCGTGCCCGACCCACGTAGGCCAGATTGAGCGCGTTGGCATCACCCGCCGCCGTCGCTGCGGTAATCGCTCGCGTGAACCGCACTTCGGCCGAGTCGAACAACTGCGTCGGGGTCAGTGACGGACCCACGTTGATGGTGCCTTCGCAGAAGCCTTCCCCGAGCAACAGCAGACTGAAGCCCGCCATGGCCGAGTTGAGGGCCAGCAATCGCTGCCGATTGGGGACCTGCTCATCGGTCCACTCGGTCAGCTTCGCAACGGCCTGATCGTTGGTGTAGCGCGCCGTGTTGATGGGCGTGTACACCCCGATGCCGTCGCAGCCGGACGTCGCATACAGCGCGTCCACCGGCAGCACGTTGCGCCGGTCGTAGGACCACCGAGCGGCGGTCTGGGTCGTTTCGACGAACTCGCCGGCAGCCAATCCACTGGCTACGACATAACCGCCGAGCGCGCACTCGTAGTCCGACACTGCGCTCGCGGAAATCAGTGCGGCGTTGGCCGGCACGAGGTACGCTGATTCAGCCAGGCGACTGGGCGTCTTTACGGTCAGCAGGCGATCAAAGTCACAGGCCGTCGCCGCGCCAACCGTCAGCACCAACGCCAGGGCCTTGAGCATCGTGTTTCGCATGATGTTCAGAAGTTGAGGTTGATGGTGGTCACGAACTGGCGAAGCTGCGGCAGCACACTCTGTTCCCACTGGCCAAAGGCCCCGCCGCGTGTTCCGCCGTTGAACGATGCCTCGGGCTCGACACCCGGGAAGTTCGTGCGCAGCCCCAGATTGCGGCCGGCGATCGTGATCGACGCACGGCTGGCACCGATGGTGGACGCCAGCTTGGCCGGCAGCGTGTAGGTGGCCGCCAGTTCACGGAAACGCATGAAGCTGGCATCGGAGATCAGGTGGTGCGTGTAGGCCGTGCCCGCCTGCACCGCAGCCAGCAGCGCCTTGTCCTGAACTTCGTCGGGATAGTACAACTCGCGGCACAACACGAACGCGCCGCAGCGCACGCGGTAGTTGCCATCGAGCTTCTTGTAGCCGCCGCGCCAGTCGACGAAGGCATTGATGCGGATGTTCTTGAGCACGGTCAGCCCCGCGGAGAAGGAGCCTTCCGTGGTCGGGACACTATTGCCGAGGAAGACACGCGGTGCCGACGCGCAGGCGACCGTTCCGCCCTTGCCGTCATCACACAGGAGGTTGGTGGCGCGCTTGGTGGTCGCGTCGTAGTCGGCCGACACGATGCGGCGATCCCACCATGCCCCGGGTGCGTAGCCCGTGACGTGCTGAATGTTGCTGGAGAGCGAGACCCGGTCCGTGTTGGGGCCCAGCGACGCGATCTTGTAGTTCGTCGTGCTGCCGCTGAGCGTCAGTTCGAGCGCGAGGTTGGTCATCTGGATCGGCGTGCCCCGCACGACCCACTCGACCCCGTTGCGATTCACCTGGCCGGCATTAAACAGCTGCAGTCCCGGGAACCCATCCGACGGCGGAGACTGGCGAGACAGGATCGCGTCCTTCGTCTTGCCGTTGAAGTACGTGACTTCCATGCCGTAGCGGTCGCTGAACAGCCCCGCGTCGAAACCCAACTCCAGTTCGGTGCTGGTTTCAGGACCCAAGGACGGGTTGCCCGCCGATGACGGCGTGAGGAACCCGCCACTGGCCGAGTACGTGCGAATGGCGTCAAACGCGCCGGGCTGGAGGCCGGCCGCACCATACGCGCTGCGCAGGCGAAGTTGGTTGATGAACGACGGCATTGGAATCGACGGTTCTTCACTCACGACGTACGAGGCGCTGAACTTCGGGTACGTCACCGCGTCGAAGTTGGTGCCGAACGCGGAGTTGTCGTCGGTGCGGATGGCGCCGGTGAGGAACAGACGATCGTTCCAGACGAACTGCTGCTGGATGAAGCCGCCGACTGTATTGTTCTCAGCAACCTCATCTCTGGAGACGTTGCGAACTGTCGCCGACGCGATTGAGGTGAGACCGGCGGAAGGGAAAGTCGTGCCTGAGATCGCACGCTCACGGGTGCGGCGCAAGTAGACCTGACCGCCGGCCGACGTCACGCTACGCAGCGCGGGCGTGAGTGAGAACTCGGCGTTGGCCAG
>CAZMGX010000449.1:0-4089 GCA_964565915.1 uncultured Gemmatimonas sp.
CGGCCGGAGGCGAGGGCGCTGCGAAACTCGCGTTGACTCAGGTACGGGCGCGCCTGAAGGTCGGCGGCGCCCGCCTGCACGCCTTTGTGGAACGGCAGGTGTTGAAAGGCGTGCAGGGTGTTGTGGTGGATGAACACACCGATCGGCCCCTGATCGGGCAGCACCCCGCGTGCCCTGACGAGCGCCCGGTCGACCGGGTCCGCCGGCAGTGCGTGGTGCGGGGCCGATGCCATGTCAGTGTCCGCCGCCAGGCTTGGCATCGCTGAGGTCGATGCCGACGATCTGCACCTTGATGTTGCGATGCTGGGCATCTTCGACGAAGGTCGCGAGGACTTCCTTGACGTCGTGGTCGATGTACTCGCCCGTCCCGTCGATTACCACTTCCTCACCGTCTTCGACTTCCTCCAGTGTCGTCACGATGCCGGGCTTCGAGACGAACGTCCCATCGCGACGGAAGCGCAGGCGCCAGATGCCGGCTGAGTCTTTTTCGGCGACCACCGCCCGCTTCGAGTTCTCGTAAAGCACGAACGCGATGCCCATCACGATACCGATGATGACACCCTTGAGCAGATCGAGCGCGAGGACCGCGGCGATCGTAATGGCGAACGGCAGGAGTTGGGTCATGCCCAGCTTGACCTGGGACGTGAACAGGGCCGGCTTGCACAGGTTCAGTCCGACCTGGATCAACACGGCGGCGAGGCACGCCAACGGAATCCTGTTGAGCAACGGACCCGCGAAGACCACCGCAACCAGCAGCAGCACGCCGTGCACCAGGGCAGACATACGTTCACGACCGCCCGCCGCGACGTTCGCGCCGCTGCGCACGATGACCGCTGTCACCGGCAGCCCACCCAGAAAGCCGGAGATGGTGTTGGCGGTGCCCTGTGCAAGGAGTTCGCGATCGGGCGGGCTATAGCGCTTGAGGGGATCGAGCCGGTCGACCGCCTGCAACGACAGCAACGTTTCGATGCTGGCGACGATGGCGATGGTTCCGCCGGCGATCCACGTGGCCGGCGCGGTGAGCGCAGCGAAGTCCGGACGCGGCAACGCAGACCACAAGGCCGCGACGCCACCGAGCGGCACGTCGACGAAGTGTCGCGCTTCGAGCGCCATCGACGGCGACTGCATGAACGCCGCCATGACACTCGCGAGGACTACGACGATCAAGGCCGGAGAGATGACCTTGATCTTCGCCATCGGCGTGTGCTTCCAGCCGAACAGGATGATCAGTGACACCACCGCGATCAGCGCCGCCCCGCGGTTCAATTGACTGGGAATGTCGGCGATGCTGCCGGTCACGCCGAACGCCACCGGGAGTTGCTTGTAGATGATGGTAATGCCGATGGCCGCCAGCATGCCTTTGATGACCGCCGACGGCACGAGGGCGGCGAAGCGTCCCGACTTGAGAACGCCAAGAAGAAACTGCAGCACGCCGGCGATCATCACCGCTGTGAGGATCGGCGGAATGCCGCCGAGTTGCTGTACTTCCACCAGAACGACGGACGTGAGGCCGGCCGCCGGTCCCGTGACTGACAGGGGCGATTTGCTGATCATCGGAACGATGATACCCCCGACGATACCGGCGATCAGTCCGGACACCGGCGGCACGCCGCAGGCAATGGCGATCCCGAGACACAGGGGAAGCGCCACGAGGAAGACGACGACGCCCGCAACGGTGTCTTCCTTCGGATGGCCGAACATGGACGGGTGGTGGTGCATGTGTCAGGTGGGAAACAAAGTGATCGGGAGGCAGGAACACTGTCGGTAACGGGGGAAACCTAGTGCGCGGATTGCGGTTGACTACCACGAGAATTCCGGACTTCCGGTACTGTCGCGATTCGCCTCGCCGTTATTCCGGGGCGTCGCAAAATTCCTCGTTCGGCATCCAGTTTTGTAGCAGGAAGTCCCGTGGGTCGCTCCTCCAGATCCATGACCGCCCTCCAGAGGTCACGGGGCAAATGCCCGATGACGCGACGCGGGGCAACCGTGAACGACGATTGCCCCGCGTGTCAGCGCGCCCTGCCGGCCATCAGCTGTGTGCGCGGTGGCCGGACGGATGCAGGATCACTTTCGTCCACCCGTGATCGCGCCGGTTGAAGTGCTGATACGCACTCGGAGCGTCGTCGAGCGACAATTCGTGCGACACGATCCACGAGGGGTTGGCCCGGCCCTGCTGAATGAGCTCGCAGAGATAGCGATTGTATCGCTTCACATGTGCTTGTCCAGTGGCCATGTGTTGGCCCTTCATCCAGAACTGGCCGAAATCAAAGGCCAATCTGCCTTCCTGTGCCAGTTCATCCGCACTGCCGGGGTCTTCCGGAACGAATACGCCCACAACGCCGATGCCGCCGGTGGCGCGAACCGAATGCACCAGGTCGTTCATGGTGGCATTCGGCACCTCATGTCCCGCCGGATCATGGCACTGGTAGCCGACACATTCACATCCACGGTCGGCACCCTCCCCGTTGGTCAACTCGAGGATGACATCCAACGCGTTGCCGGTCGAGTAGTCGACCGCGATGGCGCCAATCTCCTCCGCCAACGCCAAGCGATCCGGATTGGGATCGACCACGATCACCTGGCTGGCACCTTTGATCATCGCCGAATGCGCCGCCATGAGCCCGACCGGACCGCAACCGAAAATCACGATCGACTCGCCCGGGCACAGTCCCGACAACTCGGTGGCATGCCACCCCGTCGGAAAGATGTCGGACAACATGACATAGTCGTTGGCCTTCTCCTCGGCATCTTCCGGGAGGACGAGGCAATTGAAGTCCGCGTAGGGCACGCGAAGGTATTCCGCTTGTCCACCGGAGTATGGTCCCATTCCGGCAAATCCGTAGGCTGCGCCCGCCGTGCCTGGATTGGCCAGCAGGCAGGCCCCGGTGAGACCGCGTTCACAGTTCTTGCAGCAGCCGCACGCCACGTTGAAGGGAATGCACACCCAGTCGTGTTTCTTGATGCGCTGTACGCTGCTCCCCACCTCGACCACCTGCCCCATCGTTTCGTGTCCAAGCACGCGGCCGGACTCCATGTTCGTCCGTCCCTCGTACATGTGCAGGTCGGAGCCGCAGATGTTCGTACTGGTGACCCGCACCAGCACGTCGGTCGGATGTTCGATACGTGCATCGGCGACGTCGCCAACGCGCACGGCGTGCGGGCCGTCATAGATCAGTGCTTTCATGGTCTCGTGTATCTCAATTGGAATTGTGTACGCGAACGAGCGGCCTGGTCTCGCTACGGCGTGTGGTGTGATGACACCGGGGCGCGATCGGTCACGCGTTCGAGGAAGTCCTGCGCAACCACCAACGCGCGGTCGGCGAGGAGGCCCAGAAGGCCATCGCGAAGGCGATTCCATTCGGGCCGCGCGGCGGCTGCATCGCGTGAGGACGTCGTGTTGAACGCGCGCGCGGACGTCTGCGCGGAACGGCGCCGGTGTTCCGTTTGTCCTGGCGTGGATGAGCGCGGCACCAGGGCGCCTACGATGGCACCCAGAACCATGGCGGTGCCAAGGGCCTCTACCGGACGTCGTCGAACATGCTGTCGCCAATCGACCGCCTCACTGGCGCGGGTGCCGAGACGATCAAGGCTGTCTCGCAGCGCGAGCTTTTCAACCTGCAGCTGTCGTTCCAATTCGATTCGTGGTGACGGCATTCGCATTCCGGTCAGGGGGGTTAAACGTCGACTGAGGCGGATGAACGGGCGGCAATACCCATCAGGATCAGGGAGACCAGCAGCACGAGCCCCGAGACCATCAAGGTGGCCAACCACGCGGCCATCATGGTGCTGAGCCCGAGCACCAGGGCCACGATCATCATCACGATCCCCAACAGTGCGAAGACGGCGCCGGCGCTCCGCAATACGACACGTCGGGTCCCGCTGCCGACCTCCTCGCGCATCTGGGCGAACGCGAGGCGTACCTCGGCGCGAACGATGCCCTGCGCGTGTCCTGCGACGTCACCGAGGAGCTCACCCAACGGCACGCTGGGTGAGCGCAGCGTGTGTCGCTGCCCGTTTGACACGTCCACGATTACGACTGCGGCCGGGTGAGGGCGCGACCAACGAGGAAGCCGAGTGCGGCGACGGCCA
>CAZMGX010000450.1:0-1302 GCA_964565915.1 uncultured Gemmatimonas sp.
CGTTGGCGTAGTCGATGGCGGTGGTCAGATAGAAGCGTGGCACGTCAGGTCTTCGCAGAGGAATCGGGGGACGACTCGTCGTCCTGGAAATCGTCGTCAGCATCGGTGGTCGGGCCCTCACGGTCCCGCACCTCACTGTCCGCCGCGTCGGCGCCAAGCTCCTGGCGTCGTTGCTCGGCGGCACGCAGGCGGCGACCGCCACGCCGGCCACGCCGCCGCTTACGTCGTGGGTCGCCGCCCGTGGCGGTCGCGTCGGTCGCGTCGGTTGCACCGCCCTCTGGACCGTTGACCGCCGCCACGTCCGGGGTGACGGTCGCGTCGTCCGGCCGGAATGTGGCGGGCGCGTGGAGTACCGGCATGTCCGACTCGTCGCGCTTCGAGACAAGCGCTGGGTCGGACGAAGGCGATGATCGGACGACCGCCGCCGGGACCACTCGGGGCGGATTGGGTGTCTTGGGCGCGCTGGATACGGACACGGGCTCGTCCTCGATCAGCATGGACTCCGTGTCATCGTCATCCACCAGCGCGACCTGAGCGCTGGTGCGCTCCACGACGGTATGCTCGCCGAACCCGCCAACGTCTTCGCGCAGTTCGGCCAGTGGGACCACCCGGGTATCGCCCTCGGCCGAGCGCAGGGTCACGCGGTCGTTGAAGATGTCGCATGCGATCACCTTCTCTTCACCGCTCGACGTGACGAGGATCCGCCCCTCCTTGGGAAACCGTCGGCGGCTCTGCACGTAGAACTCGTGTTCGTAGCGCAGGCAGCACATGAGACGGCCGCAGGCCCCCGAGATCTGCTGCGGGTTGAGCGACAGTTTCTGGTCTTTCGCGACGCCGAGGTTCACCGGCCGCAGATCCGGCAGCCACGAGGCGGAGCAGTACTCGCGTCCGCACCGCCCGATCCCTGACAGACGCTTGGCCTCGTCACGAACGCCGATCTGCTTCAACTCGATGCGCGCGCGGAACATCGCGGCGAGATCGCGCACGAGCGTGCGGAAGTCGACACGGCGCTCGGCCGTGAAGTAGAACGTCAGCTTGCGCCGATCGAACTGCCATTCGGCATCGGTCAGCTTCATGACGAGATGGTTCGCCTTCACCCGCTCCATGGCACGCTTGCGGGCACTCTCGTTCTCCGCGGTCAGTGCCGCATCGAGCGCGACCTCGTCGGCCGTGGCGAGACGCAGGATCTGGCGCGGCGGCGGTGTCGTGCCGCACCCGTGCGCACAGCCGCGGCACCGCAGTTCGGCGAGTTCACCGGTGGAATGCACGCGACCGAAGTCTTCACCGGTGAACTCGCCGAAC
>CAZMGX010000450.1:1312-4058 GCA_964565915.1 uncultured Gemmatimonas sp.
CTCTTCCACCCGCCCGATGTCTCCCCCCGGTCCGGCATCCACACCCCCCCCGGCATCCCCCCCCGCCCCCGACTCCGCCTCCCACTGAAAGAATTCCTTGCGGTTTCCGCGAAAGGCGACCTCGACGAGGTGCGTCACGTCCGACCTCCCACGAGGCTATTCGGCAAACTGCCCCATGCGCAGGAACTTCTCTCGCCGCTTGCGCACGAGTTTGTCGGGCTTGAGCCGTCGCAGTTCTTCGAGGTTGCGCGTCAGCGCTTCCTTGAGATTGTGGGACGTCGCCTTGTGATCCGAGTGCGCGCCGCCGATGGGTTCCGGCACGATCTCGTCGATCACGCGCAGTTCAACCAGATCCCCGGCCGTGAGGCGCAGCGCGGTCGCGGCCTTTTCGCGCATGGCCGCACTCTTGCCGTCCTTCCAGAGAATGGCCGCACACCCTTCGACCGTGATCACGGAGTAGACGGCGTTCTCGAGCATGAGGACGCGATCGGCGACGCCCAGCGCGAGCGCGCCCCCGGACCCGCCTTCGCCGATCACGGTCGCAATGATCGGCACTTGGAGCTGGCTCATTTCGAGCAGGTTGCGCGCGATGGCCTCACTCTGGCCCCGTTCTTCGGCTCCAAGCCCGGCCCACGCGCCCGGCGTGTCGATGAACGTGAGCACGGGCACCTGGAACTTCTCCGCCAGTTTCATGAGCCTCAGCGCCTTGCGATAGCCCTCGGGATGGGGCATGCCGAAGTTGCGTCTGAGATTCTCCTTGGTGTCGCGGCCGCGCTGGTGGCCGATCACCATGACGGTTTCGCCGTCAAGCCGAGCCCACCCGCCGATGATCGCCGCGTCGTCGCGGAACAGCCGATCACCGTGGAGTTCGAAGAAATCCGTGAACGCCAGACGCAGATAGTCGGCGGTAAACGGCCGCCGGGCGATACGCGCCACCTGCACGCGCTGGAGCGGCGTGAGGTTCTGGTAGATCTGGACGCGCAGCTCCGAGAGCTTCCGCTGCAACGGCAGCAGTTCGGCCGTCACGTCAAGCGCCTGATCACCGGCGAGCTTCTTGAGCTCCTCGATCTGTTTCTCGAGGTCCGCGATCGGGCGCTCGAATTCAAGAACCGGGGCAGCAGCCATGTCGGTGCGGGAGAAGGGAAACGCGCTGGTTCGTCAGCCGCCGGCGCGCACGAGGCGCACCCGGTCAGCGCCAAGCAGCGCGCGCAGATCGGAAAGTACCACCGCCGAGGCGGCAACCTTCAAGGTGCGGGACCGGAACGGCTCACGTGAACCTTCGCCGTCCTGCCAATGCAACTCCAGCGGCGCGGACCCCTCGTGGGCCTCCACGACCGCCTTCACATCATACATCACGGAGGGCGGAAGGTCCGATCCCCGGGCAATCTCGATCCGCACGGCGACCTCGCCGCTTGCCCGCACCTCAGTGAATCGGGTCACCGTTTCCACGATGAACGTCGGATTCTCGACATCCTGGTCCTTCCGCGAGTACCCGCCCTTGATCAGCACCGGCACGTCCGGCCGGACACGTTCGGCGATCACCGCCCACGCCTCCGGGAAAACCAGTACCTCGGAAGATCCGGAAAAATCCTCCACTGTCAACCGGGCAAACTCGGCGCCCGAGCGCTTGGAGACCTGTTTCTTGATGGCCGTCACTACCACGCCGATGGTCACCGCCTCCGGCGTCCACCGCCCCAACTGAGACACCGTATGCGAGGCGAACAGTTCACATTCGGTCCGGAACGGCTCCAGTGGATGTCCGGAGATGTAGAACCCGATCAGCTCTTTCTCCCGCTGCAGTCGCTCGCTCTCACTCCAGGGGGGCGTCGAGGGTAGTGGTGGTGGTGTCGCCGCCGCACCATGCGGGGATGCCGCGTTGGCCGTGTCGCCAAAGTCTCCGAACAGGGAGACCTGCCCCCGCTCCGCTTCCTCCTGGCGCAGGGAGGCTTCGCTGATCGCGTGGTCGAGCGCGGCCAGCAGCTGCGCGCGATGGCCGCCCAGGCCGTCACACGCGCCGGCCGCCACCAGCGCTTCGAACATGCGCTTGTTGCAGACCCGCAGATCGACGCGGGAGCAGAGGTCGTACAGCGACGTGAACGGTCCGGCGTCGCGGGCCGCGAGCAGGGAGTCGATGGCGCCCTTGCCGACATTGCGAATCGCGCCCAACCCGAACCGGATGCGTTTGTCGCCCACGACCGTAAATCGCCACCCGGACTCGTTCACGTCCGGCGCCACCACCTCCAGCCCCATTTCACGGGCCTCGGCGATGTACTTGATGACCTCTTCCGTCTTGCCGATGTTCGACGACAACAACGCGGCCATGAACTCGGCCGGGTAATGCGTCTTGAGCCACGCGGTGTGATACGCCACCACCGAGTAGGCAACGGAGTGCGACTTGTTGAAGCCGTAGCGACCGAAGGTCTCGATCTGTCCCGACAGCTCGTCGATGATCTTGGGGTCGTAGCCGCGCGCCACGGCCTTCTCGACGAACTTGCCGAGCTCCTTCTTGATCAGCTCCGCATCCTTCTTGCCGACGGCCTTTCGCAGCACGTCGGCTTCGGCAAGCGAGATACCGGCCAACACCTGGGCAATACGCATCACCTGTTCCTGATAGGTGATGACGCCGTAGGTATTGGACAGGATCGGTTCGAGTTCCGGCAGCGCATACGCCACCGGTTCCTCGCCGCGCTTGCGCCGGATGTACACGTTGTGCATGCCGGCATCGAGCGGACCGGGACGCAACAAT
>CAZMGX010000451.1:0-4053 GCA_964565915.1 uncultured Gemmatimonas sp.
GCGTTCACTTAAGGCGGCTCAGCGGCCGTCACCGTTGCGGCGATTTCTCGTCCGCCGCGGCGCACGACGAGGGCAATGCCCTCACCCACACGCACGTCCAGAAGACGAGCCTCCCAGTCGAACGGATTCCGCACGACGCGCGTGCCCGCCTTGACGATCTGATCCCCGACGCGCAGGCCGGCACGCTCCGCAGGAGAGCCCGGCACGACGCGACCAATGATCGCGCCCGCCGCCGCCGCCTCCCGCGCGCTCTGGACCTGGGGTGTCTGCAAGCGTAAGCCGACCCACGGCTGACGCACCGAGCCATGCTCCAGCAAGTCTTCCACGATACGCTTGGTACGATCGATCGGGATGGCGAAGCCTAGTCCCACCGACCCACCACTCGGCGAGTAGATCGAACTGTTCACGCCGACGACTTCCCCCATCGCGTTGACGAGCGGTCCACCGGAATTCCCGGGATTGATCGCGGCGTCTGTCTGAATCATGTCGACATACACGCCACCACCGTCGCCGCGCCCGGCCAGGTTGCGGCCTACCGCGCTGACCACGCCCACGGAGACGCTGGGTTCGCTGTTGCCCAGCACGAAGCCAAACGGATTGCCGATGGCAATGGACCACTCACCCACCACCAGATCTGATGAGGTGCCGAGTGGTGCCACTGGCAGGTTGCGTGCGGCAATCTTCACAACCGCGAGGTCATTGTTCTCGTCGATACCCACGACCGTCGCGTCGTAGGTAGTGCCGTCTCGCATCGCGACCGAAACACGACTGGCCCCGCCAATGACGTGTGCGTTCGTCACGATGACGCCGTCGGCGCGCACGATGAAGCCCGATCCGATACCCGCGCTGCGACGCTCACCGGAGTTGCGGCCGCTGAAGTACTCGAAGAAGTCCGCCGGCACGCGTTCGACCGTTTCCGTCTGGACGGTCACCACCGCCGGGGAGACGCGTTCCACGGCCGTGGTGATGGCCGTCCGGCGTGACGCGGCGATCGACTGCGCCGGGAGCGGCCCGGCGATCGGCGCGGGTGGCGGCGGCAGCGTCCGTGATTGCGCCTCCGAGGCGCCGGGGGTCGCCCCTTCGCACCCGGCGGCCAGCAGCATGCTGCCAACAAGCAACGTCAATCGAGACACGGTGATCACGCGGTCCAGGCGACGAGACAAGGTGTCGGACGAGCCGGCACACCGGCTGCCACGGCACCCGACAGCTCCGCCGGGCGCCTCATCAGGAGTGGTCGACAAAACAGCTGGGTGGATAAACGACGTGATGCAGCGAAAGGCCGTGCGCCGGCGCCGGCGGTGACGTTTCCCCGTTGTGGGACAACGTAAGCAGGCGCGCGATCGACCCGCGCGGGCGTCGCCCCTGGGCCACTTCGATCATCGTTCCAACCAGGAAACGCACCATGTGATGGAGAAATCGGTTAGCGACAATCTCGAACATCCATCCGCCGTCACGTGCCACCCAGGTGGCCTGCTGAATCACGCATCGGTGATGATCCTCGATCGGAGCCGTGTTCTGCACGGCGAACGCGCGGAAGACGTGTTCGCCGGTCAGGTCGGCAACTTCGCCCACCAAGCTCTCCCCATCGACCGCCCGTGAAAGGGCCCACTCGTATCGTCGCCGGAATGGTGAGCGCGCCGCCGCGTCCGTACCCACAAGATAGCGGTAACGACGCGCGATTGCGCTGCGGCGCGGGTGAAAGCCCGGATTCATCGCCCGGGAGGCCTCGACCCACACGTCTGGGGGGAGAAGGGCGTTCATCGCCCGACGCAGGGCCTCCGGGGTCCAGCGGCGTGGAACCTGGACGCCGACACCTTGGCCATGGGCATGCACGCCGGCATCCGTGCGCCCGGCACCGACGGCTGCGATCGGTCCGCCGCAGAGCCGCGCCAGCACGCGCTCCATCTCGCCCTGTACGGTGCGCGCGTCGGGCTGGCGCTGCCACCCGGCAAACTGCCCGCCGTCGTACTGGGTTACGAGCAGAATCGCGTGCGAATCCATGTGTGGGAGAAGCTAGCGCGCGCGCCGCGCCGCTTCAACTCGCGACGCGATCCCCCATTGCGCCGCCGCCGCTTCGGCTGTTTTGTCCTTCGATCCATGCCGCCACGCTCACTTGCCTCGCTCGCGCACGCGCTGGGCGCCGTCGCCGACCTCGATGGCGCACTGATCGCGCTCGGCGAGTGTCTGGCGGAGCTCGACCGCGGTGCCGCCCTCGCCCTGGTACAGTACGACGCGCGGCGTGACATGCTGCGAGACCGCCTCGCCCCGGTCGGCGCGCAGGTGGTAAAGTCGTCCCTCGAGACGACCTTCGACCATCTGCCGGAGGCGACGCGACTCAAGGTCGCCGCTGGCGGCCAGTTCGTCGATGTGCTCGACAAGTCGGCGGACTACGGCCGATTGTTCGGGTTTGGCTCCGGCCTCGACGGCGGGGTCCTCTCGCTCCACGGTTTGCGTGTGGAGGGCATGTTGTCCGCGGTGCTGGCGCTCTACGAGCCGCGCAAGACTTTCGGCACGCGTACCACCGAGCGACTGGCGCCCGCGCTGGCGTTGTTCGACCTCGCCTTTGCCCGTCTGGCCGAACGCGACGCGCGCGAGGAAGCGGTACGAACGCTCGAAGACGTCACCCAACGTGTCCACGGCGAATATGTGCGAAAGCTGGGCCAGATGGAGGCCGAGCTTCGCGACGCACGCAACACCCCTCGCGACCTTGGCGCGCTCGGCGCCGCCGAAGCCGTGGCGCTGCAGGCCGAAGCGGCACGCGCTAGCGAGGAAGTGCGTCGCGCAGGGCGCCGGGCGGAGCTGGCGGAACAACAGCTCGCCACGGCGGTCGGGCAGTTGGAACAGACGCACATCGAGCTGCATCGCCGCAGCGAGGCGCTTCGACAGCGCACGCGTACGCTTTATTTGCTCGACCGCCTGCTGACGCTCGACGCGGCGACGCGAGACCCGCGGCCGCTGGCTGATGGGCTACTCGCCTTGGTCGGCGATGACATGCAGGCGCAGCGGTGTTCGCTGATGCTCGTTGCGCCTGAGCCGGATCATCTGTATTTGGCCGCCGCGCGAGGAATAGCCCCACACATCGTCGAGGGGATGCGCATCCGCATCGGCGAAGGGGTGGCCGGACGGGTAGCGGCCGCCCGCGAGCCCCTGCTGGTACAGGATGTCCGCGATGCCGCACAACACCCGCTGCTGCGCGATCAATTCTTCACGACCGGCAGCTTCATCAGTTTCCCGTTGGTGTATCATGACGAATTGGTTGGGGTCATCAACCTCACGAATCGGGCCAAGAGTGGTACGTATGGCGACGAGGACATCGAGCGGGTCCGTTTGCTCAGCCTGGTGATTTCGTTGATTGCATCGCGTCATCGACTGGGCGAGCGCCTGCTTGAGGTGCTTGGTGGCCGCTGACGCACTGCTGTTGGCCATTCGCCGTCTGGCAGCCCACGAATCGCTCGACGGACCGGCCCTCACGGGGGCATTCGACGTCATCATGCGGGGTGAAGGCACGCCTGCGCAGGTCGCGGCACTGCTCATGGCCCTGCGCGTCAAAGGGGAAACATCGGCCGAGGTCGCCGGCGTCGTGGAGGCGCTGCGACGCGCCATGGTGGTGTTGCCGGCTGCGAACCCCGACGAGTTGGTGGACACGTGCGGGACCGGCGGCGGGGCCTTGACCACGTTCAACATCTCGACGGCCGCGGCGCTGCTGGCCTCCGGCCTTGGGGTGCGGATTGCCAAGCATGGCAATCGCTCCTTCACGTCACGCTCCGGCAGCGCCGATGTGCTCGAGGCGCTGGGCGTGGTGATCGATATGCCGCCGGAGGCGATGGCGCGCACGCTGGAGGCCGCCGGCATTGTCTTCATGTTCGCGCCGCTCATGCATCCCGCGTTGCGTCACGTGGGACCAATTCGGCGCGAGCTGGCCGTGCCGACGGTGATGAACATTGTCGGTCCCCTCGCCAACCCGGCTCGTGCCGGGCGGCAGGGCAGCGGCGTGGCACGCGCCGCGCGCGACCTGCTGCTCGCCGAGGCGATGGCGGCGCTCGGCACCCGCCA
>CAZMGX010000452.1:0-4042 GCA_964565915.1 uncultured Gemmatimonas sp.
CCACGATGCTGAGCTTTGACAATTCCGACCGACTCTTCTCCGATCGCGACGACGCGCGGGTGACGCATGTCGGCATGGCCCTGGGTGCGCACCGCATGGTGCACTGCGCGCTGATGCGCGGCGGCATGGCGATCGAGCATTTGCACTCCGGTGATCCGTACGTGGCGCGGTTGCGCACGCAGTGCACCGACGTGCGGCGTCTGCTTCCCTGACGCGCGGCGGCTCCTCAGGACAGCAGCGGCGAACCCGGCACGGGAATGGCGATCGGTGCGCCGGCGCGCACGTGCAGGATTGCCTCACCGTGTCGGATCCCGTCCAGCTCGACGCGCATCGCGTAGTCGCCGATCACGTCGAGTGGCAGGTCGACCTGGATGATGACGGGCATGTCCATGTCACCCGTCTGATGTGGCGCCGGCTGGATCGCGAGCTGCGCAGAAGTCGACCACAGTTCACTGCCGCGCGGGTTGATCCACCGGAACGTCATCTCGTGCTCGCCGACATCCGCCGGTGTGCCGTTCAAGCGCACGACCAGTGTGGCGCGGGGGTGCAGGGCCGGGAATTGACCGACATGCACCGCGTCGAAGACGCCGAGGATGTTCAGCTTCCCTTCCTGGGAGAGGTTGGCCGCGTCGGCGAACAGCGCAAAGGAGACATGCATGCCGGGAAGGTACACCGCCCGTGCCCGCGTGCCTACTTTTCAGGATGTCATCCCGCCCCTCGTTCGGCGCCACCGACGCCGGCCTGTTGCTGATGTCCCTCATCTGGGGCATCAACTACAGTGTCGTCAAGGCGGGACTGCGTACCCTCGAACCGTTCGCCTTCAACGGACTCCGGGTCGCCCTGGCGGCGGTCATTCTCGCGGGACTGTCCGTATGGGTGCGCGCCGACCGGTGGCCGGCGCGACGCGATGTGTGGCATTTGCTGGTACTGGGGCTCATCGGGAATGGCCTGTACCAGCTGCTCTTCATCCTTGGCATGGCGCGGACGCGTGCCGGAATCGCGGCGCTCGTTGTCGCGGCCGGCCCCGCCTACATCGCGCTGATTTCCCATTGGCTGGGCCGCGAGCGACTGCCCGCACGAGGCTGGGCCGGTATTGCACTTCAGCTTGCCGGTGTCGCCTGTGTGGTGGGGAGCACGCAAGGACTCGACGCGGGGGCCGGCGCGATGTTCGGCGCCGCGCTGATCGCCTGTGGCAGTTTGATGTGGGCCATCTTCTCGGTCTTTCTGCAGCCGTATACGACACGGGCGCATCCGATCCATCTCTCGGCCATCACCATGTCGAGCGGCGCGCTCTTTCTGCTCATGGTCGCCACGCCGGCGCTGGTGCGGCTGGACGTGGCCGCGGTCGCACCCGCCGAATGGGGCACCGTGGCCTATGCCGGCATCGGGGCACTGGTCATCGCCTACCTGCTCTTTTATCGTGGGGTTCGCGTGCTGGGCGCCACGCGTACGGCCATGTACGGCAATCTGCAGCCCCTGATCGCCATTGCCGTGGCCTGGGTGATGCTTGCCGAACGTCCCACTGGCTGGCAGGCCTTGGGAGCCGTGTTCATCATGGGCGGACTCTTGCTCTCCCGAACCACGGCGACGCGACCCGCCGCCGCACCCGTCTCCACTCCTTCCGCAGTCAGCACGTGAAACTGGTCCTGTTCGATATCGATGGTACCCTGCTGCGGACGGACGGGGCCGGTCGTCGCTCGATGGAAGGTGCCATGCTCGACGTCTTCGGACATTCCGGGGACCCGACCTATCGCTACGACGGAAAGACCGATCGGCAGATCATTCGGGAGCAGATGCGACACGCTGGCGTCGACGATGCCACGATCAACGCGCGCACCGACGCCGTGCTGGACGCGTACGTCCTGCGGCTGGAACATGAACTCCAACGCGATGCGACGGCGTCGCGGCTGTGCACCGGCGTTCTCCCGCTGCTCGACGCCGTCGAGGCACACACGCGTGCCACCATGGGGCTGCTGACCGGCAACATCGAACATGGCGCCCGCCAGAAGCTGCGCGCCGTCGGGATCGACTTTGAACGGTTTCGCGTCAACGCATTCGGCTCGGATCACGAAGAGCGGCCGCAGTTGCCGGCCGTGGCGCAACGACGCGCGGAACGACTGTTCGGCGCACCCCTGCCGGGCGAGCAGATGGTGATCATCGGGGATACACCCGCGGACATTCAGTGCGGGCGCGCGCTCGGTGTGCGGGCCATCGGCGTGGCGACAGGCCGGTATGGGGTGGACGAACTTGCGGCGCACGCGCCGGCGGCCGTGTTCGAGACGCTGGCTGACACCGACGCCGTCCTTGCGGCCATCCTCGCCTGATGAGCGCACCGGGCAGCCATCCGCGCATCGGCGAACGCGTGCGTGCACGCGTCATCGGCATCGTGCAGGGGCGCGAGATCGACGCCGAGGCAGTGCTCGAACTCGATCCACAGTCCCTCGTGATCCTGTGGACGCGCGCGGCGCCGTGGCGCCTGGCCTTGGCGGGGATCGATGGGGTTTCGCAAGGCACCGCACAGCTGACGCTGTATCTGGCCAGCGGCGACGTGCTCGATCTGTCCGGTGATGATGACCTGCGCGTGTTCGGTGCGCGGTTGTTGGCCAATGCATGTGCCGTCCCCGAGCTGACACGCGGGCTCCACGCGCTTGGCTCATTGCGGGGCGCTCCCGGGGCGTCGCACGATGCGTGGTTCGCACCACTCCTCTCCGCGCGTCGTGCGTTGGAAGGCGTCAGCGATCCGTTGCGGCAAGTCACCCTGCTCAACGCCGCGCAGTTGGCAGACGCGATGACGCGGGTGATGTCGGAACTCGCCGCCATTCAGGCCCCCACCGACGCGCCGGCGCAGCGTGCGATCGAGGCCGTGCTCGAGGAGTCCGCGGAGCCGCTGTTTCGCGCGCTGAGTCGTCTCGAGGTCGCCGCCGACGCCCTGCGCGGCAGCGCGCTGGATACCCGCCTGGCCGACTGGCGCCGATGGATCGAGATGGTGCGGGAGGTCTTCACCACCGCCGATGAAAGCTGGCGACGGGGCATGGCCACTCTCGACTTTCAGAGCGGTTCGCGCGAATAGGGGCGCGTCAGTGCGACTGACTGCAGCCGCAGTCGCCGCAGCCGGTCTGTGGCTTCCGTGCCCGGCGAATGCTGACCCACGCACGGTGCACTACGAATGACACCGCCGCGGCGACGATGGTCAGCACCACGATGCTCTGCAGCATGCCACTACCCTCCGAATCCAAGCGCACGTCCACCCGCGTATACCAGCCACGCGGCACCGTAAGCCAGTCCAAGCATGTAGCCGAACTGCAGCGCGGCCCACCCCCAACCGATGCGTCCGCCACCCGCTTCACGCACCGTGACCGCCGTCGTGCTCATGCACATGAGAGCGAACACGTAGAAGACCATCAGGCCGACCGCGATGAGCGGCGTGTACACCGGTCGGCCCGTGCGCGGATCGTTCTCGCTGACCAATCGCGTTTGCAGTGCCTGATCGCCGTCGCTCACGTCACCCACGCCGTAGATCGTGCCCATCGTCGACACGAATACTTCACGTGCCGCGAAGCTGGAGGCAATCGAGACTCCGATCTTCCAGTCATACCCCAGAGGGCGCACAACGGGCTCGATGCCGTGCCCAATGCGGCCCAGGATCGAGTGGGCCAGCTGATACTCCTGCTGCTGGGCGGGGCTCAGCGCCGGATCCGGCGCTGATTTCGGATACGTCGCCAGCGCCCACAACACGATCGACAACGCGAGGATCACCGTGCCGGCGCGCCGGAGAAACAGCTGGCATCGCTGCGCCACCGAAACCGCCAGTGAGCGCAGGCTGGGCCAACGATACGGTGGCAGTTCCAGGATCATCGGACGCACGGGACCCTTGAGGAGCGTGCGCTTGAACAGCGCCGCGACCAGCAGCGCCACAATCGTGCCGAGCAGGTACATGGACAGCATCGTGACACCCTGCAACGTGATCCCGAGTGCGATGGCTGTCGGAGGAACGAAGGCGCCGATCAACAGGGTGTACACCGGCAGCCGCGCCGAGCAACTC
>CAZMGX010000453.1:0-4037 GCA_964565915.1 uncultured Gemmatimonas sp.
CGCGATGCTGCAGCGCGCCCAGGAAGCGTTCGCCTTGATGCAGATGACGGCGGCGCCGGCGGCCCTCCTGCAGCTGCTCATCGTGGCCTCGCGCGAAGGGTGGCGCTCACCCGAGGTTCAGGCCCGCCTCATCGTGAACCTGTCGCTGAGCGCAGTGATGCTCATCGGCCTGTTCGGCTTCACTCGACGCGGTCGGATTGTCGGTGCAGCACGATTCAGTGCGCTGGGGATGGTGCTCTTCGACTTGTTCTTCGCCTGGGCGTACGGACTGCGGGGCACACCGACGCCGTATGTGGTTACGCTGGCCATCATTGCGATCATCGCGCTGGTCGAGCGTCCACGCCTCCTGGCAACGTGGTCCAGCCTGTACGGCGCCGTACTCGTTTACGGATTGCTTGCTGAGCCCCGTTGGACGTTCGCGCCGAACCCGATCAGCCTGGCCAGCGGGGTGTTGTTCACCCTCACGTTCTTCTGCCTGTTCCTGGTGGAGTTCCGCGCCGCGATGGACGCCAGCATCAGCGCGGCGGCGCGTCAGGCCGCGTCGCTGGCCAGCGCCAACGAGGATCTGCATCGCGCGATGGCCGAGCGGGACGCGTTGTCGTCGCGACTGGCCACGTCGCAGCGCGTTGAAGCGATGGGTCGCATGGCGGGCAGCATCGCTCACGACTTCAACAACCTGCTCACGGTCATTCGCGGGTATGCCGATTTGGTCGCCGAAGATACGCCACGCGCTTCGCCGCGGCGGACCGAGGTGGATCTGCTGGTGCAAGCCGTGGGACGCGCGTCGAACGTGACGCGCGAAGTCCTCGATCTCGCGGCCCCACACGCCATCACGACCGTGGCGACCGACATCGCCGCCTTCGTCCGGCACCTGTCACCAAACTTCGGCCAGCTGCTCGCGCCACGTGTGGCGCTGGCGCTGGAGATTCCGGAGCAATCACGCCTCGTGGCCGACGTCGATCGGGCGCAACTGGAACGGCTATTGTTGAATCTTGTCACCAACGCCCGCGATGTCACGCCGGACGGTGCCGTGGTGCGCATTGCCGTCACCGGCGACGACGCGTTGGTCACCGTTCGCGTGACCGATCGCGGCCCGGGTGTTCCGGTCGAGTTGCGCGAGCGGATTTTCGAGCCGTTCTTCACCACGAAGGGCACGACCGGCGGCACGGGATTGGGACTGGCCTCGTCGTTCAGCATCGCCCGACAGCACGGCGGATGTCTCCGTGTCGACGACGCAGATGGCGGTGGCGCGGTGTTCACGCTGACGCTACCGCGGCGCGACACCGATGGCGAACCGCTGGTCGCCGTTGCGACGGCGCCGGTGGTGGTGCCGCGGCCGGTCGCTCCGGATCGCCCGTTCGCTGCAGGGAGGCCACTCGATGGCATGCGCGTCCTGCTCGTCGAAGACGATGACGCCTTGCGTCGTCTGGCCACGCGTCTGCTGGAACGCTCCGGTGCCACGGTGCAGGCGCTTGACAACGGCAACGACGCCGTGGCGCGACTGCGTGCGGTGACAACGGGTGATGCACCTTTCCATCTATTGTTGACCGACCTCCGCCTGCCGTCCGGCAGCGGCGCCGATGTGATCGACGTGGCCCGCTCGCTCACGCCGCCCATGGCGATCGTGGCCATTTCGGGGTTTCTGGAAGACGCCGACGTTGCCGAGCGTGCGGCCAAGCGTGAGCTGCGCTTCCTGCCCAAGCCGTTCTCGGAGCGCCACCTGCTGGACGCAATCGATGAGGCGTGTCGATTTGTGGAGACGTAACGGGCTGTGGGTTGAGAGTGAAACACTGAACAACGATATCAGATATCGGATATGGGATATCGCTGTTTGCCCCACCCGTCGCCGCCCGGAACCCTCTATAGCATCGACACCGGATCCCGATCCACCACCAGCCGCAGTTCATCATGCCGCGGCACCGGGCACCGCTCGGCGATGTAGCTCGCCAGTCTCGTCAACGGCCCGCTGCGCGTCGACTTGATCAGCAGGTGCCAGCGCCAGCGATCCTTGATGCGATCGATCGGACAGGGTGCAGGGCCGACCAGGACGACATCACGCAACCCGGCGCGCGCCACGAGCGCCGCAATCCAGTGTGACGCGGCGATCATCGCTTCGCCCGTCGACGTTTGTGCCGTGCCGCTGACGATCACGTTCGCCAGCGACACGAACGGCGGGTAGACCGGCGTCCGACGATGCCCCAGCTCTTCGCGCACGAACGCCTCGTAGTCATGCGTGACGGCGTGCCGCACGGCGTGATGCGTCGGCATCCGCGTCTGAATGATGACTTCGCCGCCCTTGAGACCGCGCCCCGACCGTCCAGCCACCTGGCTCAGCAACTGGAACGTGCGTTCGGCAGCACGGAAATCCGGCAGGTTCAGCCCGGTATCGGCATCGATGACACCGACCAGCGTGACGTTCGGAAAGTCGAGTCCCTTCGCAATCATCTGCGTGCCAAGCAGGATGTCGATCTCACCACGGCCCACGCGATCGAGAATCGCCGTATGGGCCCACTTGCCGCTGGTCGAGTCCACATCCATCCGCGCAATGCGCGCGTCGGGGAATCGCTCGGCCACCAGCCGCTCCACTTGCTGCGTGCCCATCCCGCGCCGTCGCAGGGCGTCCTCGCCACACTGCGGGCAGAGGGCCGGTACGTTCGTCTGATGTTGGCAGTAGTGGCACACGAGCGTCTCGGGCACGCGATGATACGTCAGCGAAATGCTGCAATGTGGGCAGGATTGCACGTCACCGCACGCGTGACACTGCAGGTACGACGCGTACCCGCGACGGTTGAGCAGCAGCAGGCTCTGCTCACCCCGGACCAGACGTTGTTCCAGCGCAACGGCGAGTGCCGGGCTCAAGACACCCATCGACGGATCAAAAGGGGCATTGGGCACGCGCGCCGTAACCGCTTCGCGCAAGACCGTCCGCAGATCGACGACCTGCACGGCTGGCAACTGCGCACCCGCCGCCCGATCCGGCAGCGTCAAGCGAATCGCCTGTCCCCGTTCAGTGCGCTCCCAACTCTCGAGACTCGGCGTGGCACTCCCCAACACCACCACCGCCCCTTCTGCGCGCGCGCGCATGATGGCTGCTTCGCGCGCATGGTAGCGCGGCGTCTCTGCCTGCTTGTAGCTGGACTCGTGTTCTTCGTCGACGATCACGACCCCGACATGCTCGAGCGGTGCAAACAGCGCCGAGCGGGCCCCGACCGCGATGCGTCGTTCGCCGCGGCGCAGCGCGCGCCAGGCATCGTGGCGTTCGCCGTCGCTGAGCCCGGAGTGCAACACGGCGACGTCATCGCCGAACGCGCCGCGAAAACGGTCCACGGTCTGTGCGGTCAGGGCGATCTCGGGCACGAGGACGATTGCGGTGCGACCCGGCTTCGCCAGGACGGCGCGAAGCACCTCGATGTACACCAGCGTCTTGCCGCTGCCCGTGATGCCATGCAACAGGAAGGTCTGTCCCGCTTCACCGGCGAGAATGGCCGCGATGGCCGCCTGCTGCGCCGCCGATGGTTGCGGCGGCGGCGCGACCCCAGGCCGGTCCACGAAGGGATCTCGCACGACCGGCTCGTCGCGGATCTCCACGAGGCCACGCTTGGCCATGGCCGCGATCACACCCGCACTGCAGTTGGCTTGCTGCCGCAGCGTCTCGACGACGGCCCATCCGCCCTGCGCCTCCAGCAGTTCGTAGACCACACGTTGCTGCTTCGCCCGGGCGAACGCCTGCTCACGCTGCAACAACGATGGCAGCTCCTGCGTCAGGCGCACCACGCGACGATGCTTCTGGGTGGATGCCACCGGTCGCGACGTGGTCAGCGACGCCGGCAACATCGAACGTAAGGTCAGGCCGATGGGCGCCGCATACCAGCTGGCAATCCACCGCGCCATCTCCAGCAATGCCGCGGGCAGGGCGGGCTCGGCATCGAGCACCGACACCAGCGGCTTGAGTGCGACCCCTTCGGGCGCCTCCGCCTCGCCGAGACAGATGCCGACTTCACGTCGCGCGCGGAACGGCACCAGCACGCGGCTTCCCG
>CAZMGX010000454.1:0-4025 GCA_964565915.1 uncultured Gemmatimonas sp.
ACCCGCCGAAGTAGTCCTGCTGCCCCTTGCGCCGCGGCTCACGTTCGGCCCGTCCGTATTTGCCCGCATCGCTCCGTGAAATCTTGCGTCGTGCCACGAGCGCTTCGAGGACGAGCTCACATGCCACGACGATCATCGCGTCATCGCCCTTCGGGGCGAGTCCCCGCGCCACGACCATGCTCACCAGGCCGGGCACCGTGTCGAACCCCTGCTTGACCAGCTTGAGCGGCACTTCGTCCGCGACTTGCAGGGCGCCGCCCGCGTCAAACCACATCACGATCTCGTCGGTATCCAGATCGCCGGCACGCTCCCGCAAGGTGGCGTCGCACGCGCGACGAATCAGTTCGCGCGCGATGATCGCGCCGCCCACCAACTCGCCCTCGTACTCGAGTTCGATCTTCCCGGTGATTGCGGGCAGCGCGCTGTAGACGTCCGCGATACGCGGCACCGCTTCCGCATCGCGGGCGATGAGCGCACGCTGCTCGGCGTTCGAGACCACGTTCTCCATCGCAGTGTTCGGCATGCGCTGCGACACCCCGGAGCGCAGGTCGATGCGCTTGTCCTCACGGGCCTCGACGGCGACCCGCTCCACGATCTCCTCGATCAGGTCAGGGAGGCGAATGGAAACGCCCCCGTCGCGCGTCGTCCACGCTTCCTGCCGCGTGATGGCGATGCCGAGTTCGACACTCTCGGGGTAGTGGGTGATGATCTCGCTGCCGATGCGGTCCTTGAGCGGCGTGATGATCTTGCCACGCGCCGTGTAGTCTTCAGGATTGGCCGTGAAGCACAGCAGCACATCGAGGCTCAGGCGCACGGGATATCCTTTGATCTGGACATCCCCTTCCTGCATGATGTTGAACAGACCGACCTGCACCTTGCCGGCGAGATCGGGCAATTCGTTCAGCGCGAAGATGCCGCGATTGGCGCGCGGCAGCATGCCGTAGTGGATCGTCAGTTCATCGCTCAGGATGTGCCCGCCGCGCGCGGCCTTGATCGGATCGACATCACCGATGATGTCGGCCACCGTGACGTCGGGGGTGGCCAACTTCTCGACGTACCGTGAATCACGGGAGACCCACGCGATCGGCGTCTCGTCCCCGTGCTCGGCGATCAACTGCCGCGCGTACTTCGAAATCGGGTGGAACGGATCATCGTTGACTTCGCTGCCCGCGACGACGGGCATCTGCTCGTCGAGCAGGCTGACGAGGGCGCGCAGAATGCGCGACTTCGCCTGCCCGCGCAGGCCGAGCAGGATGAAGTTGTGTCGCGCCAGAATGGCGTTGACGATCTGTGGCATGACCGTCTCTTCATAGCCCAGGACGCCACGAAACAGCGGCCCACCCTCCTTCAGCCGCACGATGAGATTGCGGCGCAACTCGTCTTTGACGCTGACGGGACGTGTGGTGGCGTACGCGGAGCGTCGAAGCGCACCGAGAGTCTCGGGAAGACGGGACACAGGACCTCAACGGCGATGTGGGAATGACGGGTGCGAGATGAGTGCCCGAAGGAGCAGGGGAGTTCCCGCCGGATGTGCAACCGATTGCGGTCCAGACCGGTCGGAACAGGCCATTCGGATGGAGCGGCAAAGAACAGCGAAACGCTTGCGCCGTCAGGGTTTGGCTGGTGACCCGTCGCCCCGGTGGTGGACTTGACACGGTGCTTGGGCTCGGTACATTGCGTGTGCGATTCCCCGTCGGCCGTCCGCCGGGGGGGCCGTGCGCTTTTCCTGACGCACGACGAAACTTACGCCACTGCTCGGAGAAATCCCATGAAGCGCATCGCCCTGTTTGCTGTTGCCAGTCTCGTGCTCGCCGCCTGCGCCGCCAAGGAAGAAGCGCCGGCCGCGGACACCGCCGCCGCCGCTCCGGCCGCCGCCGCTCCGGCGATGGATTCGGCTGCCATGACGCCGCCGCCGGCCGACTCGGGCGCGATGGCCGCCCCGGCTGCCACGGACACGACGAAGAAGATGTAATCGTCGAAGTGCGCGGCGCGGCTTACGTCCGCACTGCAAGAACGGGGCGCCTTCACACGAGGGCGCCCCGTTCTGCATTCGCGACCGAGAGTCACTCTGATGGGAAGGGCAGCTCCACCACCCGCGCACCGACGGGCTCGCTTCCCGTCATCACGCTCACACGGTCGCCGTCACTTACCTCGCGCCGAATCATCGCCATCGCGATCATCCCGAGACGCGGCGACTCCACGCTGCTGCGAACGTCCCCGACCACCTTCCCCGTCCCGTCGACGACGTCCGCCCCGGCCGGAAGTGCCGCGTCGCCGACGAGTCCGCGGAGCCGCTTGTTGACGTGCCCGCGGAAGTGCACACGCGCCACCGTCTCCTGACCCGTGTAGCACCCTTTGGTGAACGAGATGGCCCCCAACGTGTCGAGATTCGCTTCCTGAGGGATCGTGTTCTCGTCCATGTCGATGCCCATGGCCGGACGACCGGCCTCCACCCGAGACACGTTCCAGAGGGTGCGCGTGCCGCGGCGCACCGGTGCGGATTCGAAACGCTGCTGCACGTGTTCGGCGTCGCTCGCCTCTGCCATCAACACAAATCCCGGCAGGCTGCCCATCAACGGCGCACGAATGAGTCGAACCGACACGCGTCCCAGATTCCACGACGCATGCCGCCATACCGGCCATTCGGCGAGCGCCGAGACCATGCCGTCCGTGACATCTTCCGCGGTGGCATCGCCGCCGCCAACCGCCGCAATCGCCTGCGGTGCGCGTGCCCCGTACACCAACCACGACCGATAGCGCTCGCTCTCATCGCGGATCGTGCACAGTCGAGGATTGACGTACTTGCGAGCCAACGCCAGCCACGCGGGTGCCGCGGATGGCAGCACCGTCATCAGGAACGTCTCGTCGTCGACCCGAATGACCAGCATGTCCGTGATCATCTTGCCCTTCGGTGACAACGCGGCGGCCAACATGCCGTCACCGGGCGCGAGAACCGCTACGTCATTCGTGACCAGGCCATTCAGCGCATCTGCCGCCTTTGCGCCGCGGAAACTGCTCCAGGGAGCCGGCGAATCCCACCACACCGCATCGGTTCGCAATGCGGCGTACGAGGCAGCCTCCTCGGCGGACAAGGTCGGGGGCAGGGTGAGGACACGCGGCGATTCATCAGTCATGCGTGGAATGTATCCGTGGCGTCGAGGCCTGACACCGGTCGTGGGCGTCGACGAGAGGCCCTTACGCGCGTTCGTCGTGGACCTGGACGTCGCGCACGTGTGATCGCGCGACAGACGCGGGGAACGCCCCGGATTCCCACGCGACGCGATCCGCCACGGTGCCCCCGCGCGCGTCGAGTCGCCGCGCGATGGCCTCGTAGCAGGCAACAATCGCCGACGCGCCGCGCCCGTTCCCGGTGGGATCGTCGGCACAACGGAGAAAGGTGAATGCGACGTCGAGGGCCGTGAGCGCCAGCACGGCTTCGACGTCACGCCGGACCGAGTCACTGCGCAGCACCACCCGCGTACCCGCGACGGTGGCGCGATCGACCAAGGCGCGGACGTCCGATGCAACGACGAGCCCCTGCGCAAATCGCGCACTCACGAGCTGCTGCGCCCGCATCGTGAACAGATCCAAGGCCGTTTCGTCGGCGGCCGGCAGAGTCAGGCGCAGCACCTCATGCAATGTCCGGCCCGGCATGAGCGCGCGAAGCTGCGCGCGATCCATGACGGTCGCTACCCTCTCGTCCTGACCGGCGACGTGCGCGGGCGCCGGCGCCATGTCGGCCTGCCACCGAGGGTCACTCACCGCCGCCATGATCGCGTCGGTCCGAAGGTCCAAGGTGTGCGCCAGCACTCCATCGAACGCCACGATCACGACGCTCACGATGATCGCGAATAACTCGCATCCAGGAGCTCCACCGGATGCACCACCCGTGTACCGGTGCCGCTGCGCAACAGGCCCGCGCCGATCTGCATCATGCAGCCCGGGTTGCCGGTGGCGACCAGCGTGGCGTCGGTGTCGGCAATGCGTGCGAGTTTCGGTGCCAGCACCGCGTTGGAGGTTTCGGG
>CAZMGX010000455.1:0-4009 GCA_964565915.1 uncultured Gemmatimonas sp.
CCGCCGCTGCACCGTGACGGTCGCGGGAAAGAGTCGGAGGCCTGAAACGGTGTACGTCACCGGAACCACCCGATCCGTGAGACCGGCCGCCACCCCGCGAATGGTGATCGGATAGTTGCCTGGGGTTACACCAGGCGTCGCCGTCAGCCGAATGGTCGAAGACGCGCCGGTGACCGCAGCCGGCGTGAATTCCGCAACAACGCCGGCGGGAAGATCAGCAGCCGACAGGGTCACCGGTGCCGTGAGGCCGCCGCCTCGAGGAATGCCCATCGTCGATTCAACGGTGCCGCCACCGACAGGGCCTGTCAGGGAGGAGCCGGAAAACCGGATGCGGAAGGTCGGCGCGCCGGCATCGAGCACTGTCAACGATAGTGGTGTGCTTTTCTGCGGTACACTGATGCCCGATGTGGTCACCTGCAGCGTGCTCGCGCCCAGCGTCGCTTCGAGGACCGGCGAGAGTCTCAGCACACTGGCCGTTGCGGCCCCGGTCAGCACACTCGGCACAAACGACGCGGTGACGCCGGTGGGCAGGTTCGCGATCGCGAGCGCAATCGGATCAACGAACCCACCGCCGGTCCGTGTCACGGTCACCGGGACGGAGACCGTATCCTCCAGCCGAACGCTCACAGCCGCGCTCCCGAAGGCCACGATGACATCTGGTGTCGGCACGGTCATGGTGACCTGCGTAGTCTTTGCGTCCCCCGCGCTGGCTGCTGCGCGCACGACGAGCGGATAGCTGCCCGGCTGCACCCCTTGGTTGGACTCCAGCGTGAGTGTCGAGGTGGATTGACCAAAGGCGAGCGACGCCGGCACGAAGGAATACGTCACCCCATTGGGCGCCCCAGTCAGCGTCAGCTCCACCGAGCGGGTGAAGCCGGGTGATCGTTCGATCGTAATTGGTAACGTCGTCGACGCACCGGCATCGAGGACAACGGCCGACGGCGAAGCGGACACACGCTCTAGGCTGCCGGTCGAGGTCTCCGGGTTTGCACTAGACCCGGATTCGCAGGCCGCGGCGATCAACAGCATGGACACGCCCCACAGCGAAGCGCGAAGCCTTTTCATTGCGAGACCTCCAAAGAAATTGTGGTCGCTCGAACCAATCCCGGTCTCAGCAATACGCTCCAGCCAAGCGCCACGTTGGCGACAACAACCTCGTACGCAGGCTGCCATGGCGGAGCGCCTCCATTTCGTCCCAGTCGGCGGCCCACCCGCGATGACTTGAGTAGAGCGACCGGCTCAGGCAGAGGGTCGTCCGATGTAACGTGTCCACCGTGCCCTGAGACAGTAGCTACGGTGCAGCCACCTTCGCCCCGCCTTGCCACTGGGGAGTACGGCCTCCGACAGAGGTTGCAGGCGCCACGAGCCGCATTGCATGTCAGGGAGCAAGCCGGTGAGAACCATCGCTATTTCGGTGGCGAGTCTCATGGTCGCGTGCGCGGCGTGCGGACGGAACGACGTACGTGCCGAACGCACCGCGTTCATCAACGCACGCGTCCTGGAAGAGTCGACCTTTGTGTCGCGTCCACTCGTGGTCGAAGGTGGTCGGATCGTCGACGCCGACCCTGCCTCGGCGGGACGACACGTAGACCTTGCCGGCGCGTACCTGGTGCCTCCGTTCTGCGAGGCACACAACCACAACCTGGGCAGCGCGGACGAAAACCAGGCCACGATCGATCGGTACCTGAAGGAAGGCATCTTCTATGTGGGGGTGTTATCCAATCTGCCGGCACTGACGGCTCCGGTGCGCCACACCTACAACACGCCAAAGAGTGTCGATGCCGTCTTCCTGAACGGCGGTTTGACCGCCAGCGGCGGTCACCCCATCCGGCTCCGTGAGTCCCTGCTGGACCGAGGGCTGTACCCAGGCTTCACGCGCGAGTCGCTCGCGGATCACTCGTACTTCGTCATTGACTCGCCGACAGACCTGGAGCGAAAGTGGCCAATGATCGTCGGATTCAGGCCAGACGCGATCAAGGTCTTCCTCCTCTGGTCTGAAGAGTTCCAACAACGGAAGCAGGACACGAGATTCTTCGGGCAAAAGGGACTTGATCCTGCGCTCCTGCCGCGAATCGTCGAGCGAGCGCACGGGCAGGGATTGCGGGTATTTGCACATGTCGAAAGTGCGCACGATTTTCACGTGGCCGTCGAGTCGGGAGTGGACGTCATCGCACACCTTCCGGGAAACGATACACCCGCCCGCATCGATACCGCCGACGCGCGCGCGGCCGCGGCGCGTGGCGTCCGCGTGATTACTACGGCCGTACTTATCGAACGCCCGGCCCGGAAACGTGATACGGCCAACTATCTGGCCATGCGCGAAGCGCAGATCGAGAATCTGCGTCTGCTGCGTCGTGCGGGTGTCGTGCTCGCAGCAGGAAGCGACGAAACGAGGCAAACCAGCACGGCGGAGATCGACTACCTCCGAGGACTCGGTGTCTTCAACAATGTGGAGCTGCTCGACCTGTGGGGCGCCGCGTGTTCGAGCACCCTGTTCCCGAAGCGTCAAGTCGGGAAGCTCCGGCCCGGGTTCGAGGCGAGCTTTCTCGCGCTGGCGGCTGATCCTATCGCGACTTTTGCGGCAACCCGAGACATTCGCCTTCGCGTGAAGGATGGCGTGGTAGTGCCGACCGACACCACGGTGCCCCCCGGAAACTGAGGCGTAACGCGTGGCATCACGCGCGAGACTATTCGGTCATGCGAATTCTGTGCGCCTCCCGATGGTCTCTGCGGTACGCCGTACTGCTCGCGGTCACTTCGATTGCCTGTGCTCCGACAAGAAACGTTCTGGCGAATGACGCCCCGAGCGTCTCCGAACCCGGGGTGTTCGCGGTCGTGCGAGGTCGTGATACCGTTGCGGTGGAGACGTTCGAGCGCCAGCCCAGTGTGCTGGCAGGCGAGGTCAAGGCGCCGGGCCGGCCATGGATTCGATATCACATCAAGTCGGGCACCGAGGGACGCCCCGTGAATATCTCACTGGCGGTATACGCTGCGGGCGAAGTCAACGACGCGAATGCACTCCAGCGAGTGAATGCGGCAGTTGCAGGTGACAGCGTGCTGATCGAAGTGAGCAGTCCCACGGGATCGAACACGCAGCGCATCTCGCTGGCACGCGATGCCTGGCTCATCGTCGGACAGTCCAGCGCGGAGTTGGAGCAGCTGCTTGCGAGCCTCAGGCGCGCGGGCACTGACTCCGCGACGGTATCGGTCTACCCGCTTCTGGGGGGACGGCCGACGTCACTCACCGTGCGCTACTTCGGCACCGACTCCGCTTCCCTGACGCTGGGTACGAAGTCAACCGCGCACTTCGACGAGCGAGGTCGGCTTGCACGAATGGTGCAGGGCGCCGGCGCCGTCGTCGTCACACGGTCATCGGCAGCCGTCACGCAGGCACTCGCCGCCGTTCCTAACTACGATCCGCCGGCTGATGCGCCGTACAGAGCCGAACACGTTCGCGTGGAAAGCAGCGGCGCGACAACGCTTGCAGGCACGTTGACACTCCCACGGCTCACGGAGGGGCGACGCCTCCCTGCCCTGGTCACGATCTCGGGCTCCGGACCACAGGACCGCGATTCCTACCTGCCCATCGGAACAGGCTACCGCCTCTTCCGGCAGATTGCCGACACGCTGGGTCGGCGCGGAATAGCCGTGTTGCGGTTAGATGATCGCGGCACCGGCGCCTCAACAGGCAGCTTTGCCGCGGCGACAGAAGTTGACTTTGTCGCCGATGTCGCGGCAGCGGTGGCATTCCTGCGTACGCGCGCGGAGATCGATCCGGACCGCATTGCGCTGCTTGGCCATTCGGAGGGCGGCGTCATCGGTCCACTCGCTGCCGCGCAAGATCCGAGAATCGCCTCGCTCATCGTGATGGCGGGACCTGCAAATCCGCGATTGGCGGTTCTTGAACAGAATCGTCGTTCCATCGCCGCCGAAACGACGCTCTCCCAAGGGCAACGCCGCTCCATCCATCCACGCGGCCATGGCTGCCGTGGCGGCGGGCGTTGCCGGC
>CAZMGX010000456.1:0-3994 GCA_964565915.1 uncultured Gemmatimonas sp.
TGGCAACGTCTTGACCATCCCCCGAATGGGTTAGCGCAAGAGTACCCGACCAGTGGATGCGACCCCTCGTGGCTTTTCCTAAGGTGGTGCAGGACCGCAGGCCACCCCCACTGGAGATGCCCATGCACACAGCAACACGCCCGCCCAAGACGATCGTTCTCATCCATGGATTCTGGGTGACCCCTCGATCGTGGGAGCACTGGATCCCGTACTACGAAGCACGCGGCTACAACGTCATTGCCCCGGCGTATCCCGGGTTCGACATCGAGGTGGAAGCGCTGAATGCCGATCCGTCGGCCATTCAGGCATTGAAGGTCCCGGAGATCATCGAGCGCCTCGAGCACATCATCCGCGGGCTCGATGAACCGCCCATTCTCATGGGGCACTCGGCCGGCGGCGTGATGGTGCAACTGTTGCTGGACAAGGGGCTGGGCGCCGTCGGCGTCGCCATGAACTCTGCGCCGACGGAGGGTGTGGTCGTTGCCCCCCTGACACAACTCAAGGCGACGTTCCCCGTCCTGAAGAATCCCGCCAATTACAGCCGCGCCGTGGGCTTCACGCACGAGCAGTGGCACTACGCCTTCACCAACACCTTCACCGAAGCGCAGTCACGCGCCGTCTACACGCGCTATCACGTGCCGGCATCCGGGCACGTGCTTTTCGGAAGTATCCTCGCGAACCTGATCCCCGGGCATCAGGAGACGTGGGTGGACTATCACAACGACCGCCGCGCACCGCTGTTGTTCATCGCCGGGGAGAAGGACAATCTCATGCCACCGGCCGTGCAGCGCTCCAACGCGGCACACTACAAGTCCAGCCACACGATCACCGAGGTCAAGGAGTTCCCCGGCTTCGCGCACCTGTTGCCGGCGCAGGACGGGTGGGAAGCCGTCGCGGACTATGCGCTGGCATGGGCGGAACGGCATGCGATCGGATCGTCGGTCGGCGCGCCTGCGCGTGCCGCCGTCTGACGCCGGTGTGGTGACGGCCAGGACCGCCGGTGCCGCAGGAACGATGTGTGTCACGCACATCGGCGGGCCAACCACGCTGATCGAGGTTGGCCCGTGGCGCCTGCTCACCGATCCGACCTTCGATGCACCGGGACGGCGATACCCGTTCGCCCTCGGCACATCGTCAACGAAGATGACCGGACCTGCGATCGCCGCCCGCGACCTCGGCGAGATCGATGCGGTCTTGCTCTCGCACGATCAGCACGCCGACAACCTCGACGACGCCGGGCGTGCGCTTCTGCCGGGCGTGCGTGTCGTGGTGACGACACAAGCGGGCGCTGCACGACTGCAAAGCACCGCGAACACGCGCGGCCTCGCTCCCTGGGGCACGACACGACTCGAAAAGCCAGGCGCGCTGCCGATCGAGATCACGGCCACCCCGTGTCGCCACGGACCGCCCATCGGTCACCTGCTCTCCGGCGACGTCATCGGCTTCTCGCTGTCGTGGGAGGGGCAGCAGCATGGTGCCGTCTGGCTGTCGGGCGACACCGTGTTGTACGACGGGGTGCGTCAGGTTGCGAGGCGCCTCCGGATCGGAACCGCCATCCTGCACTTGGGTGGCGTACAATTTCCGCTTACCGGGCCACTCCGGTACACGCTGAACGCACGCGAGGCCGCGGAGCTCTGTGCCGCGATACGGCCACACACCGCGATCCCGATTCACTACGAAGGGTGGTCGCACTTTCATGAGGGTCGATCAGCAATCAACGCAGCGATCGCGGCCGACCCGAACGCCGGCGCACTCCAGCACGCGCTGCGGTGGATCGAGCCCGGCGTGGCGACGGAACTTGCCGTGTAGCCACGCCGGGTGCACTGCTCACGACGAATTGCCCGTGTGCACGACGTCGGCGCGGACCCGTGGGTGCTCGATACCGCGCTCGATTGCTGCGGCGAGGACCTCGATATCCCGCCAATCACCATCGACGCGCACCCCATCGACGAAGAACGTTGGTGTGCCGTTGACACCCTGTCGCACGCCTTCCATGAACTCGGCTTGCACCACGGACGTGAAAACCCCGTTCGCCAAGTCGGCCAGGACGTCCGCCGGTTCTGCGCCACTAGCTCCCGCGTACTGTGCCAGATGCGCATCGTCGAGGGCGTCGATCCCGTCGCGCTGGTGTGAAAAGATGGCATCGTGCATGGCCTCGAAGGCGGCCGGACCAGCGTGTGATCGCACGCTGACGGCGGCCTCCGCCGCATGGGCGGCATGAGGGTGGATCTGGGACAGGGGGAAGTTGCGAAACGTGAACCGCAGCCGGTCGCCGAAGCGTGCGCGCAACCGCTGCACGATCGGGTGCGCCTTGCGGCAGTGCGGGCATTCGTAGTCGCCATACTCGACGAGAGACACCGTCTTCTGGTTGTGCACAGTTGCTCCGAGCGCGCGCCGTGGCGCATCGACCGTCGCGGCGAGTTCGCCCAGTGCGCGCAAGATGCCATCCGCACCGGGATTCACGTGGATGGGTGAAATATGACTCCATCGGATGACGCCGTCGTCATCGATCACGAAGAGTGCACGCTCCGACGTGCCGTCCGCCTCCCGATACACACCGAAGGCGCGTGCCACACGTCCCTTGGGCTCAAAATCGGCCAGTAGCGGGAAACGCAGACGACGATCGTCAGCAAACGCCTGGTGGCAGAACGCGCCGTCCACCGACAGGCCGAGGAGTGCCGCGCCATGACGCTGGAATTCCGGCAGCACCTGGTTGTACAGCGCCATTTGGTCGCCACACACTGGGCTCCAGTCTGCGGGATAGAACGCCAGGACGAGCGGACGTCCTCGGTACTGGGAGAGTGACACCACCGGCGCCGTCGACTCTCCTCCCGACGCCGGCAATGTGAATGCCGGCGCCGGGGTTCCGGCGGTCAAGGCGGCCACGGTTACGGCCGCGCGGCGGCGGCTGCCGCCGCCTCGATCACCGTGGCCACTTCCTTCGCATGCGAGATGAAGACGACATGGCTTGCCTTGATCTCGGTCACGGTCGCCTTCATCCGCGTCGCGTAGAATCGCTCGAGCTCCGGATTGATCACGTTGTCGTTCTGTGCAATGACATACCACGACGGCGTGGTCCGCCACGCGGCAACGGGCGAGGTCGCCGCGAATCCGGAACCGATCACCGGTTTCTGGGTGGCGGCCATCACGCTGCTCTGCGTGCGGGGCAGGTCCTGCGCAAAGACCTCGTGAAACTGCGTGCGGTCGATGGTCACGAATCCCGCCGCGTCGGGCCGCAAGGCGTGGCCCAGCAGCGACGGATACTTCTGCACGAAGGCGCCGATCGGCTCGTTGGCGTCGTTGGCAAACGCGGCGACATACACGAGCGCCTTGACCTTGGGATTGCCGGCTGCCGCCGCGGTGATGACCGCACCGCCATAGGAGTGGCCGACCGCGACGGTGGGACCAGCCTGCGCGTCGAGCACCCGTTTGGTGGTCTCGATATCGTCGGTATACGCGCTCAGCGGATTCTGCACCGCGGTCACGTCGTAGCCCTTGCCCTGCAGGATGCGAATGACGGCGTCCCAGCCCGATGCATCAGCGAACGCGCCGTGCACAAGCACGATCGACGGCTTGGCGGCCACGGCTTTTGCCGCGTCCGACTTTGCCGACACGGTCCTGACGGTCGGCGTACGATCCGACGGTTGCGCGGCGGCCGGGACGGCATAAGCAACGGCGAGAACCAGGGCGGCGATGAACCCGATGCGGGCGGTGTATTGCTGTGACATGTGATGCTCCAGAAAGTGGGGAATGGAATGACAGTGAACAGATGGCGGCACCGTGCCGTGGTACGCAGACGCCGGTGATCTACCTCAGAAAGGCCAGCAGGTCCCGACACAACTCTTCCTTGTGCGTGTCGGTGATGCCGTGGGGTGCGCCAGGATAGATGATGAGTGTCGAGTGCTTCACGAGCTGGGCCGAACGCCGGGCAGCGGCGTCGATCGGTACGATCTGATCGTCGTCGCCGTGGATGATCAGCGTCGGGATATCGAAG
>CAZMGX010000457.1:0-3991 GCA_964565915.1 uncultured Gemmatimonas sp.
TTCTTGAAGTTCGTGAGAGCACCTCATCCGGTCTGCGGCTCACTCGCAATCTTGGTTGCGGGGCCGCCCGTCCGGCGAAGGGGTGGCGAAGTTATGTCGCGCGTACCAGTTGCGCAAGCCCTTCGTCACACCCGCACGACCACTCACCACCGGTCGCACGCCTACCACCTCTCCCTACCCCGACAGCTGCTGCCGCCGACGGCGAATCCCTTCCCCACGAGACCCGCCAGTGCACCCTGAAGGACTTGAACCTTCAACCTACTGATTAAGAGTCAGCTGCTCTACCATTGAGCTAAGGGTGCTGAAACGAGACCACACCAGCGCTACACCGACCCACACCGCTCACGCGCCAGGAGGGACTCGAACCCCCGACCCGCAGCTTAGAAGGCTGCCGCTCTATCCACCTGAGCTACTGGCGCCTGCCTCGGCCGCTGGCCATCCCCCGGGGACGCCGCACGGTCTGCCCTACCACTGCACCTGCCCATCGGGACCCATCCATCGGGGCGGCCGGATTCGAACCGGCGACCTCCTGCTCCCAAAGCAGGCGCGATACCGGGCTACGCTACGCCCCGCTGGCCAGCCACACGAAATGCTGACCCGCAGCCACCTATTCTATCCAGAGGAATCCCTCGGGTCAACCGCCATCCGACCCACCACCGCCCCACCACCACCCGCCACCACGCCCGCGTCCGCCAACCGACGCAACAACTGCGCGAAGGCCCGGCCACGATGACTCACGCGGCTCTTCGCCTCCCGACCCACCGAGGCGAACGTCGCGCCAAGCTCCGGCGACCACATGTGCGGATCATACCCGAATCCGCCCACGCCCTGCGCCTCATCCACGATCACCCCCGCGGTCTCGCCACGCACGACCACCGCGCCACCCGACCAGACACACGCCGCAGCACACACATACCGCGCCGCCCGACTCGTGCGCCCCTCGAGCGACGCCGCCCCGAGCGACTGCAGCAACAGCACATTGTTCGCGGCATCGAGCGCGGCGCCCTCCAGGTCCGCTCGACCCGACCACCGCTTGCTACGCACCCCAGGGGCCCCGCGCAGCGCCTCGACTTCGAGCCCGGAATCTTCAGCCACCACCACTCGCCCGCCGCTTCGTTCGTGAAAGTAGCGCGCCTTGGCCAACGCGTTGTCCTCGAACGTCTCATGCGACTCCAGCGAATCTTCCGCCACCTCCGCCGCGAGTCCGGCCGCATCGAGCGTCTCGACGGTCACGCCAACCGCCGCGAACCACGGGACCAACTCGCGGAGTTTCCCCACGTTGCGGGTCGCAACGAGCAGCGGGGACACCACGGTCGCCGTCTGGCTTGCCGTCGCGGTTGCCGTCACGGTTGCCGTCACGGTTGACGTCACGGTTGCCATCACGCCGTCTCGACCCGCCGCGTCGAGAGCGCCCGCTGCTGCTCCGCATCCAGCACTTCGATGCCGCGCACCGCGAGATCGAGCAAGCGCCCCAGCTCTTCACGCCCGAACGTCCCGTTCTCGCCGGTACCCTGCACTTCCACAAATCGCCCTTCGCTGCTCATGACGACGTTCATGTCCACGTCGGCGCGCACGTCTTCCTCATAGTCCAGATCGAGACGCGGCTCGCCATCGATCACCCCCACGCTGACCGCGGCCACGCGCCGCCGCACGGGCGTCGCCACCAGTCGCCCGGTGGCCACCATCCAGTCGAACGCGTCGATCACCGCCACACACGCACCGGTGATGGCCGCCGTACGCGTCCCGCCATCGGCCTCGAGGACATCGCAATCGAGCTTGATGGTGAATTCGCCGAACGCAAAGTCATCGAGCATCGCACGCACACTCCGACCGATCAGCCGTTGGATCTCCTGCGTGCGCCCGCCCACCTGCTGCCGCTCACGCGACGTGCGCGTGCGCGTGGCGCGCGGCAACATCGCGTACTCGGCCGTCATCCATCCTTCGCCGCGACCGCGCCGCCATCCCGGCACACCGTCTTCCACCGACGCGGCGCACAGAACGGTCGTTCCGCCGAAGGAGACCAGACACGATCCTTCGGCGTTTCGCACCGCGCCGCGCGCGAGGCTGATCGTGCGGAGTGCGTCCGTGGCGCGCGCCACACGCGGGCGACGTTCAGCGGGAGCGGCAGTCAATTCAGGCACGGAGTTTCTCGATGATGGAAGTAGTGGAGTGGCCAACGGTGAGGGGAATCACCACCACCCGGCCACCACGCGCGACGACGTCGTCCGCGCCGACGATGGTGTCAGGGCGATAGTCGCCACCCTTCACGATCACGTCGGGCTGCAGCGCGCGGACCAGCGCGAGCGGGGTGTCGTCGTCGAAGACGACCACGGCGTCTACGGCCTCCAACGCCGCCAAAACATGCGCGCGCTCGGCGGTGGAGCGCACGGGCCGAGTCGGCCCCTTGAGCCGGCGCACGGAGGCGTCGCTGTTGAGTCCGACGATGAGAGCCGCTCCTTCACGTCGCGCGCCCCAGAGCACGTCGACGTGCCCGGTGTGCACGAGATCGAAGACCCCGTTGGTGAACACGACGGGCCCGGCCACGCGCGCACGCCACGCTCGCGCGCTCTCGAGGTCCAGCACCTTCGACACGGGATCGCGAGGCACGTGCGCAGCGATCGCCGTGGTCACCATTGCGACTGCATCCCCTCGATGACTTGCGCGACGAAACTCTCGATGGCCAGGCGTCGTCCGGAGGTCTCGCCACCCTCGGGATACTGTCCTTCGGTCGTCAGTGCCTTCTTCTCGAACAAGGTGCGCTGCGTGGTCTGGTCGATGATCTCGATGTCGACCACGAGTTGCAGCCGACGACGCGTCGATGTCGTCTGCCGCGGGTCCGCGCTCACGCCGGCCGGCAAATCCACCTCGTAGCGCACGATCGTACCGCGCACCACCACGTCGGCCTTCTGCTCGGTCGCCTCGCGCAGGCTCAAGCGATCGCGCATGCCCTTGCGTGTCTCATCCAACAGTTCGCGCTGCACCTCGGACGACGCCGTCAGGTTGTCGAAAGGCTGAATGGCGACGCTGCGCAGGTTTTTCGGCAAGCCACCGCCGCCGGAGAATCCGTACAGACATCCGGACAGCCAGAGTATCGGCAACGCGGCCAGCAACCCGCGTGCACTACGGACGGCGCCAGATGGCGTCATCAAATCCCTCGACGGTAAGCGTGTCGGTTACGGAAATGCGCAGGCTACGATTCGCCTGCTCATGAACATATCGCAGTTCCCACTGGCCCGTCGACGCACGCTGGCGGGTGATCCACTCGATGACTTTGCGATTCTCGATCCGATCGACACGCACCATCGTGGTCCCGGCGAATGTCACGCGCCACGCGCGTCCCGCGGCCTGCGATGCATCACCACGTCCCAGCACGCCGAGGTCGACCCGCAGTGTGTCACCGTCCGCGCGCGCCACGGTGTCGGGCGTCGACGGCACCGCCAATCGCCCGAGCGTGGCCCACAGCAACGGCACCGGGGGAAGGAAACGCCGGACGAGATCGATGCCGGGAACGGTCAGCGAGTCGCCGACCAGAATGGCATAGCCCCCGGCCATGCCATTGCGCAGAAAGAAATCGAGTCGTGCCTTGTCCGGTGCCTGCGCGCGCACGACGCCATCACCGTTCGCCTCGAACGTTTCGTCCTTGTACGACCAGGTGAATCGCAACTGCTGCGGACGCACCGCGAGTCCGGTCGGCGGCACGGACACGGTGGTCAGAGTGCCCGACAAGGGACGCGCCGACGGCGTGCAGGCGCCGAGCAGGAACAGCGCCGCAGCACAAAAGATCGCCGGCGTCCGCGTCCCGACTGGTCTCCAACGCGCTGCCCGTCCGGCAGCCAGCAGGCGGCCACTCATCGGATGTCGATGCGCAGCATGCGATCCCCCTGCACGATACGATCCATCACGTCGTGCCCTTCGATCACGCGACCAAAGACGGTATAGGCACCGTCGAGGTGCGGCTGCGCCGAATGGCACAGGTAATACTGGCTACCAC
>CAZMGX010000458.1:0-3977 GCA_964565915.1 uncultured Gemmatimonas sp.
TTTGCCGATCGCCTGACCGTGCGATGGGACGTTGCCGAGAACATCGATGCGGTCGTGCCGGCGTTTGCTTTGCAGCCGCTGGTCGAGAATGCGCTGTTGCACGGCATTGCCCAACTCGCGGGGCGCGGGACACTCTCGATCAGCGCCGCGCGCGAGGCCGACGTGGTCGTCCTTCGTGTGTGCGACAATGGACCCGGTCCACTCGCGCCCAGCCGTTCCAACGGGGCCGGCGTGGGGATGACCAACCTGCGCGCTCGCCTCGAGCGGCTTTATGGCGATGCGGCGTCACTGGCCTTGCAGGCACGAGATGGCGGTGGCGCTGAGGCCGTGCTGCGTGTCCCTTTTCGCTCGACGGCTGCGGCCTGACTCGGCGCCGCCGGTAGCGGCACGCAGAGCAACGTGGTGGCGCGAAGTACGGATCCGGGTCGGCGCACGCCGTCGTCGTCGTACGCATCCCACTGACTGTTGGCGACGTACACGAAGCCCCCTCGCCAGATCGTCCCGATCGTAGGTTCGGTTGCGACCTCGGGCTGGCGATCGATTACGCGAAACTGCAGCACGCGCGTCTGATCGGCGTTCAGCGTCAGGCGGGCAATACGTGGCGACTGCACACCATTTTGCACACCCACCAGCGCGCCGTCGTGCCAGGCCAAGCCGTCGAAGCCCAAGGTCGTCGTGCCCTCGGCATCGGCGATACGCACCACCGTCTTCTTATCCGGATCCACCCGCAGCAGCCCGTGGGAGTAGTCGGCGACCACAACCCGGGATGTGCCGGGAACCGGCGCGACGCCCTGAAGCGAGCGAAACAGTGGATGACGCACGGATTGCAGCGTGTCGGTTCCGGGGCGCAGCACGTACATCACCGGAGCGTACGAATCCGTCGCATACACGGAGCCGCGCGCATCGATGGCGAGATCGCCAAGCAGGTGACGCGCGCTGTCGGCTGGAACGTCCCACCGAGCCACGACCTCGCCATCGGCAATACGAATCTTGAGGATCGCGCTGAGCGTGGAATCGTCGGGCTGATAGCCGTGCATCATGCGCAGGCCGGCCGTCGTGGCGAAGACATGCAACCCGTCGCCCGCCACGCGCACCCCAAGAATCGCCCCGATCCGTTTGCCACGTGCGACCTGCAGGTCGCGCACGCGCCCGTCGACGTTCACTTCGAACACCGTGCGCTGCGCGATGCTTCCCACGTACAGCGCTCCCGTTCGTGGGTCGGCGTCGACCCCCTCGGCGAAGACGCCGCTGTCGGCGATCGTCGCGATCACGCGACCGCCGGTCACCGTGGCGGTGGCCCGCGCCAGCGAGTCGAACACGGCGCGCAAGGTTGGCGCTCGCGCGAGCCGGTGCAGTGCGGTGTCGCCAAGCAAGGTGGCGCCGGCGCCCATTGGCGCAAGCGCGCGTAGTGCCTCCTGCACGACCGCGGTATCGGACAGGCGGGCCCCGACTCGCGCTACCGAGATCCAGTAAGAGGATTGTGTCGGCCACGCGTGCGCCGCGCGTGTGAGGTGCGGCAGCGCCTCGCGAAGGGTGGCTGCCTGTCCAGCGGCCTGAAAGGCACGGCGCGCCGTCGATGCCTGCGCCGGTGCTGGGTCGATTGCCTGCGCTTGCGCGGTCGCGGCCACACAGTATGCGAGAGCGCCGGTACACAAGGACGCGCGCGTCATCCGCACTACTCCGGTACCTGTCGGTTGCTGGGACGGGGAATGTTTCGCTGCAGGGCGACTCGCGCGGCCTGTTGCATTGCCCGAACCTCCGCTTCGCCGATGGAGGGAACACCGGGCACGCTTGCCGGCAGCTGCTCGGGCTGAATGTTCAGCGTGCGCTCGAGCAGCACGAGCGCCGCGATGTACGTGCCCCGCACACTCGGATGGAGTCCATCGCTGTACAGCGACTCCAGCGCCCCATGCGCCGTCCACGCATCACCTGCCGGAGCGAAGATTCCGCCGATCGAGGCGGCGGCGGCGCGATACGATTGCAGGACGTTCGGAAAATCGAAGATCCGACCGCTGGTTGGCCACACCATGAACATGACCGGTTGGGCCCCGGCGGCACGCACCAGCGGCGCGAACTGTTCGGCCCACGTGCGCAGATGCAGCTGACTGGCGGGGAGCGCCGACGAGCCCTGCTGCATGATGACGTACTCCCATCGACTCGTCTGGAGGGATCGGCGGGCCGAGCCTTCCGCCCAGTGGTCTTCCAGCGCGTAGTCGGGGAAGGCGATCTGCGCCGCCTCGACACTGTCGTTGCCGGCCTGTCGCGCCAGCGCCAGGTACATGCTGGGCAGGTTGTTGGTGTAGGTCAGCGAGTTGCCGATGAACAACACGCGGGTTCGACCGTCGGGAAAACCCGGCGCGGTCAACGGCTTTCCGCGGCAGGCGCTGGCGGCTCCACACAGCAGCACTGCAAACGTCGCGGCGGCGAGGCGCCGCAGGGATTGGGATGTCATGCGGGGACGTTACGCCCGGTTCCCGTCGACGGCGCTATACGACGGCCCACCCGTACAGAACGCTGGACGCGCGGTGCGTGCGTGGGGATCAACCGGGATTCACCCCGGCCGAATGCCCCGTCCGCTATCAAAACCTGCGGCAAGTGCGTACCGTTGCCAGACCCCCAGACGAGGACTCAAATCGATGCGCCGCACCGTGCCCCTTCGTGCGCTTGCCGCCAGCGCGCTGCTCGGTATCTCCACCCCCGCCCTCCTGCCCGCGCAGGCGAATGCGCCCATCATCGGGCGGTGGGACCTGACCGTTCAAGGCCAGAACGGCCCGTATCCATCCTGGTTCGAGGTGAGTCTCTCGGGGAGCCGGACCTTGGTTGGTCGTTTTGTCGGCGGTGGCGGCAGCGCCAGACCGATCTCGCGCGTTGAGTATGCAAACGGCAAGATGCGGTTCGCCATTCCACCCCAATGGGATCGCGAATCCAATGACCTCGTGCTCGAGGCCACGCTGAGCGGTGATGCCCTGACGGGTACGGTCACGACGCCGGCTGGTGAACGCCATCAGTTCACCGGCAAGCGCGCGCCGTTGCTGCGGCGGGCGGCGGAGCCAACGTGGGGCGCGCCGATCACGCTTTTCAACGGCAAGGATCTGTCGGGATGGGCGCCGTTGGGAGGCACAAACGAGTGGAAGGCGATCGATGGCGTCCTGACCAACGTGAAGGGCGGCGCCAACCTCGCGACCACCAGCAAGTACACCGACTTCAAGCTGCACATCGAATTCAAGTATCCGAAGGGTGGCAACAGCGGGGTGTATCTGCGCGGTCGCTACGAAGTGCAGGTCGAGGACAACGGCACCGTCGAGCCGCAGTCAGTGCATCTGGGTGGCGTGTACGGCTTCCTCGTGCCCAACGAGAACGTGTCGAAGGGGCCGGACGTGTGGCAGACGTACGACATCACGCTGGTCGGTCGACGGGTGACCGTCGTGCTGAACGGCAAGACGATCATCGGTGACCAGACGATCCCTGGCATCACCGGCGGTGCGCTGGACAGCAACGAAGAAGAGCCCGGTCCCATCTACTTGCAGGGCGACCACGGCCCGGTCGCGTTCCGCAACATCATCATCACGCCCGTCAGGACCGGAGCCAGATAACGGATGGAAGATGTCGCACAGTCCTTCGATGACGCGGTCGCTCTTGCCAGGAAGCTCGACGCCGAGATCGGCCGCGTCATCATCGGACAGCAGCAGGTCCGGAAAGAGGTGCTCATGTGTCTGTTGGCCGGCGGACATTGCCTGCTGCGCGGTGTGCCAGGGCTCGCCAAGACGCTGCTGATCAAGACGCTGGCCGATGCGGTACACCTCAGGTTCAATCGCATCCAGTTCACGCCGGACCTCATGCCGTCGGACATCCTCGGCACCGAGGTCATCGAAGAAGATGTGTCCACCGGCAAGCGGCAGGTGCGCTTCATCGCCGGGCCCGTCTTCGCGAACATCATCCTCGCCGACGAGATCAACCGCACGCCGCCGCGGACACAG
>CAZMGX010000459.1:0-3976 GCA_964565915.1 uncultured Gemmatimonas sp.
CGGTGATGAGAATGCCGTACGGCTCGACGCTGTTCAGCAGGTCGCGCGCAAAGTCCGTCGTATCCGTCTGGTTGGCACGTGAGGCCTGCTGCCAGTTGAACCCGAGCGGCAGAAACGCGATGGCCAGCACGGGTGCCGCCAGCGCAAAACTGCGCGGTCGCGGCTCGAGCACATTCTCGTGCCCCAACCGGACTTCATCGGCGCCGAACAGACTCGCCGTGGTCTCCCAGACATACACCAGTCCCAGCGCGGCCCAGACGCTCAGCGCCGAAAAACTCCACAGGTAGAAATAGTCTCGGTCACGGACTTCGCGCGGCACCGACTCGGCCAGCTCGGGGGCCTGCGAATGACCGTATTTGAAGTTCAGATAGAAAATCAGGCCGAGCGTCATCGTGAACACGAGCGGACCGAAGAACGAGAAACTTCGTCGGTCCTTCTTGAAGTGCATCCAGCCACCGATGCCGCTGAGAATCAGGAAGAACACCGCGAGGGCATTCTGCAAGCCGGGCCGTTCGTTGTAGGCATCCCGCACGAACTGCCACTTGTAATAGAGCCAGTACATCCCGATTTGTGCACTGAACGGCGCCTGCCGTTCGCCCAACTCGGGCTTGCCGTACTGCCCGCGGTTGAAGTTGTACATGAAGGCGTCGTACGTCAGCTTCGAGAAGGTGCAGCCGACTTCGAGCTTGGTGACGCACCCGGTTGGCTCTCCCTCGTTCATGGCAGGGAAGTGCGCCGCTCGGATCGGCTGCGTGGCAAACGGCGTCATGCCGAACACCAGCGCGGCGCCACAGGCGATCAACAGCTTCCAGCGCAACAGAAACGCGGGGCGCCGGATCAGCACCGCCAGACCGACGGCCGGCGCCGCCAGCATTCCGGCCATGTGATTCGCGTAGCCGAGTCCGAGGATGTACGCGATGAGCACCAGCAGACGATCCGCGACCTTGTCTTCCGGATCATCACACCACCGCACGGTCAACCAGCAGATCACGGCGAGACCGAGCAGCGAAACCGTATAGACCTTTTCGTTCACCACGGACTGGTTCCACACGGTGAACGACGTCGCGCCGATCAGGACCGCCAGCGAACCGCCGACGATGCGCTGCCAGCGCCGAGGCAGCCACCCCACCAGCACGCGTTCGGTCACGAGGAACCAGAACCCCGCGGATATCGCGCTCGAGACGGCGGCCAGCACATTGATGCGCATGGCGACGGTGGGCGCGATCGGCAGGATCGCGAACACGCGGCCGATCAGCACGAAGAACGGGTTGCCCGGCGGGTGGGGAATACCGAGGACGTACGCCGCCGTGATGTACTCGCTCGTGTCCCACATGGACGTGGTCGGGGCGAGCGTGAGCACGTACAGCAGAAAGACCACCAACCCGGCGATGGTGGCGGCCAGATATGAAGGGCGGTAATCCAGCTCGGCGGTGCCGACAGCGGCACGAGACGTCACCCGCGGCGGAGCGCCCGCGGTGGCAGTGGCGACAGTCATGAACAGCGGGTTGAAAGAAGTACGTTCAAGGGAGACACGGAAGAATAGCGGGCGGACGGCGGAACGGGCGTTCGTTCTAGTGCCGGAACAGGCGGGCGCCGGTGAAGATCATGGCCATGTTGTGCTCGTCGGCCGCCGCGATCACCTCCGCGTCGCGGACCGAGCCACCCGGCTGGACGATGGCGGTGACGCCAACCGCCGCTGCCTGATCGATGCCGTCGCGGAAGGGGAAAAACGCGTCCGAGCCCAGCGCCGCGCCCGCCGTGTCGTGCCCGCCGAGCGTCGCCTTGTGGGCGGCCAGAAAGGAGGCATCGACCCGCGACATCTGGCCGGCACCGATGCCGATCGTCGCGCCATCGCGTACCAGGACAATCGCGTTCGACTTGACGCTGGCGACGGCTCGCCAGGCAAACGCGAGGTCGCGCTGCTCTTCACGGGTGGGCTGCCGTTTCGTCACGGCCGTCCAGGTCGGGGGGACCTCAGGGACCGGGGCGCGGTCCTGCACCAGCAGACCGCCACGAACACGCTTGTAGTCCATGCCACCCGCGGGCCAGCTGGCCCGACCCGACAGGACACGCAGGTTCTTCTTGCGGCCAAGGATCTCGACGGCTTCCTCGGCGAAGGCGGGAGCCACGATACACTCGACGAAGAGACTCGAGATCGCTTCGGCGGCCGCGACATCGACCGGAACGCTGAACGCAATGACCGACCCGAACGCCGACACGGGGTCGCACGCCAGCGCTTTCTTGTAGGCATCGAGGGCGTCGGCGCCGGTGGCCAACCCGCACGGGGTGGTGTGCTTGATGATCGCACACGCCGGCTGCTCGGCGAACGGCTCGATCGCGAGCATGGCGCCCTCGAGATCCAGGAGATTGTTGAACGAGAGTTCCTTACCGCCCAGTTGCGTGAGCGCGCCGAGACCCGCCCCGCTGCGTTCGACGTAGAACGCGGCGCGCTGCTGCGGGTTCTCACCGTACCGGAGGGCCTGCTGCTTTTCGAACGCGAGGGGGTAGCGATCCGGAAACGGCTCGCCCCGCTGCGCGGCGAACCACTGCGCAATTGCCGCATCGTAGCCGCTGGTGTGCGCATACACTTTCTCCGCCAGCAGTCGGCGCAGGTCGGGATCATCTGTCTGTGCGGCGATGACATCGAGCACACGTGCGTAATCGGCAGGGTCGACCAGCACCCAGACCGATTGGAAGTTCTTGGCGGCGGACCGAAGCATGGACGGCCCACCGATGTCGATGTTCTCGATCACTTCCTCGGGATGGACGCCACTGCGCGCCGCGGTCTCGCGGAACGGATAGAGGTTCACCACCACGAGGTCGATGGTCCCGATGCCGTGCGCCGCAATGGCGGCCATGTGCTCCGGAATGTCCCGACGGGCCAGCAGGCCACCATGAACGACCGGATGAAGCGTCTTGACGCGTCCGTCCAGCATCTCCGGGAATCCCGTGATGTCACTGACATCGAGGACCGTGAGGCCGCTCTCGCGCAGCACACGCGCCGTACCGCCGGTGGAGACGAGTTCGTAGCCGTGCTGCGCGAGTTGCGTGGCGAACGGGACGAGGCCGGTCTTGTCAGAGACCGAAAGCAGGGCACGGGGCATGAACGGAGCGCGCGAGCTGAAGGAATGAGGGAAGTGTCGGGAACAGAACGGAAACGGAAACGGGACCGAAAGGGAACGGCGGCGCGGAGCAGGGGCTACTCGGGAAGGGGCGGCAGCGGCACATCCCCGTGCACGCGACCGTCCGGGCCGAGCGTCACACGGCCAGTGGCCACGGCCTCGACCGCCGCGGGCAGGAGACGATGCTCGGCCCGTAGCACCCGCGCTGCCAATGACGAGGGTGTATCGTCGGCGAACACGCGCACGGGCCACTGCGCCACAATCGCGCCGCGATCAAACACCTCGTCCACGAAGTGCACGGTCGCCCCGGAAACGCGGGCACCGTGCGCGATGACGGCCGCATGTACGCGCTGTCCATACATGTTCGGCCCGCCGAACGCCGGCAACAACGACGGGTGAATGTTGAGGAAACGGCCCGCGAACTGCGAAACCACGTCGGCCGGCACCAGCTTCAGGTAACCTGCCAGCACGATCAGGTCGACGCGTGCCGCGCTCAGCTGCCGGCGAAGCGCTGCGCCGTCTGCCGGGTCGACGATCAGGCCCGTCTCGATGCCGGCGGCACGCGCACGAGTCAGGGCGAAGGCGTCGGTGCGATTGGAGCCGACCCACACCATCGTACCGGCGTTGGGGGCGATGGCACCAAAGTGATCGATCAGGGACTGCAGGTTGGTGCCGGTGCCCGAGGCCAGCACGGCGATGCGTGCGGTCATGCGCGCGCCTTGGCAATCCACGCGAGCGCCTCGACCACGGCAGCCTCGATGGAATCTGCGGTCCGCACGTTGGCGGCTCGTGTTTCGTTCATCTGGATGATGTCGTGCATCGGTGTCTCTTCACCGGGAACGAACAGCCCCAAT
>CAZMGX010000460.1:0-3938 GCA_964565915.1 uncultured Gemmatimonas sp.
CAAGCCGGATACGCCGACCTCGTAGGCCGCCTGCTCGCCGGTCTCGACGATGGTCACCTCGACTTCCTTGCGCGCCTTCGCGACGACCTCTTCGATTCGTCCCGGATGGATCCGACCGTCGCTGACCAGCTTCTCAAGTGCCAGACGGGCGGTTTCTCGACGAACGGGATCGAAGCAGGAGACCACCACCGTGTCCGGTGTGTCGTCGATGATCGACGCCCGTCGCCAGTTCGAACGCGCGAATGTTGCGCCCCTCGCGGCCGATGATGCGCCCCTTCATCTCGTCATTCGGCAAAGAGACCGCCGAGACGGTGGTCTCCGCCGTCGTTTCGGCCGCCACACGCTGCACGGCGAGTGCGACGATCTTCTTTGCTTCGCGCTCGGCATTCCGGCGAGACGTCTCGCGAATCTCGCGCAGCCGGTTCGCCGCGTCGGCGATCGCCGCGTCTTCCATCCGCCGCACCAACTCGGCCTTGGCCTGTTCCGCGCTGAGTCCGGCGACCTGCTCCAGCCGCCGACGTTCTTCCTCGATGTGACGTTCGAGTTCGCGCTCGCGCTCGACCAACCGCGCATCACGCCGACCGAGCTCGGAAATCCGCGACTGCACGTCGACTTCGCGCCCCTCAAGCTGCTCACGCGCCCGGTCGAGCTGCCCCTCTCGCTCCAGCACGCGCTTTTCCTCGCGTTCCACCGTGCTGCGGCGATCACGCATCTCCTTCTCGATACTCTCGCGGAGCTGCAGGATTTCTTCCTTGCCTTCGACGATCGCACTCTTCCGAGCGGTCTCCGCCTCGCGGCGCGCCTCGTCGAGGATGCGGGTCGCAGTTTCGTCCGCCGTGGCCTTGGCGCGACGCTGTTCCGCGACCTTGTCATTTCCGCCGGTTCGCCGCCCGAGAAGAAATGCGACGACGACCGAGATAAGTCCCACGGCGCCATAAAGCGCCGCTACGGGAAAATCTCCCATGTGATCTATGCTCCACCGCGGCAGGGCGCGGATTCAGTGTCTGTCGCATCACACGGCATGCCGAACCCAGCGAACGCATACCGAACCGCGGCAGATTCACGAGTCCAGCGCTCGATGCGCCTTGCTGCGTGAACGTACGGAAATGCTTGCCACCACGCAACCTGCATGCCGCGCGGTGATGTCCATTCGCGACCGGGGTGGTCCGCAGGCGTATCGCGTCGGTTGCGGCAGGCACCGTCGGCCTGGCCAGACCACGCCGCCCGGCAGGGCTACGGTGTCGGCTCGTCGCGCCGCTTGTCCGGCGGCAGAAGGGGGCGAATGTCAGCCGCCAGCTGGCGGAGGTCGGCGGTAATTGCCTCGCCGGCGGCCCGTTCACGAAACAGCTCGTCCGTGATCTGCAAGGCGGCCAAGATGGCCGCCTTGTGCGTCTCCACGGTGGCGCCGCTCGAAATGATGGCGCGAATCGTCCGATCCACGTGCTCGGCCACCGCCTCGGTGTGCGACGTGGACGCCTCGGTGCGCAGCGTATACTCCTCGCCCACGATCCTGACGCGTACCACCGTCTTGTGGTCCATCATCATCGTTCCGCCCCGTGGGTCAGTTGCTGGCGAAGGAACCGCACGCGGTCCGCCAGCTGTGCCGTCTTGTCCCGCGCTTCCCTGAGCTTCGCACGTAACCGCTCGTTCTCCGCGATCGCGTCCCGTGTGCCGACGACCGGTTCCCCCGCCGCCGCGTTGGCCGCCTCCGTGGCATCGGGAGCCGCCATCACCGGCACCCGTTCAAGCTCGGCCAGGGCGTCCTTCGCCGCGCGTGCGACCGCGGTCGCCTCTCTCGCCGCCGCAAGCGCGTGCTCGCGCGCTTCGACGGCCCCGGCCGTTTCCAGCGTGGCCGCCGCCAACGCCGCCTCCAGTCGAACGACGTCCTGCTCGAGGTCGCGCGCTCGCGCCTCGGACGACAGGGCACGCCGGCGGTAGCCCGCCAGCTGATCGGTCAGATTTCGGACGAGCGTGTCAAGCTCACGAAAGGCAACGACGTCAGGACGCACGTGGACGGATTCCCAGTTCCTTGTCGAGGGTTTCGAGCAGTTTGGCGCGACGTCCTTCAATTTCCTTATCCCGGAGGGTGCGCTCGGGATGACGGAAGGTCAACCGCCACGCAAGACTCCGGAAGCCAGTAGCCACGCCGGTGCCGCGGAACTCGTCGAACAACGCGATCCGCTCGAGCAGATCGCCGCCCGCCGCGCGGAGGGCGTTTTCCACCGCGCCCGCACTCGTCCCGTCCGGCACCAGCAGTGCCAGATCGAACTCCGCGGCTGGCGTCACCGGAAGCGCTCGTACGCGGATGTCGGCGGTGGCCGAGGCTGCCCGGGTAATCGGTGTGCCGTGCGCGTTCTCACCCGGCGGGGCGACGTCGTGCGATGCGATCTCGCCGAGCGTCACCTCGACGCCGAAGGCTTCAGAGGCCCAGACGGGGCGGTCGAGCGGCACGCGCACCACGTGTCCAACCGGTCCACGGCCGGCTACCTCGATGGTCCACAGCGTCGGCTCCTGCGCCGCCACCAGCGTCACCGCGGCGCCTGGAAAGGCGGATGCCGTGAGCGCCTCGGCGATCCCCTTGGCATCCCAGACGTCATACGACGGCGGTTGTGGTTCGGTGAAGTGCGGCGGCCGGCGAAGCCCCATCACCAGGGCCGCCACACGCACTTCCTCGCGCGGCAGGCGCCCCGTCGACGGCGCAAAGGCGTTGCCGATTTCGAACAGGCGCACGTTGCCCTGCATGCGGGAGAGATTGTCCTCCGCACGACGAGCGAGGGTGTCGAGCACGGATGCACGCAGGAACGGTTCGTCGTCCGCCAGTGGATTGCGCACGCGCGGTGTGCGTTCGTGCCCGGTAGCCGTGAACGGCATCGGGCGCGCTTCGGAAAGGCCGAGCCCCACGAGCACTTCCCGAACGTGTCGACTGGCGAGGTGCAGCGGATGATCCGGCGCTCGCCCCGGTCGGAACGGACGCAACTCATCGGGCAGGGCGTCGAATCCGATGAGGCGCGCCACCTCTTCGATCAGGTCGACTTCGAGCAACAGATCGTGACGCCATGACGGCGGTCGCACGGTGAGCGTCTCGGACGCGTGCTCCACCGTGCATCCGAGTTGTTCGAGGAGGCGCGCTGTCTCCGCGACGGGCACCGCTTGTCCCAACAGGCGTTCGACGCGCGAACTCCGCAACGTGATCGGCGAACGGGTTGGCGGTGCATCACCAACCACGAGCGTGGCACCGATGGAGCCGCCGGCAACCTGTGCGATCAAGGCCGCACCGACCGCCGCGACAGACGTCAGGGCGTGGGTGTCCACCCCACGCTCGAACCGATAACTCGCATCGGTCGACATGTTGAGCGCGCGACGAACCCCGCGCACGAATCGCGGCGCGAACGCCGCCACCTCGAGCAGTACGTCGACCGTCGCTTCGTCGACTTCCGAGTTGCGGCCGCCCATGACGCCGGCAAGCGCCACCGGTTTCTCGGCATCGCAGATGACAGTCGTGCCGACGGGCAGCGCTCGGGTGATGCCGTCCAGGGTCACCAGCGATTCCCCATCGCGAGTCGGCCGAACCACGATGGCCGACTGCGCGAGTTTCCCGAGGTCGAACGCATGCACCGGCTGCCCAAGACCGTGCAGGATGTAGTTCGTGGCATCCACGACGTTGTTGATGCTGCGCTGGCCGATGCTCTCGAGGCGCGACACCAGCCACGCCGGACTGGGGCCGACACGAAGCCCACGAATGACGACCGCAACATACCGCGGACAGTTCGCGACATCTTCAATCGTCACGCTGATGCCGTCGGCCGCTGCCGAGCGCGCACCTTCGGCGACCAGTGTGTCACTCGGTGCGCTCGTGAGATCGCTGCGTGGAACGGCGCGGTAGGCAACGCCGGTGATGGCGGCAACCTCGCGTGCGACGCCAAGGAGCGACAGCAGAT
>CAZMGX010000461.1:0-3937 GCA_964565915.1 uncultured Gemmatimonas sp.
AGAACTCCCCCAGTCCCTCGTCCATTGGTTGGGCCGAACTCCACAGTCCCCGGTCCAGAGTCCGCAGTCCGGCTGTTGCTCACGCCTCCCGCAGTTGCTCCAGTAGCCAGTCGTGCAGCACCCCGTTACTCGCCACGATCGGGCCTCCCACCATCCCCGCGTCCCGTCCCTCGAGATCCGTGACACGACCGCCGGCCTCCCGGATGATGAGCACGCCGGCCGCCAGGTCCCACGGATTCAGGTACAGCTCCCAGAACGCCTCAAACCTCCCTCGGGCTACGTCGCACAGGTCGAGTGCGGCCGCCCCAGCCCGGCGCATGCCCGCAACGACCGGCATCAGCCGACGCATCTGCGCGACGTACTGGTCCGCCGTGGAAACGTCCTTGAACGGGTATCCCGTCCCAATGAGGGCGCGCGCCGGGTTGCTGATCGTCGACACCCGCAGCGGCGTCTCGTCGACAAACGCACCACCTCCGGCAATCGCGTGGTACATGCCCCCACGCGCGACGTCGTACATCACGGCAGCCTGCGGCACCCCATTCAGCGCCACGCAAATCGACACGCCGTAGTTCGGAAAGCCGTGCAGGAAGTTCGTGGTGCCGTCGAGCGGATCGACGATCGCTACCAGCCCCTCGTCAGGAGCACCTTCGGCACTCAGCTCTTCGCCCACGATCCGGATGTCCGGCGCCTCGGCGGCGAAGACGTCGCGAATGATCTGTTCGGCGCCCAGGTCGACTCGACTCACGAAGTCGGTCGCGCTCTTCTCCTCCCAGACGATCTGATGGACCGCACGGGCTTCTTCGGCGATGAACGCGGCCGCGCGGGAGGCCGCATTGGCCGCCGTGGTGCGCCAGGCCAGACGCTGGGATTCGGAGACGATGGTCATGTGAGCGAAAGGACTTCGGTGTTGAATATGGTGACGAATGTTTCTCGGGCGGTGGGTGCCGGATTACGTTTGGAGCATGTCTCGAATCTTCAGCGGCATCCAGCCCTCGGGCGAACTGCACATCGGAAACTACCTCGGCGCCGTCAAGAACTGGGCGCAGTTGCAGCACGAACATGCCGGCGCGTTCTTCTGCGTCGTCGACTACCACGCGATCACCGGGAACTACGACCCGGCCGTGCTGCGCGCCCGCCGCTGGGGCATGGCCAAGTCGCTGCTGGCCGCGGGCATCGACCCGACCAAGGCCAGTCTTTTCATGCAGAGCGAGGTGCCCGAGCACACCGAGCTGTCGTGGGTGTTTACCACGCTCACGCCGTTGGGTGATCTCGAGCGCCAGACGCAGTTCAAGGACAAGTCCTCGAAGCTGGAGAGTATTCCGGCCGGCATCCTGATGTATCCGGTGCTGCAGTCGGCGGACATCCTGCTGTATCGGGCCGATGCCGTACCGGTTGGCGAAGACCAGGTGCAGCACCTGGAGCTCGCGCGTGATACGGCGCGCAAGTGGAACGCCCGATTCGGTGAGGGCTACTTCCCCGAGCCGAAGGCGTTGTTGACGCCGACCCGTCGTATCGTGGGCCTCGATGGTCAGGCCAAGATGTCCAAGTCGCTGGGCAACACCGTTGGTTTGCTGGAGTCCGATGACGAGATCTGGGCCAAGCTTCGACCGGCGATGACGGACCCCGCTCGGGTTCGCAAAACCGACCCAGGCAATCCGGACGTCTGCAACATCTTCCAGCTGCACAAGGCCTTCAGTGATGCGGACACGCAGGCGACGGTGGTGCAGCAGTGCACGACGGCAGGGTGGGGCTGCATGGACTGCAAGAAGGTGCTGCACACGAACATGATCGCCGAGCTCACCCCCATTCGTCGGCGCGCCGAGGCGTTGGATGCGGAGCCGCAGCGTGTGCTCGATGCATTGGCGGACGGGGGGCGCGCAGCGCGTGCCGTCGCGCAGGAGACCATTCGCGAGGTGCGTGATCGTATGGGGCTGGGGGCGCTGCATCTGCCGGACGCGTAACCGTGCGGCATCTGGTCGTGGACCTCATGAGCACAACGCCGCACATGCGGCTGCCGTCATGGGCTGCAGACCAACTGGTTGCGCATGCACCAGAGGGTTGGCGGGTGTCGATCATGTCGGCCCCTTCAGTCTCTTCAGGAAACGGCACGAACCCTGTCAGCAATGAAACGCTGACTGCCGTCGCGGATGCGGAAGCGTATTTCGGCTTCGGTGTGACGGCGCCGATGCTCGAGGCGGCGCCGCAGCTCCGGTGGGCGCATAGCGTGGCGGCCGGCGTCGGCTCGTCCATCACGCCCACCCTGCGCGCCCATCCCGTGGTGCTGACCAACAGTGCGGGGCTGTACGGTGAGGCCATGGCCGACACGATCCTGGCCGGTGTGCTGCACTTCGTCCGTGGGCTCGACCACGCGGTTCGACAGCAAGCGGCCTCGCGCTGGGACCAGTTGCCGTTTTCCACCGGTGATATGGCGTCCCGTGAAGTCGACGAACTTCGGGTGCTGGTCATCGGGGCCGGGGGTATTGGGTCGGCCGTCGCCCGCCGCTTCTCGGCTCTCGGATGTTCGTGTGTGGGAATTCGGCGTCGGCCGGAGCTCGGTCTTCCGCCCGGATTCGGTCGGGTCACTGGGCCGGACGACCTGGACGACGAGCTCCCCAATGCCGATGTGGTGGTCATCGCGGCGCCGCAGACCAGCCAGACGATCGCCCTGCTCGACGCCCGTCGGCTCGCGTTGCTCCCGGCCGGGGCAATCGTCGTCAACGTAGCGCGCGGTGGCCTGGTGGCCGACGAGGCGCTGCTTGAAGCGCTCGACGCCGGACGCCTTCGTGGGGCGGTGCTGGATGTATTTCCCACCGAACCGTTGCCGCCGTCCAGTCCCTTCTGGCAGCACTCGCGGGTGCTGGTGACGCCGCATGTCTCGGGAGTGTCTCCGCGTCGTCACTGGGCGCGTGCGCTCGCGTTGTTCGAAGACAATTGGCGACGATGGGTGGCGGGCACACCGCTGCGCAATGTCGTGGACCTCGACGCCGGGTACTGAAGACCGGCGCCGGGGCTCCCCCGAAGGCACCAACCGGAAGGCGGCGGCGTGGCGATCGAGCGAATCATCAGGGCAGCAGTAGACCGAGGCGCATCCGACGTCCACATCAAGGCCGGTGATGTGGTGCGCGCGCGTATCGACGGGCGACTGATTGCACTGACGAAGCAGACCCTGTCGGCCGAACAGACCCGGGCCATTGCGCTGCACCTGATGGGGACGGACGCCGAGCGCGCCACCATCGACACGCTGCGTGATCATGACGCGAGTTGGGCCGCGCCCGGTGTCGGTCGATTCCGCGTCAACATTCTCCGCCAGCGCGCATCACACTCGATCGTCATGCGCGTCATTCCGGAGAACGTGCCGACGTTTGCCTCGCTGCGGTTGCCGCCCGTCCTCGACCGTATCGCGCACACGGAACGTGGCATGGTGCTCGTGACCGGCGTGACGGGGTCCGGCAAATCGAGCACGATGGCGGCGCTGGTCAATGCCATCAATGCGTCGTATGAGAAGCACATTCTGACACTCGAAAATCCCATCGAGTTCATCCACAGCGACATCAAGAGCTCGGTTACGCAGCGCGAAGTGGGTCTGGATACCGACAGTTTCCGCATGGGGTTGCGCGCGGCGTTGCGTCAGGACCCGGATGTGATTCTCATTGGTGAAATGCGCGACACCGAGACCATCGATACGGCCATGAAGGCGGCCGAGACGGGTCACCTGCTGATTTCGACCTTGCATACGCCGGATGCGCAAAGCACGATCATGCGCATCGTGGCCATGTTCCCGCCGGACGAGCAGACGGTCGTGCGCATTCGTCTGGCCGAGACGTTGCATGCGGTCGTGTCGCAGCGATTGTTGCCGCGTGCGAACGGCCAGGGGCGCGCCGTCGCGGCGGAAGTTATGGTGGTTACGCCCACGATTCGTGATCTCATTGCCGAAAAT
>CAZMGX010000462.1:0-3934 GCA_964565915.1 uncultured Gemmatimonas sp.
TGGCACCAGGATGCCCGCAACGCCGCCACGGTCTGATCGACCCGCCCATCGGTGTACAGCGAACTCTCGAGGTAATACGTGTCGAACTTGACCCCGAAGGCTTGCAGATCCAGATCCTGCTCGTGACGGAGCGCCGCGACCGCAAACGTGCGCAGCGCGTCCAAGTCGTCACCAGCCGCATCGGCGGGATGCTGCGCGACATAGGCCTGGGCGATTTCGCGAATGTACTCGCCGTGATAGCCACCCTCGGGAATCGCGAGCGGCTGACCGGCGAGCTCCCGCACCCGCGCCTGCGTACTCTTCGCCAGGTTCGCGATCTGGGCACCGGCGTCGTTGTAGTAGAACTCGCGATCCACGCGCCAGCCGGTCCATTCGAGCAATGTGCTGATCGCATCACCCAATGCGGCCTGACGGCCGTGACCGACGTGCAAGGGACCGGTCGGGTTGGCCGACACGAACTCGACGACGACCCGTGCGCCACGGCCGACGTCGTGTCGCCCCCACGCCTCGGGATGCTGCAGGATCGGCAGGAGTCCGCGCGCGAGAAATCCCGCATCGAGGCGGAAGTTCAGGAAACCGGGCCCGGCGATCTCGACCTGCGCGACCCCGACATCGGCCGGGTGCAGTTCGGCGACCAGCGCCTCCGCAATGTCACGCGGCTTTCGCCCGAGTGGCTTGGCCAGCATCATCGCCACATTGGTGGCCCAGTCGCCATGCGACGGATCGCGCGGACGTTCGAGTACGGGCGCGATGTCGTCGGGGGCGCCGAGCGCGCGCGCGGCACGCGCGATCTCGGCGCGAAGAGCCTCAGCGTGATTCACAGGGGGGTCGGTCGCAGGGATGGGCGCGCGATCGGCGTCGCGCGTCAGTCAGACTTGTCGGACTTCGTCGGCGCCGACGCCGCCGGAGCGGGCGAACTTTTGTCAGCCGCCTTCCCGCTGTCCGCACCGCCACCGGAGCTCCCGCTGCTACCACCCTCCGCACTGGCGGTGCTGCTCTTCTCACTCTTCTCCGAGGACGCGGCGCGCTGGTCCTTCTTGCCGTCTTTCCCGTAGTCGGTGATGTAGAATCCCGACCCTTTGAAGAGCAGACCGGCACCGCCGGAAATCATGCGGGTGGCCATTCCGTCGCCGTTGGGCGAGGGAATCTCACTGGGGACTTCGGAGATCTTGAAGACCCGTTCGATGATCGTACCGTCTGGGCAGCGAAACTCGTAAGTCGGCATGGATTCGAAACTTGGACGATATGAACGTGATGACCGTGCAGCCTTGAAAAGTAGCGATGCACGACCGCAGGTTCAATCACCTTGCTTGAGGGGTGAGACCCGGAGCGGAGAGACAACGGCAGGCAGTTCGCCTCCCGCCTCCGGGTCTCGTGCCCCATCCACGAGCTACGAGACGTACAGGACGGGGTCGCCGGGGGTGTACGTCACGCGCATCGACTGCAGCGACCCGGTTTGGATCGGGGAGTTGGCGGCGAGGGTGCCGTTCGCATTGAAGAGCGACCCGTGATTCGGGCACCGGAAGCTCGACCCGTTGATCACCTGCACGTAGAAGCCCGCATGGGGGCAGATCAGCGAGAAGGCGGCGAAGCTGTTGGCCCCGGTGCGAACAACGGCGATCGGATTGAAGTTCAGCGATCCAACACTGCCGGCCACACCGCCGACGTTGGCCAACGCCGGCCAGTCGGCAATGGTGACGGCAAGCCCATCGACGGCCACGGTCAACGTCACGGTCAAGGTGCGCGTGGTCACGCCTGCCCCACTGACTGCGACCGTCGCGGTATAGGTGCCTACAGCGAGCGCCGTCGTCACCGGGCGCACCGTGAGTGTGCTGGGTGTTGACGTGCCCGACAAAGCGGAGGTCGAGAGCCAACCCGTCGCGCCGGCGCCGTAGGCGATGCTCACCGCGATCGCGCCGATCGTGCCGCTCCCCGAGTTGATGATCTGGATCGTCTGTGCCGCGGGCGACGCACCGACCGGCGTCGAGAATGTCAGCGCGCTGCTGGAGAGCTGGATGGCCGGCGGCGTGGTGGTATCGATCACGACCAACGTGACGGCGATCGTCTGCGACGCATTGCCGGTGCCCGGAGCCGACACGCGGATGGTGGCCGAGTACGAGCCGGCCCCCAGCGATCCTCGCGCCACCGCCAACGTCAGGGTGGCCGGGGCGGCAAGTGAAGACAGGGTCGCGGCCAGCCAGCCACTGGGCTGATTGTCCGCGTAGGTGAGGGAGAACGTCATGCCGGTCAGCGTGCCCCCGCCGGCGTTGGTGATGGCGATGGTTTGCGCCGCCGGAATGGCCCCGCCCACAGTGGCCGAGAACGAGATGGTATTGACCGACAACGCGAGCAGCGGCGGGGACGGTGGCAGCACGATGCCGCCGACGAGCAGCGCTCCGTCGGGCTCGACGGAGACGGCAATCGGGGAGAGGTCCACCGTGGCCTGCCCGCCGGCCCACACCCCCGCGCGCGTGAATTTCGCGCCGTGGTTCGGGCAGGCGAAGCCGTCGGCAGACAGGTTCACCACCGACCCCTTGTGGGGGCAGACCATCGAAAATGCGCGGAACTTGCCAGCACCGGCGTTCTCGACCACGAGCGGCGCGAGGCCGTCTGGCGTGATGACGACCCGTCCACCCACCTGCTGCAACTCGGCGTAGAGTCGCGGGTCGATCCGGATCGGGTCGCGCAGGACGCCGAGCAACGCGTCAGGTTCGCTGATGACGCCGTCACCACACGCGGCCAGCAACGCGCCCAGCGAGAGGACCGATGCCGTGTTGAGAAATCCGCGTCGGTCCAGTTTCGCGCAGCCGGAGCACGCACCAGTGGCCACGCGGACATCACGGTCTGAAACGGAGCGATCCGGCATGCGGCCTGATTCCTGGAAGGTGAAGGTCACGAACAAGGGCCTCGGGCGTTAACCTATGCAAGCCACCGACTACGCAAGCCACCGACGCTCGCACCCGCGGCAAGCATTCGACGATCATCGGGGATGCCTGCAATATCGGCGCGGTCCCACACGATGCACACTCCCGCTGTCAGTGTAACGGCAACACGTATCACGGAGAACGCCCCATGCACGCCATCTGTCCCGATCACCCGCTGGTCCTGACGCGTGCCCTGCGCGTCGCGGTGCGTCGATGACCGCCGTCGATCCCGGCGTTGCCACTGGCGTTGCTAGTGGCGTCGCGCATGACGCGCTTCCGTCGCTCGACGCGCTCTGGATGCCGTTTACCAACAACCGGGCGTTCAAGCGCGCACCGCGCCTGCTCGTGAGCGCCGAGGGGATGTACTACCGGGATGCCGAGGGACGACGCGTACTCGATGGGGTATCCGGCCTGTGGTGCGTCAACGCCGGCCATCGGCGGCAACCGGTCGTCGACGCAATTGCCCACGCTGCCGCGGAACTGGACTTTGCGCCGCCGTTTCAGATGGGCCATCCCCTCGCCTTCCGGCTGGCGGACACGCTGAGCGCCTTGATGCCCGCCGGGCTCGATCGCGTGTTCTTCACGAACTCCGGCAGTGAAGCAGTCGATACCGCGCTCAAGATGGCACTGGCCTATCATCGCGCGCGCGGCGAGCCACAGCGTGTGCGGTTCGTGGGCCGTCAGCGGGGATATCACGGGGTGGGATTCGGCGGCATCTCCGTGGGGGGTATTGCCCCGAACCGTACGGCCTTCACGGCGCAGTTGCTGCCGCACGTCGATCATCTCGTGCACACGCACGACCCGTCGCGGAATGCGTTCTCGCGTGGCCAGCCGGCGTACGGGGCCGAATTGGCCAACGATCTGCTGCGCATCATCGCGGCGCATGGTGCCTCCACGATCGCGGCGGTCGTCCGGGTCTGAGCCGGGATGTTCGTGGCCCGGGTGGTGGCGAGTCTGCGGCGGGTGGCTTCCTGGTCGAGCAGGAGGGCGTTGCCCGCCCTGCCGTCGAT
>CAZMGX010000463.1:0-3930 GCA_964565915.1 uncultured Gemmatimonas sp.
TCGACGCGCCAGCCTTCACCGCCCTCGCCGCGCACCAGCGACTGTCGGCCGCCCTGCTCGTCGATGCGCCACGCGCCGGACGCCGAGACGGGCGCCATGGGCACCCCGGTCGCCAACGCAATCCGCGCGGTGCGATCCGTGCCATCGAGGCGTCCTGGTGCCTCGACCGGCAACGGCGTAGGCGCCTCGACGGCGGCCGGAGTGGTCCGACCGCCCCCACGCGGGGCACAGGCGGCCCCCAGAGCCGCCGCAATCACCAGGCACGTCATCACGGCCATCGCGGTCGTTCGCACCGCGCCTGGTGAAGCCATACTCAATCTCGACCGGCGACGGCCGCGCCGAGCGCGCCATCTAGACGCTCGAGCGTTTGCTCGATTTCGTGGTCGCCGTGCGCCGCGGACATGAACGCCGCTTCGAACGCGGACGGCGCCAACGAGACCCCCCGGCGACGCGCGGCATGGAAGAACCGCTTGAACAACGCGGTGTCCGACTCCTTGGCCTCGTCGAAGTTCGTCACCGGTTCGGCGCGGAAGAAGAATCCCCACATCGAGCCGGCATGGCCCGCCGTGAATGGCACACCATGGCGCGCGGCAATGGCCGCGAGTCCGTCGACCAATCGCGCCGTCTGCGCGGTGATCCGATCGTGCACGTCACGGGTCAGTGCGTCGAGCGTGGCAATCCCCGCGGCCATGGCCAGCGGATTGCCCGACAGCGTGCCCGCCTGGTAGACCGATCCGGCCGGCGCGATGTGTTCCATCAAGTCGCGGCGCCCGCCGTACACGGCCACGGGCAAGCCCCCGCCGATCACCTTGCCGAGGGCGGTGAGATCGGGGACAACATCAAAGCGCTCGCGAGCGCCACCGAAGGCGATGCGGAATCCGGTCATGACTTCGTCAAAGACGAGCAGCGCACCGGTTTCGTCAGCGATGCGGCGCAGCCCCGGAATGAAGTCGGCCGTGGGTTGAATGAAGCCCCCGTTGCCGACGACCGGCTCGAGCATGATCGCGGCCAGCGGTACGGATCGCGCGATCTGCTCCACCGCCTCGAGGTCGTTGTAGCGCGCGGTCAGCGTGAGCTTGGCGAGCTCGGTGGGCACACCCGGAGAATCCGGGAGCCCCAGCGTTGCGACTCCCGAGCCGGCGCGCACCAGAAAGCCATCAGCGTGCCCGTGATAGCAGCCTTCGACCTTGAGGATGTGTTCCCGCCCGGTGACGGCACGTGCCAGTCGTGCAATGGTCATCGCGGCTTCGGTGCCACTGGAGGTGAAGCGCATCATCTCCACGTGCGGCATCCGCGCGGCAATGCGGTCCGCGAGCTCGACCTCGAGGCCGGTCGGCATGCCGAAACTGGTGCCACGCTGCATGGTGGCGGCGACCGCGTCCAACACGGGCTTCGGTGCGTGGCCGAGAATCAGCGGGCCCCACGAGAGGATGTAGTCGATGTACTCGTTGCCATCCGCATCCCAGACTCGTGCGCCTTCGCCGCGCGCGGCGACGAACGGCTCGCCGCCGACGCCACGGAACGCACGCACCGGCGAGTTCACCCCGCCCGGAAAGCGCGTCCGTGCCCGCGCCATGATCTCGGCCGATCGCGTGGACGGTCGCGGCGCCGCTGAATCCGACGGCACGTCGACGGTTGACCCCACCCCTGCTTCCGCACTCGTCATCGCCCGTAGCTCCCTGCACTGGAGGTCGTCATGCCCACGAGCGGCAGGTGCCGCGTGGGGCGCGCCGGCGCGGCGGCCGGTGCCTGCACAAGCCCGCGCCACGTCGCGCGGAAGTCATAGTCATCCACCACCTGCTCGATCCGCACGTCGACGAGGGAGCCGATCGGCGCATCACCCGTGAGCATCACGATGCCATCGATGTCATCGGCCTGCCACGGCGCACGGGCAATCAGTTGCCCCGGCGCGTCGCCGCGGCGATCCACGAGCACCTGGACGTCACGCCCCAGGAACCGCTCGTAGCGCTCACTCGTGATCGCGCGTTGCAGCTCCTCGATGCGCTCTTTGCGCTCCCGCTTGATCGACTCCGGCACGTCATCCTCGAGATCGAACGCGCGCGTGCCTTCCTGCGGCGAATACGTGAAGCACCCGACGCGATCGAACTGCATCTCTTCGAGAAAATCGCAGAGCGTGCGAAAGTCGTCTTCGGTCTCGCCGGGAAAGCCGACGATGACCGTGGTGCGCACCGCGAGATCCGGTACCAGCTCACGATAGCGGGCCAGCCGCTCGCGAATGGTCTTCTGGCGCTCCGGGCGACGCATCCGCGCCAGGACCGCGTCCGCGCCGTGCTGCATCGGCGTGTCCAGATAGCGCACGATGCGCGGATTGGCGGCAATCACTTCCAGCAGGCGCGGCGTGATGCCGGCGCTGTAGAGATAGAGATTGCGGATCCACGGGATGCTGGTTTCGCGCACGAGCGCTTCGAGCAACTCCGGCAGCGCGAAGCCGTCGCGTCGATCCCGCCCGTAGTGTGCCAGATCCTGTGCCACGAGATTCAGCTCGCGCGCGCCCTGCATCTCCAGCAGCTGCGCCTCGCGCACCAGCTCGTCCAAGGCAAACGAGCGGTGGCGGCCGCGCATGAGCGGAATGGCGCAGAACGCACAGCCGTGATCGCAGCCTTCGCTGACCTTGAGATAGCGCACGTGTGCGTTGTCACCGCCGAAGACGCGGACACCCGGATGGTCGAGGATCTCGCCGCTGATGAGCCCGCGCTCGATGAGCTCGGGGACCAGGCGATCGGTTTCCGACGTACCGAGGAAGACATCGACCTCGGGCAGTGCCTCGATCAGTTCATCCTTGTGGCGCTCGATCATGCACCCGATGGCGAAGACGGCGCGGCACGTGCCGTCATCCTTGAGGCGTGTAGCCTCGAGGATCGCATCGATCGATTCCTTTTTGGCGGCGTCGATGAAGCCGCACGTGTTCACGACGACGACGTCGGCGTCACGCAGATCGGTAACGGCCTCGGCGCCGTGCGCCACCAGATCGGCGAGGTACCGCTCGGAGTCTACCGTGTTCTTGTCGCACCCGAGGGTGACCAGACCAAACTTGAGCATCCGGGAAAGCTACCCGATGCCGATCCCCTATCGGAAGTTGCCGAACTGGAGTTCGACGCCGAAATCCCCCTTCCGCAGCAGGGCGATGGCTTCCTGCAGCGCGTCCTTGTCCGGGCTGGTGACACGCACCTGCTCGCCCTGGATCGAGGCCTGCACTTTCTTCAGCTTGGCTTCCTTGATGGCGGCGGAGACCTTCTTCGCGGTGTCGCTGTCGAGGTTCATCTTGAGCTTCACCTCGCGGCGCAGGACGTCGCCCCCACCGGGCTTCACGTCCCCGACGTCGAGGTTTTTCACCGGCACGCCGCGCTTGATCAACTTGGCCTGCAGCATGTCGAAGAGTGCTTCCATGCGCATGTCGCTGTCGGTCGCCAGCTGCACGAGGCTGTCGGCACGCTTGAACTCGATGGTCGCCAGCGCGCCCTTGAAGTCGAATCGCTGGGAGACTTCCTTCTGCGCCTGATTGACCGCGTTGTCGACCTCCTGCAGGTCCACGCCGGTCGTCACGTCGAACGAATACGTCGATGCCATGGTCAGCCGAGGAAACTTTCGAGAGCCTTGGCGCGGGACACGTGGCGCAGTCGGGACAGCGCCTTCTCCTTGATCTGCCGCACGCGTTCGCGGGTGATGCCCAGCAATGCGCCGATCTCCTCGAGCGTCATCGGTTCCGACCCATCGATGCCGAAGTACAGGCGGAGAATCTTGGACTCCCGCTCCTTCAAGCTGCCGAGTGAATCTTCGATCGCCTCGGTCAGCGCCTTTTCGAACGTCTGCTCGTCGGGTGTGGGATTGACCGTGTCGGCGAGGTAATCCAGCAACCGGTTGTCTTCCCCGGGCGTGAGCGGGGCATCGAGCTACAGGTGCACCTGCGAG
>CAZMGX010000464.1:0-3909 GCA_964565915.1 uncultured Gemmatimonas sp.
CCGCGTTATGAATGTGCTGGAAGTTCGCCAAGCCGAGCTCTTCCTTCGCCATGAGTTCGTAGGCGGAGAAGAGGCCCTGATCCCAGCGTTGGCAACTGGCGACGGCAAAGCGCAGTGGCGTCATCGTGCCGTCGGCCGGCGCGGTTCGGAATCGTCCGATCGGGCTGTTCGCGTCGCCGGTCAGGAAGCGATAGACGTACCAGCGATCGGGAGTGAGTCCGTCGACATTGACATGTACGCTGTACGACAACTCGCCCGCCGCGGTCGCTCGGCCCGTCTTGACGATCTTCTTGAAGCTCTCGTCTTCCGCCACCTCCCATGTCACGACTGTCCGGTCGTTCATGCCACCGTCGGGCTCGAACGGCTTCGGTGCCAATCTCGTCCAGAGCACGCCGCCGGTTGCCGTGGGATCACCCGAGGCGACTCCGAGCGTGAACGGGTCATCGGCGAACCGTGGGCGTGACGTGACACGCCAGACGTTGGGGACGACGGCGCACAGGGCGGCGGCGCGCGTCACATCGGAGAGGAAATCGCGGCGGTCCATGGCGCATATGGTACCGCTTTCCGGGCGCGGGCGAGAGAGCTTCTCGCAATCCGTTGCCGGGCCGGTACGCGCGACGCAGAATTGACCGCAGCGTGGGCGACTGCCCAAGCGTGCGCACGGTCGGCGTTTCCCACCGTGGCATCCACTTACCAGGAGTGTTGACCGATGGCGCTGAAGTGGACGACCGTCACGGTCGCGCTCCTGTTTCCTGCTCTTGTCCAGGCGCAGCGTCCGACCCCGCAAGTTCCGCGTGCGGGGTTGATCATCACCCGGTCGACACGCCTGGCGCCCGGACGTTATCGCTTGCCGGCGCCCACATCACTGGACAGCGCACTGATCACGATCCGCGGCGACAATATCACCGTCGACCTGCGCGGCGTGATCCTCGAGGGGAGCGCGCCCTCGGCCGACCCGGACCAGGGCCGCGGCGTCGCCATCCGCATCGACGGCGGTCGCAACGTGCGCGTCCTGGGCGCGACCGCACGCGGCTATAAGGTGGCGCTGTTGGCGCGGCGCACCGAGCGGCTGGTGCTCGACAGCAACAACTTTTCGCACAACTGGAAGCCCAGGCTGTTCAGTCTCGTCGAGCACGAGAGTCTGGCCGACTGGTTGTCGTATCACAAGAACGAACAGGATGAATGGCTGCGCTTCGGCGCGGGGATCTACCTGGCCGACGTGCGCGGCGGCGCACTGACCGGCAACCGCGTTGAACAGGGCATGAACGGCATCATGCTGGTGCGCACGGATTCGTTGCAGATTCGCGGCAACGACCTGTCATTCAACTCCGGGCTCGGCATCGGCATGTACCGGTCGAGTGCCAACATCATCGTCGGCAACCGCATCGACTACAATGTGCGTGGCTACAGCCACGGGTTCTTTCGGCGCGGGCAGGATTCGGCCGGCATCCTGATGTTCGAGCAGTGCCTTCGCAACGTCGTGGCCTACAACTCGGTGACTCACGGTGGTGACGGTCTCTTCGTGTGGGCGGGTCAGCACACGATGGACACGGGACTCGGCGGCGTGAACGACAATGTGTTCTTCGCCAATGATTTCAGTTTTGCCCCGACAAATGGCATGGAAGCCACCTTCAGCCGCAACGACTTCCTCGCCAACCGGATCGAAGGCAGCGACCACGGATTGTGGGGTGGCTACAGCTACGGGTCGCGCATCGTCGGTAATTGCTTCGTACGCAATCGGATCGGCATCGCCATCGAGCATGGGCAGGACAACATGGTCGAGGGCAATCGGTTCGAGGGCGCGCGCGGTGACAGCATCGGCATCAGTCTCTGGGCCAATCCCATCGAGCCGAGTGATTGGGGGTATCCCAAACATCGCGACACCAGAAGTCGTGACTACCGGATTGCGCGCAACACGTTCGTCGGCGTGAATCAGCCGTGGAGCATTCGCCAGACCAGCGCGGTCGACACGAGTGACAATGCCGGTCGGACCAGCGACACGCCGTGTGATCCCTTGGCGCAGCTGCGGGCGGTCGGTGCTGCGGCGCCGGCCATTGCGAATGCTCCGGACACGTGGCCGCGACGTGTGGTGGCCGCGCTCGATCGTTCGGCGATCGTCGTTGATGAATGGGGTCCGTACGATTGGCGCTCACCGAAGCTGTGGCCGATCGACAGTGTACGGTCTCGGCCGCTCCGGTTGCGGGTGTTGGGTCCGGCCGGTAGCTGGACGGTGCGATCGTTGCGTGGAGTTGCCGCCATTTCCGCGCGACGTGGTCGAACCGGGGACACGATCGTCGTCACGCCGCATGCCGACAGCGTGGGTGACCTGGCCGTGCATCTCGACTACCGCGGTGCGGCCGTGGTCTCGCCGCGTGGCACTCACACCGCGGCAGGCGTCGCCGTGCCGTTTTCGTATGTGAGATTTGAGCCGGTGCAGGAGTGGACTGCCCGAGTCTTTGCGTGGAGCGACAGCACCGATCCACGGAAGGCCTCCGAGGGGTTCGCGAGGCTACTGCAGGGCACACCGGTATGGTCCAGGACGCTTCCACGATTGGACTGGATGTGGTCGCGCCCCTCGGTGGCTGGGGTACCGGCAACGCGCATGGCGCTCGAGGCCACCGCCGTCGTGGCACTTCCCGCCGGGCCGAACACCATGCGGACCCTCAGCGACGATGCGGTCCGGGTGTGGGTCGACGATGTGCTGGTGATCGACCACTGGGCACCGCACGAGACGGCGCCAGCGTATGCCACGATTCGCGGAGGGCGGCGTCGGATTCGTGTCCAGTACGTGCAGGTCGAAGGGTGGACTGAGCTGCGCGTGGATTTTCTGCGGGGTCTTCAGGCGCGAAGCGCCGGCTCGGCCGGGCCGCATTAAGATGGCGGTGCGGTGTGGCCGGGTTTGTCGACGGAGCGGACTGACGGTTCTGAGCAACGAGAGTATTGCAAATTCCCTACAAACAGGTGTTTATGATGCACGTGCGCTACACTACTGATGCTAAAAAGAGGCATAATGGTGGTGCGCGTCCGATGCCCAATGCATAAGTCTAAGTGAAATAGCGCGTTACGTGTTGAGTTGGGTGGCACGATCCCTGCCGTAGGTTACAAGTGAAAGTTGCCATTCCTCTCTTCATACAGGCCCAAGAATGACCAAACACCTACTCGCTCTTGCCGTACTGGCGCTGTCGCCGCTGGGCACCGCACAGGCGCAGTACAACCTGTCCCCGACAGATGGCGGCGGAAACTGGCAGGTCCGGTGTACCCGGTTGACTTCCAATCCGTTGGCCCCGGCCTGCAATGGGTCGTATACCGACGCCGTGCGCGTCGCCGTGGCACCAGCGGGATGGGCGTCCGTTCCCGTGGCTGGTCCCGCCGGCAACGCGTACTACATCGCCACGAACTCGTCGGCGTCCACGTGGGAGAGCGCGCCGAACGAACTCGACAACTACGAGTACACGTTCCGCACGACGTTCGACGTCGGGGTCATTGATCCGAGCGTGCCGCAGTTCATCAACCTGAACGTCTTCCGTCTCGACAACTACTTCATGGGTTGGTCGGTGAACGGCAGCGCCTTCAGCACCGCCGGTCTGTCGCCGAACAGTGCGTCGGTGGTCAACCAGGAATACTGGGCAACGCCGTACCAGCTGATGATGCAGAACCCGGGTTTCGTCATCGGCCAGAACACCCTGGAACTGCGTGTCCGCGGAAACGGCCGGACCGACGCGATTCTGGCGCAGGGCACCTACTCGGTGCCCGAGCCTGGTTCGATGCTGCTGCTGAGCGGTGGACTCGTGCTGCTGGGCGTGCAGATGCGCCGTCGCCGCAACGTCTGAGAATTGGAGCAACGCAGCACAACTGATCTGATGTAGGTCGATTGCTGACGTGACGCAGGGCCCCGAGGCGATGACGCTT
>CAZMGX010000465.1:0-3904 GCA_964565915.1 uncultured Gemmatimonas sp.
CGTCGCGAACACGATGCAGCCTGGCATGCTGTTGAACGTGGCCGTCGACCGCAGCTCGCCGTCCAGACGGATGTGCTTCTCGTCGATGTCGGCCTCGATGTACGCCACGTCCCGACAGCCCAACAACCGAAGCTGCTGTTCGAGGTGCACCAGCGCCTTGCTGATGGTGAGCGACTTCGCCGACGGCCACGACTCGCGACGCGCGGTTTGTTTGTGTGGCCAGAGCGCGAGCGGGCGAAAGAGAATTCGGACGCTCATAGCTGCGCCTCGGGCAACGGATGCCCTGCTTTTACGAACACGGCGCGACGGAATTCCTCGCACATCTGTGCGAGCGTCAGGGGATCGACTGCGCTGAGCGGATATGACGGGAGTCGGCGAAACCCTTCGTCGCGTGAGCCCGGTGGCCCTTCTACGATGACGAAATTCGGCACCGTGAACGGCTTCAGTACGAGCGACAGCGTGGTCTTCGGCTTGCCGCTCATGGCTGCGCCTCGGCGTCGGCGAGTCGCCGAATGCCACTGTCCACCCAGCGCCACGCGTCGTCAGCGCGCTGCGGATCGAGCTTCAGGGCTTCGCGAACCAGCGCAACAGCATTCGCGCGGAACTCCTTCTCCGCGGCCACGTCGCGCATGATACCTGCCATCATCGCACCGCTGAGCGCATGCTCTGCGTCGTGCAGAAATCCGTCAACCGTCCCGTCAGCCATTGGAGGCCTCGGCGTCGGGAGTAGTGGACTTCATCCATACGCGATTGTTGTGGTAGTCCACCCGATCGTACACGCCCGGCTCGAACCTGCCGACGCACAGCACGATCTGCAGCGCGGTTGCGGTTTCCCGATGGAGCGTCATGGCCCTTTCCGCGTCGTCGTCGTCCAACTCGCCGCCGTCCTCTATCCATCCCAGCGTCTCGGCGACATCGCGTGCCACGTTCGAATTCCCGTACGGGCGCTTGGGGTCGATCTCCGGCGCGCCGGTCTCGCAGTCTTGCCAGACTACCCACATGTTGCGCAGCAGCTCAACGTGCTCGTCGGTCAGCGTGAATCGCATCGGCATCAGGCCCATACCCACACCTCCGCACCAGCCGCGCCGATGGCGATGGTGAACAGGAAGCCGAGCACCCGCGACGCTTTCGCCCGGTACGCTTCGATCCGGCAGTCTTCTTCGTAGTCGGCGACCATCAGGCGCACGGCGGCGCGCTGCTCGGCACGCACGGCCTCGCGACGCCGCTCCTCATCCCGGCGCCGGAGCTCGGCCCCGGCCCGCAGGGTCCGGAGGACATGGGTGGCAAACAGGTACGCCCCGACGAACGACGCGACGATCAGGAGCGCGACGAGGGATTGGAGGAGAAGCCTCATGATGACGCCACCTCGAACGCAACCACCCACACCCACGGATTCGACGACCACGGGGCGCGCTTGCTGTTGATTGCATCCCAGAGCCGCGCGTAGTTCTCTGGCGAAGACGAATTGCGGTACATGTCATCACCGGGGAACCACTTTTCGTCGCGGAACTCATGGCCGTATTCAGAAATGCCCTCGGCTCGCGCATCCTCTACGCTGATCGCGCGCAACCGCTCAACGCGCACATCGGTGATCGTCAGCGTGAGGCGCGACAGGCCACGCGGCATGAAGATCGACGGCAGCATTTCGCGTTGCCACACCCATTCCGCATCACCGTGAATGGTGCCGTCGGCGACGTATTCGACCATGCGCGCGCACTCGGCTTCAAGACCCACGCCGCGAATGGCTTCCTTCACCCAAAGCCGATCGCCCGGCACGCCGTAGGGGCAACGCCGCTCGTCCTCGGGACCATCCGGGTAGTCCGCGCCACACTCGCGCCAGAGGTAAGGCTCTCCGAAGGCGACACCATCCGGTGAGCATCCCCACGCTGGCGCGAGCCAATGCCGCTCGTGTGGCTGCGGGTTCACCAGCCGACGCGTCTGCGTCTTGCTGCCGTCCAGCAGGGCGCGCACCATCGGCCCGCTGAACGGGATTGGGCGCTCGGTCACCATGGTCGCGGTCACGCGGCGACCCTCCCCAGGTGGAGAAGGCGGTGGTGCCGCGCGCACAGCCAGGTCACGGCCAGCGGCTGGTCGTATCGGCTGTGGTGTGCCTCGACCCGGCCGAGGCAGTCATCCCCGATCGCGCACGGCCCCTTTGCGAGCTTGCCCCGGCGGACGGCATCCTTCACGGCCACCCGGGCCCGGTGTCGGTCCGGATTCGCGGCGATCGAGCGGTTGGCGGCGGCGATTTGGGCCGGCGTGGCCGCTTTCCGTGTTGTCGCTGGTGTTGTCGCAGTGCCTCGGAACATGTCGGACGGTGCCGGTTCATCCCGACCCGCCCCCTCGACAGCGAGGGTCGCTGCCTTACCTTCCCCTACGACCGTCGGGCCTTTGGAGCCGGAGATCTTGGTTCGATTCCAAGTGGGCCTATCGGTTGCTGCGCGGAGCGTCGCGCCTCCAGCACGGAGGCGTTCCGATGCGAACACCGGGTCACGAACGCAACGCGAGTTTCGCGGATGTGTACCCCGGTCACCACAAGCGCACATTGAACGTTATCGACACATCTATTGCCGGGCCGGATGTCCCGACGGTCGGCGCCACGGTGGCAGTGAGCGTGCCCTTCACGGCTCGCGTGGTCATCTCGCTCACCACCAGCTGACCACTCGTCGTGGCGTTGCTCCCGCCCCACCGTTTCGCCGATCCGGTGAGTGAGCTGACGGTCACTGTGCGCGCGACGCCTGTGCCGAGGACATACGTGCCGGCCGCGCTGACCCCAGACACGTCCACCTCGAGCCTATAGGTCGTATCACTCGCCGTCAGCACGAGTGAGGAGGTCGCGAGCGCCCCAACCCCTCGCCGGGTGATGTTGCCAGCGGAAAAGGGTGCCGCCCCGATGGTGCCGTTGAGCTGTGAACCGACATTGGTCGGGTCGATTGCGGTGTTGGTCGGGTTGCTCAGCGGGATGCTGAACACACCGTTTGTGACCCGCCTTACCGGGCCAAAAGAGACAGGTGTCGCGGTGTACTCGAAGGTGCCGCTGATTCGACTCGGACTGATGCTGCGTATGACCAGCGCGCCCGAGCCGCCCGTGAACGGCGTGATCCACTGCTGTCCCGTCTGGAGGAATTGAATCGAGCCGACGCCGCCGGAGAAATCACCGGGGTCGACCCCGAGCGGATACGTGCCCGGGCCGGGGATGTAGCCGAGATTGATCGAAATGTTCACTGGGCTGCCGGCAGACAGACCGGTACCCGAAATGGCGAATCCACCGTCAAAGGCGTACGCCGACCCGTTGATGAGGTATGCACGCCATGGAGTGCCGTCGACGGTGGCATGCACCCCCGTGGAATCGGCCGGTGGCTGGTCAACAGGCTCGGTGCTGCCCTCTCCACTACACGCGGCAAAGAGGGCGATCATTACCGCACTTGCGACACGGCGGACTTGCACAATGCCTCCTTGGTGGCCCCTCGGCAGGGCGAAAGGGAGAATCACCGTCGGCCGGAAGGTGCAACGTGCCTGCCCGGACCTCAAGTCGTTGGCTCAGCTGGTCTGCCCACTTTCACAGCCGCTTTGGTCGGCATATGTTTAGAGGCTGGTCACCCGCAGACAGGGACGGAGCCGCCGCGCCTCACGAGGTACCGGCGACACTCCGCCCCCTTCGCCGTGGTTCGTAGCCTGGTGGGTCGCTCTACCGCGTTTCGTACTCCATTTGAACCCGAGTCTCGCCGTGGACGGACAGCAAAGCGCTCGTCGATACAAGATCCTCGCTGGCACGTCCAACCGACCGCTCGCCGAGGAAGTGGCGCGTGTGCTGGGGGCCGAACTCTGCAAGGTCACCTGCAGCCGCTTCTCGGATGGCGAGGTGTTCGTCCGCATCGATGAGAACATCCGCGGCGCGGATGTC
>CAZMGX010000466.1:0-3896 GCA_964565915.1 uncultured Gemmatimonas sp.
GGAACACGGCATCGGCCGTGCCTTCATACCACTGCGACTCGGACACCCGCTGGCTGGCCGGCAGGATGTCGAAGCTTTCGTTGCGTTCGGGGCGGAAGAAATCCCACCCACGTTGCAGATGGCGAATCAGGCTGTGCGCCTTGTATTGCGTCGCCACGCCGATACGACGGATTCCGGAGTTCAACGCATTCGACAAGGCAAAGTCGATGATGCGCGTCTTCCCGCCGAAGTACACCGCCGGCTTCGCGCGGCGATCGGTCATCTCGTACAGACGTGAGCCGCGGCCGCCAGCCAGGACATAGGCCATGGCGGAGCGGGCGAGCGTACCGGCGCGTTGGTGTTGGGTCATGTGTGCCTAAGCTGCAGAGAGGACCGCCGGAAGAGCAAGCGCGCGGGCAGAATCGGTCCCCCCTCGCCAGCACCCGTCTCCCGGACGTAACATCCGCGTCATGAACGTCCTCTTTGTTGCTGCAGAAGTCGCGCCACACCTCAAGACCGGCGGGCTGGCCGACGTCGCCGGAGCCCTGCCTCCTGCCTTGCGCGCGGCCGGACACGACGTGCGGGTGGTCATGCCCCGCTATCAGGTGCTGCGCCAGCGCGGCGCGGCGGCAGTCGGTCCAATCGCGGCCACGTTCCTCCCGGCCGGTGAGCGGCAGGAAGAGCTGCGGGTGTGGCGGGTGTCCGAAAGTGCCACACCGATCTACCAACTCGACATTCCCGCGGCGTTCGAGCGCGCGTCCACCTACGGCGACCGCGACGACGATCGGCGATTCATCCTGTTCGCGCGCGGCGTCCTCGCCCTCGTACAACACCTGCGCGAGGTGGACGGGTGGCAGCCGGACGTCATTCACCTCAACGACTGGCACGCCGCCCTCGTCGCGAACTACCTCAAGACCTACTACGCCTACACGTTCGGTCACATCGCGACCGTCTTCACGATCCACAACCTGGCATATCAGGGGCAGTTCAGTCCGGTCACCATGTCTATCGCCGGACTGTCGGAAGGCGGCTTGATCGAAAACGGCCTCGGCCCGCGCATCGCGAGCTCCTTCAACTTCATGGCGCGTGGCATCCGGTTCAGCGACATCGTCAGCACCGTCAGTCCCACGTATGCGCAGGAAATCATGACGGCGGAATACGGCGAGCGCCTGGATGCCCTGCTGCGCGCTCGCCGCGATCGCGTGGTCGGCATTCTCAACGGCATCGACGCCGAGACATACGATCCGAGCACGGACGGCGCGCTCGCCTCACCCTTCAGCGCCGACGACCCCTCGGGCAAAGCCACCTGCAAGGCGGCGCTCCAACACGAATTGGGCTGGCCCGACGAGCCTGAACGGCCAGTGCTGGGCATCGTCACACGACTCGTCGATCAGAAGGGACTGGACCTGCTGCATCAGGTCATGCCCTGGCTGCTCACGCAGACCGACGCGCAGCTGGTCCTGCTCGGCTCGGGACAAGCGAACCTCGAGGCGGCCTTTCGCCAGCACGCCCAGGCGAACCCGGGTCGCGTCGCCGCTCGGATCGGCTTCGACACGGCCCTCGCGCAACGCATTTACGCCGGCAGCGATGCCTTCCTGATGCCGTCGCGGTTCGAACCGTGCGGACTGGGACAGATGATCGCCTTGCGCTACGGGAGCGTGCCGATCGTCCGGGCGACCGGCGGATTGGCTGACACGGTCCGCGAAGGGTACGAGGGCAACGGTTTCCGTTTTCATCCATATGAGGCCAGCCACTTCGCGGATGCCATCGGACGGGCCCTGCATGCGTTTCGCGATCGCGAAGGCTGGGCGATGTTGCGTGAGCGCGGGATGCGCGAGGACAATTCGTGGACGCACGCGGCCGCCCAGTACGCCGGCCTCTACCGCTGGGCCCTGCAGACCATCGGTCGGTAGTGTCGCGGGTCTTGCGGCCCCATGGCTCGGGGCCGCACGTTCTTCGCCATGTTCACCTCTTCGCTCCCGCGCACGCTCCGCCGTGCCGTCGCCACCGCTGCGCTGCTCGTCGCACTCCCAAGGGCCGCGCATGCCACCTGGTCCGTGATCGCCGTCGACCTGGCCACCGGTCGGGTGGTGATCGCGTCGGCCACCTGCGTCAACAACAACGATGCGTTCCTGATGGGGGTGCAGGCCGTCATCGTCCCCGGCAAAGGCGTCGCCGCGTGCCAAGCCGGCGTCGATGGCACCCACGCCAACCAGATGCTGGTCTTCACCGAGCTGCAAAAAGGCACGGATCCAGCGCGCATCATCGAGATGCTGTCAGCCGATCCCGCTTTCCAGTCCAGGCAGTTCGGCATTCTGGACCTGCAGGGGCGCGGTGCCGGACACTCGGGGCTGACGAACGGATATGTCTCACAGGATGTGCAGGGACGCGTCCCGGGAACGCAGATCTACTACTCGATCCAGGGCAACATCCTCCGCCCGGGCGAAGTGATCCCGAATGCCGAGCGCGCCTTTCTGCATACGACCGGATCGCTGACCGATCGCGTGATGGCCGCACTCGAGATCGCCGACCAGTATGGCGGTGACAGCCGCTGCACCTGTCCCCCACTGCCAGCGGACGGCGCGAAACCGCTCATCCCCTGTGAAGGGCGGACGTCGTATGTGGCGTACATCCTGATGTCGGAGAAGACCGACACCAATGGTGACTCGCACAACAACGGGAAGTACGCGATGTATCTCACGGTCACGCAGCCCGAACAGGGAGGCCCCAATGCCATTCGCGCCGGTGAGAACCTGAATCCCGTCAAGACGTTGCGCGCCCGGTATGACCGGTGGCGGAAGTCGCAGCCGGCGTCGTTCAAGTGATGCGCCCGTCTCTGTCACGCCACATGCGCCGCGCCGCGTTGGTCGCCATTCTGGGGCTCGTCGGCACGGTGACTCCGCCCGTCGACACGCTTCGCGCGCAAACACCGCCGACCGGCCAACCACCGGTCGCGCAGCCCAGTGGCGCGGCCCAGCCGGGTCGCGGCGCCGCTCCCAATCGTGGACGCGCCGGAATCCGCGTGATGACGTTGACCTCATCGGCGTTTGCTGACGGCGGCATGATTCCCGCTCGCCATGCGCAGCCCGGCCGTGATGTCTCCCCGCCACTCGCATGGAGCGGCGCCCCCGACTCGACGCGCAGTTTCGTGCTGATCATGCGCGATCTCGACACCGCCATCGGCGACGGCACCGACGAGTTGTTGCACTGGATGGTATGGAACATCCCCGGCACCGCCACGTCGCTGCCCGAGCAGATGTCGCAGGGCACGCTGGCGTCGGGCATGCGACAGATCAGTGCCAGCGGGCCGTACTACCGCGGTCCGGCCGCACCAAGCAACGGTCCGGCGCACCATTACGCGTTCGAGTTGTATGCGCTGGACGCGACCATCAACGTCGCGGCCGTCGGCATGTCACCCCCGGCGACCCGCGCCGCCGTGATGGCCGCCATCGCGACGCACGTGCGGGGCAAGGGCGTACTCGTCGGCCTCTATCGACGACCAGCGCCCTAACCTGACCCTCCGGGCGCGCCGGTGAGCAGCCGCGCCGCCCGCCTGCGACGAGATCCGGACGGCCTCGCCAACTCCCCTGCAAACCTTAGGGGAGCGTCAGGTGTCATACCCTAGCAACCTTAGGGGAGACTCATGACGACCGATCTCGAACTCGTGCGCGGTACCTTCGACCTGATCCTGCTCAAGACCCTCAGTTGGGGGCCGATGCACGGACTCGGCGTTCTGCGCTGGATCGAACACACCACCGGCCAGCGCCTGCAGGTCGAAGAAGGCGCCCTCTATCCGGCATTACATCGCATGGAAGCGAAGGGATGGATCTCCGCGGAATGGGGTTTGTCCGACAACAACCGGCGGGCGAAGTACTATCGCTTGACTCCGGATGGCCGGGCCCGATTGCGTCAGGAAA
>CAZMGX010000467.1:0-3891 GCA_964565915.1 uncultured Gemmatimonas sp.
AGGCACGACCCGTCGCGCGCTCGAGCATGATGTTGTCCGGCTTGATGTCGCGGTGCACGACGCCGCGGCCGTGCGCATAGGCCAGCGCGTACGCCACGTCGAGGAGCAATCGCAGCGCCTCGCGTGACGACAGCGGGCCCGCGCGACGCACTCGGTCGGCCAGGCTCTCGCCCTCAACGTACCCCATCACGAACGCCAGCGATTCCCCTTGCTCCTCGACCGCGTACACCGGCACGATGTTCGGGTGCGAGAAGCTCGCCGCCATCTTCACTTCGCGAAGAAACCGCTCCCGCAGCGTCGGGTCACTGGCGAACTCCGCTGGCAGCTCCTTGATGGCAACCAGTCGATCCAGTTGCAGATCGCGCGCCAGATGTACGGCACCCATGCCCCCGCGACCGAGCAAGCGTTCCACCCGGTAGCGACCACTCAAGCGCGCTTCGAACTCATTGGAACTGGAGGGGTTCAACATGCCGTCTATCTTACCGGCTCGTCGCATGCGCGACGAGAGCCTTCCACGACGCTCGTGCTGCCCACCAGAGATGATTCCCGCGGACGTCCCTCGTATCCACCTGCAGGCGGCCGATGGTGCCACCGCCGCCATCACACCGGATGGAGCCCACGTGGTATCGTGGATCCCTGCCGGTGAAGGCGACGACCGGCTTTTCGTCAGCGCCCGTTCGCAGTTCGGAACCGGGAACGCCGTGCGTGGCGGAATTCCGGTCATTTTTCCGCAGTTCGGAGCCTTCGGTCCACTGGCGCAACACGGCTTCGCGCGACGCCAACGATGGACCCCGATGGATGCCACGGGCGCGGCGAATCGCGTGCGCATGGGACTGACCGACGACCCCGAGAGTCGCGCCGTGTGGCCGCATGCGTTCCAGCTCGAGGTGGCGGTCCACGTGACGGGAGCAGTGCTCGAGGTGACGATGACCGTGACCAACGTGGACGACGCACCCTTCTCCTTCACGGCGGCGTTTCACCCGTACTTCGCGGTGCGATCAGCCTTCGAGTCGCGCGTCGAAGGGCTGCAGGGATGCACCTACCGCGACAGCCTGCGCGCGGGACAGCGGTTCACCGAAACGGCCTCGTCGCTCGAGATCGTCGGGCCTCTCGATCGGATCTACTACGATGCGCCGAATCATCTCGTGATCATTGACGGCAATCGTTCAGTCGTGATCGAAAAGTCCGGATTCCCGGAGTCCGTCGTGTGGAATCCCGGCGTCGAGGGGACGCGCTCCAGGACGGACTTTGCTGAGGGCGAGGAGCAACGGATGCTGTGCGTGGAAGCCGCACTCATCCAGACTCCGTGCACCCTCGCCCCCGGTGAGTCGTGGACCGGGGTCCAACGCATGACGGCAATGAGTAGGGAGTAGGGGGCAATGAGGAGACCAGGGAGCAACAGAGAGTAGTGAGTCCCTGCTCTCTACTCATTACTCCTCTTACGTCCTACTCACCCCGCCGTGGCGCACCGCTGCGTTGCGCCAATACGCGACGTACCTCGTCAAGCGAGACGCCGACGGCACGCAGAGCCACGAGGGTGTGGTAGAGCAGGTCAGCGCCTTCTTCAGCGGCGGCGGCGGCGTCACCATCGACGCAAGCCACCGTGAGTTCGACCGCCTCTTCACCGAGCTTCTTGAGGCGCAAGTTCCGGTTGGCCAACAGCTTGGTCGTGTAGCTCCCGGCGACTGCCTCGGGTTGCTCGACGCGTGACGCGATCGTTCGGTCCAGCACACTCAGCGCATCGGCGCCAAGGGCCTCATCACGAAAGCAGGAGACGGTGCCGTTGTGGCACGCGGGACCGGCCGGCCGCACCCGCGCGAGTACGGCGTCCCCATCACAGTCTGCAGTGAGCGAGACGAGACGCTGCACATTGCCGCTCGTGCCTCCCTTGTGCCACAGGCCGCGCGTGCGCGACGTGTAGTGCATCTCGCCGGTCGTCTGTGAGCGCTCCAACGCGTCGCGGTCGGCATGCGCGATCATCAGCACCACGCCGGTATCGGCGTCCTGTGTCACCACCGTGACCAAGCCGCCGCTCTTGCTGAAGTCCAGGGTCTCGAGATCGAGTGCGGTCATGCGCGCACCCCGTCGTGACCGTTCAGCAGCGCGCGTGTCGCTCCGGACAGCGCGGCATTGGTCGCGATCGCGCTGGTGCCGAACGCCGTGACCGTGCCATCCCACGCCGTAAAGGTGCCGCCCGCCTCCGTGATGATCGGGTAGATCGCCGCCGTATCCCACGGATTGACGATGTCGTCGACCATGATCTCCGCACGTCCGGTGGCCACCAGCAGGTAGCCGAAACAGTCACCCCACGAACGCGCCACTGCAACCTGCGACGCGAGGGTTTGCCACTGCGCAGCCCGACTTGGGCGATCGGGGAAGCGGTCATCGGTCACCAGCGCAGTGGCCCGATCCAGTTGATCGACCGTCGAGACGTATGCGCGCGTTCCGTTCCACCAGCACCCTTCACCAGCGGCCGCGACGACGAGTTCGTCCACAGCGGGAAAGCAGGCCGCACCGGCCAGCACCGTGTCGCCCTCACAGCACGCGATCAGCGTTCCCCACAGCGGTACTCCGCGGACGAACGACTTGGTACCATCGATCGGGTCCAGCATCCAACGACGCGTGGCGTCCGGCCGCTCGAGGCCGAACTCCTCGCCGTGCAATCCATCAGCCGGGAAACGCTCCGCAATCCACTCGCGGGCCACACGCTCGGCCTCGCGATCGGCGATCGTCACCGGTGACCCATCGCCCTTGATTTCGACATCGACGCCGCGCCGATACCATCGCATGGCGGTCCGCGCGGCAAGTTGCGCGACTTCCGCCGCGGCTTCGAGCAATAGTGACTGACGCACCGTGGCACTCATGACATCGCTCCGGCGAGTTCTTCCACGAGACGGACCGAAATGCCCGCGTCGTGCATGACGTGTTTCAGGGCACGTACCGTCGTAAGGCCATCGTGCAGGATGCCGGCCACCAGGACGGCATCCGCGTGACCTTCCACGATGGCGTCCACAAGGTGCGACGCGGTCCCGGCGCCGCCACTGGCAATCACCGGTACGGGCACCGCGTCGGCCACGGCGCGTGTGAGCGGCAGGTCGTATCCTGTGCGCGCGCCGTCCTGATTGATCGAGGTCAGCAGAATCTCGCCCGCGCCGCGCGCCACACACTCCTGGGCCCAGGCAACCGCCTCGAGCGGCGTCTCCTCGCGTCCACCCTTCACCCAGACGCGCCATGTGCCGTCCATGCCGCGCTTCGCATCGATGCTGGCCACGACGCACTGCGCCCCGAATCGATCGGCCGCTTCGGTCAGTACTTCCGGACGCGACACGGCGGCCGAGTTGAGTGACACTTTGTCCGCGCCGGCGCGCAGCGCGCGCGCGACATCGTCCGCCGAGCGCACGCCACCACCGATGGTGAGCGGAATGAAGAGGCGTTCGGCCGTGCGGCGCGCGACGTCGAGCAGGGTTGCGCGCTCTTCGGCACTGGCGGAGATGTCGAGGAACGTGATCTCGTCGGCGCCCTCGCGCTCGTAGCGCTCCGACAAGGACACCGGATCACCCACGTCGCGCAGTCCCTCGAACTGCACGCCCTTGACCACCCGGGCCCCCTTCACATCGAGGCAGACGATGACGCGTCGAGTCAGCACGCCCTCACTCCGCCGTGACGTCGAGGCGCACCGATCCCTTGGTGCTGAAAACGGCGCCGGTTTCCGTCAACGCGTCGCGCAGCGCCATCCCGAGGGCCTTGAAGGCCGCCTCGACGATGTGGTGCCGATCACGGCCGCGCAGCACGCGCACATGGAGCGTCGTGCGCGCATTGTCCGCGAAGGAACGCATGAAGTGATCGTACAGCGGCGCAGGAAGCGGGCCGCGATAGTAGGGTCGTCCGCCG
>CAZMGX010000468.1:0-3880 GCA_964565915.1 uncultured Gemmatimonas sp.
ACAAGGCGTGGGAAGCGGGGCAGGGTGCACAAGCGCGTACGCTGGTCCCGTTGCTCGGCAACATCCTGCGGGTGACCTTGGCGATTGTGGCGCTGCTCGTCGCCTTGTCACAGTTCGGCTATCCGGTGGGAACGCTGCTGGCCGGCCTCGGCATCGGCGGTATTGCGGTTGCACTGGCGGGCCAGAAGACGGTCGAACACCTGTTCGGATCCGTTTCGCTGGCCGCCGACCGGGCGTTCAGGGTCGGAGACTGGGTGCGGGCCGGAGTGACGGAGGGGACGGTCGAGCGGATCGGGCTGCGCTCGACGAGTTTTCGCACGAACGAGCGGACGGTCGTCCGCATCCCCAACGGACGCCTGGCCGACGAGCGCATCGAGACATTCGGGGAGCGCGATCGCATCGTGCTGAAGGCCGACGTCGACCTTACATACGACACGCCGGGCGCCGTGATCCAGCAGATCCGCGACGATATCGAAGCGGCGCTGCGTGCCCACGAGAAGATCTGGCCCGAGGCGGTGCATGTGCATGTGGAGGCGTTCACCGAGTCGGCGATCCGCCTCAAGGTGCTCTCGTGGTTCGAGACACAGGATTTCAACGAGTTCCGGATGATCCGGCATCACATGCTGCTCGCATTCATGCGCATCGTCGAGCAGAACGGATCCAGCTTCGCGTTTCCCTCTCGCACCGTGTATCACGTGGGGCAGGCCGGCGGTCCCGAGGCAGTGGCGGGCGGGGCGCCCGCGCGCGCCGCTGTGCGCTCATCGGACGCGACCGGCGCTGAGTAATGGCCGCCGCCGTCGCGGTGCTGCCCGTGGAGCTCCTGCCGCCGTTGCTGCCCCTGCTTCAGGCGGTGTTGCCGCCAGCGGCGCAGCCGCTACTGGCGTCCGAGTTGGCCGCGACGCTGCTGCAAGGCGCGATCACGACCGGGCTCGCGGTGTTGTGCACGCACCTGTACACCCGATTTCAGCGTCCGTGGTTCGGCTGGTTCGCGATGGCGTGGGGCGTGTACGTCGCGCGGCTGTTGTGCATCCTGAGCTTCCTGCTCACGAACGAGCGGGTGTGGTTGTACTGGCACCAGGTGACGACGGGGTGGACGGCGTTGGTCCTGTTATGGGCCTCGATGGTCTTCCTGCGTCAGCCGAAGACGCGGCCGTCCTACGTGGTCTTCGCGTTGTTTCCACCGCTCTGGTCCTACATCGCGATCTATCAACTCGATCACTTCCTGTGGGCGGCGCTGCCCGCCGTGCTGTTTCTCAGTGGTGCGACGATGTGGACCGGGTGGGTCTTCTGGCGGCATCATCGCACAGTGGAATCATCCGGCGCGCGACTGCTGGCCATCGCCTTCTTCGCGTGGGGGCTGCACCATCTCGACTATCCCTTCCTGCGCGCGCAGGGCGCGTGGACGCCGTGGGGATATTATCTCGACATCTGCTTCGAGCTCCTCGTCGGCGCGGGGCTCGTGCTGCTCGTGCTCGACGACCTCGGGCGTGGCGTGCGGGCGCTGTCGGCGTTGTCCGGTGACCTGCAGCGACGCGACGCAAAGGCCGACCCGATGGACCTGCTGTTGTCGCGGCCGTTGACGCTGCCGGGCGTCCGGGGCAGCGCCATGTTCCTGTTCGACGGCGACGCCGCGAGCGGCCGGATCGTGCGCGGCGCGGGCAGCTGCACCGAGTGGCAGGACGTTCCGCCACAGCCGGCGGTCGCCGATGCGCTTGCCCGCATGCGTCTCACACGACGGCCACAGGTCGTCGCGGCCTCCGGCGCCCTTCCGTTCATTGCGGCGTTGCCCGTCACGGCGTCGAAGCGCCTGGTTGGCGCCCTCGTCATGGCCGGCGATGTGCGCAACCCGTTCACTGCGCTGAACGACGACTTCCTGCTGGCGCTGGGGCAGCAGGTCGGCGCGGCGCTCGAGCAGTTCGAGCTCGATCGCGAACTCGCCGACCGCACGTTGGCGCTCGAGCGACTGTCGGCCCGGATGGTGCGTCAGCACGAGGACGAGCGTCGCCGACTGTCGCGTGAGTTGCACGACGAGACGGCGCAGGTCTTCTCTGCCGTCAAGATGCAGCTCGAGGCATTGCGCTCTTCGCTGGTGCCCACGGCATCGGCGCGTCTGGATCGGTTGTTGGGCCTCGTCGATCAGGGCATTGCCAGCATTCGACAGGTCACGAGCGACCTGCGCCCATCGTTGCTTGATGATCTCGGACTGGTCCCCGCGTTGCGTTCGCTGATCACGGACTTCAATGATCGCAGTGACCTGCGGGTGACGTTGACAGCGCCCGACACACTGCCGCCGTTACCGCCCGATGCCGATCTCGCCGTGTTTCGCGCGGTGCAGGAAGCACTGTCGAACGTGGCGCGGCATGCCGGCGGCCAGGTTGTGCAAGTCAGGCTGACGGTCGACGATGGACAGCTGACCATTGCCATCGTCGACGACGGTCGCGGGTTCCCGCTGGCGCGCGACGGCAAGGTGCGCGAAGCTGACGGGCGGATGGGACTGACGGGCATGCGGGAGCGCCTGCATGCGGTCGGCGGGACGGTCGCGCTGCGCAATCTCGACACGGGGGCCCAGGTGACCTTGCGATTGCCGCTTGCGGCAGAGGTGTTGACATGACGGATATCCGGGTGCTCGTTGCCGACGATCACGCGTTGGTGCGCGAAGGCATTCGCCATGTGCTCGATGCCGAGCCTGGCATCACGGTGGTCGCCGAGGCGGCCAATGGGCGTGAGGCGGTCGAACTGGCGCTACAGCATCGTCCCGATGTCGTCGTGTTGGACATCACGATGCCCGAAGAGACCGGGCTCAAGGCGGCCGCGCGATTGCGCGACTTGATGCCGGACGTGCGGGTGCTGCTGCTCAGTATGCACGACCAGGCCGAGTATGTGCGTGAAGGCATGCGCATCGGCACGCAGGGCTACATCCTGAAGGACAGCGCGGGCGAGGAGCTGCGCGCTGCGATCCGTGCGGTGCACGCCGGTGGCACGTTCTTCAGCCCGGCCGTCGTGAAGCGCCTGACCTCGGCCGCCACCGTTGAGGCGCCCGCCGCCGCGGCGCTGCTGGCAGTACTCACTCCGCGCGAACGCGATGTGCTTGATGGCGTGGCTCGCGGCCTCACGAACAAGGCCATCGCCGCCGACCTCGGCATCAGTCGCCGCACGGTCGAGGCGCATCGGGAGAGTCTCATGCGCAAACTCGAGATCCACAACGTCGCCGGCCTCACGCGGTTTGCGTTGGAAGTTGGCCTGGCACAGGAATCATGATGCCGACACCCCGGTCTTTCGTGATGGCATGGTGGTGCGTGGCGTCCGCTGCCGGTGCGCAGAGTACCACCGCGCCAAGCACGCGCGCGAAGGCGCCGGCGGCGGTCATCGCGCCCGTCGCCCGCTTCCCGTACGCCCCCGGCGTCGACGTGCAGCACTATGACGTGGCGCTGACACTGGACGGGCAGGGACGTGCGCTGCAAAGCCTCGCCACCCTGACGCTACAGCGCGCACGCACGGTGGATACGCTGCGACTCGACCTGCTGGCCCTGACGGTCGATCGTGTGCTCGTCAACGATCGGGTACGCGAGTTCCGACAGGACAGCGCGCGCGTGCACATTCCGCTGCGCGCGAGCGATGGGACTCGAGTGCGTATCGGCGTGGCCTATCGCGGCGAGCCCTCGGACGGACTGATCGTGCGCACGGATTCATCCCGCGGATGGAGTGCGTTCGGTGACAACTGGCCGAATCGCGCACGTCACTGGATTCCGTCCATCGATCATCCGAGCGACAAGGCCACGATTGCATGGAGCGTGACGGCGCCGTCGCGCCTGACGGTGGTCGCCAACGGTCGGCGCGTGTCGCGCCGACCTCAAAATCACCATTTAGGCGGCCCCGCGAC
>CAZMGX010000469.1:0-3869 GCA_964565915.1 uncultured Gemmatimonas sp.
ACTTCGGCACGTAGGCCTGCAGGTCCTGCTTGGTGATGATGCCACCGCCGCGCTTCATCTCTTCGGCAATCAACTTGGCCGTCTCGCCTTTGTAGAATCCATCGCGGCCCTTGTCGCGAATGCGCGTGAGGGTCTTGGCGAGATCGGGCAACTTGATCCGTTCGCCCGCCGCGTACGGTGTGCCGTTCTTGCTGTACGCCGCGACCGTCGCGGGATACTGCTTGAGTCGGCCCACCGCGCCCGAGAGCGACGACGCGAGTCCGGTGGGGACGAGAAAGCCGTCGCCAGCGAGCTTCACTGCCGGGTCAACGAGCGACTTCCACTGCGCGCCGCCGTACTTCTTGTGCGCCAGCGCGAAGCCGGCCACGGTGCCCGGCACGCCAACCGACAGGTGACTGCGATGATGCCGCGTGGACGAATACGCACCACTCGAGTCCGTGAACATCATTTCCGACGCCGCGGCCGGTGCCTTCTCGCGGAAGTCGATGGTGGTCGCGCGCCCGTCGGGCATACGAATGACCATGAAACCGCCGCCGCCGATGTTGCCGGCGGTCGGGTACGTGACCGCCAGGGCAAACCCGGTGGCGATCGCGGCATCAACCGCATTGCCGCCGTTCGCGAGGACCTGCGCACCCGCTTCGCTGGCGATCGCGCTGGCCGAGACGACCATACCGTTGGTCGCGTCGGTGCTGCGGACGATCGGTGCGGCTGCGCCGCTGGGCAACTGCGAGCCGCTGTTGCTGCCAGCGCAGGCCGCAGTGAGGAGCCCGGCGGAGAGCCAGAACGTCGTGGCCACGAGTCGGCGCCGACGAGCGGTATCGGCCAATTGAGTCAGCATGGGAAGACGAGGCGGGGTGTGTGGCAGGCGGAGAGCCGGAACGATCCTGAACGGCCGTGGGGAAATCTCGCGCCATTTGCTCGCGGGCGCACCGGGTCGCATCCGTTGGTCCGCTCCTCCGCGGCTAAGGACGCTGACCCTTAGAAACGAGGGGCGTGCCGGTCCACCGCTCCACCGCCTCCGCCCCGCCGTGCCGAATGAGCCACGCGAAGGCCATGGTTCGCGCAAGACGGCCGGCCAGCAACGCCATTACAAACTGCGGCCACGGCACCCCGATCGCCCCCGACGCGATGCTCGTCAGTTTCGTCGACAACGGGCTCATCGTGCTGGCGAAGATCGCCCAGCCGCCATACGTCGCGAGCGTCGAGCGGTATTCGTCGATGCGTGCCGTCGTGATGCCGATACGCGCCGCCAGCGGCCCCTCCAGCCACTCGAGCGCCTCGGCGCCTGCCGCAAAGAGCGCGATGCTCCCCACCATCGTGCCGGCGGTCGCCACCAGCGCCAGCACGTAAGCGCGCTGGGGTCGCGCGATCGCGAGGGGCAGGAAGAACACGTCGGCGAAGCCAGGAAAGATGCACCCCTGCAGCAGGCCCCACCCGAATACCACACTCTTCGGCCAGCCTGCGTCGGCCCAGCGTTGCATGAGCTGCAACACCCGTGACGCGCGTGTGGGCGTGGTCGGCTTCACCCCTGCGGGATCCGTCACGGGCGTGCGGCCGATGTCTCTCTCAGAACGCGTCAGCCACGCGCTTTGGCATCGGCCCGTGCCTGCGATGCCGTGCTGTCACTCCACAACTGCTGCGTGACACGAAGCAACACGAAACCGCTGATCGCGAGCACCGCCGTCAGCATCCACGCCGTCGACCAACGGGTCGGATCACCCGAGGCGTACAGGAAGTTGCCGATCGCAAACAGTGACGACCAGATCACCACGCACCCCGCGATCCACCCGACGAACGCCGCACCCACACGATTCTCCTGCGCGATCTCCGCATCCGAGATGCCGGCGGCCGCGCGCAGCTCGGTCCATCCGGGCCCGGCGGGTTTGACCTTCTGCACGAACGCCAGCAACACGGCGCGGTCCGTCGCGGGCCCCACAAACGCCGTGATCAGCCACGCCACCGTGGTGATGCCGACCTGCACGATGGTCGTCGTCGCAAAGTCGGCGCCCGGCATGAGCTTCGGTACCACCAACGAGGTGATCAGCGACATCACCATCGCCACGATTTCGCACCACGCCGACACACGCCACCAGAACCAGCGCGCGATGTACAGCAGTCCCGTGCCGGCGCCGATGGACAACAACACCTGAAACGCCTGCTGCGCCGAACTCATCGTCAGGCTGAGCAACGCCGCCACGATGTACAGCGCCACCGTGCTCACGCGGCCGGCATTCACATAGTGCGACTCACTGGCGTCCTTCTTCACGAAGCGCCGGTAGAAGTCGTGTACGAGATACGACGACCCCCAGTTGAGGTGCGTCAGGATGGTGGACGAGTTGGCCGCCAGCAGGCCGCCCAGCATGAGCCCGACAAAGCCGACGGGCAGGAACTTGAGCATCGCCGGGAACGCGGAGTCATGACCGATCAGCGTGGCATCGGCGTTCGGGAATGCAGCCTGGATGGACGCGAGATCCGGATACACGATGATCGAGCACAGCGCCGTGATGATCCACGGCCACGGGCGCAGCACGTAGTGCGCGAGATTGAAGAACAGCGTGCCGCCGAGGGAGTCCTTTTCGGACTTGGAGGCGAGCATGCGCTGGGCGATGTACGAACCGCCGCCCGGCTCCGCGCCGGGATACCAATTCGCCCACCAGCTGATCGCGATCGGCATGATGAAAATCATCAAGGCCAGTTCGGACATGCTGAAGTTGGGCAGCAGGTCGAGAATCGGCTGGCCGGTGCCATCCTTGGCCGACATCACCGGTTGCGCGTTGGCGGTGGTGCCTTGCACGACCTGCAGCGTCGTCAGCTTGGCGACGAGCAGCTTGAGCCCGACCCAGCCGCTCGCGTCACCCGCGAGCCGTCGTCCGACTTCCACGAGTGAGAACCACGCCGCGGCAAACACCGCCGTCATCTTGATGAAAAACTGGATCATGTCGATGACGAGCACACCCCAGAGTCCCGAGTGCGCGGCGAACGCAACGTTGAGGACGCCGGTGATGATGATCGTCTGCCACGCGGGCATGCCGAAGAGGATGTTGGCGATCTTGCAGGCCGCCAGTGTCACCATCCCCATGATGAAGCAGTTGAAGAACAGGCCGAGGTAGACGGCGCGGAATCCGCGCACGACCGAGGCCGACTGTCCCGAGTAGCGGAGCTCGTAGAACTCGAGGTCCGTCAGCACCCCCGATCGGCGCCAGAGTCGCGCGAAGAAGAACACGGTCGAGATGCCGGTCAGCACGAACGCCCACCACTGCCAGTTGCCGGCCACGCCATACCGCCGGACCTGCTCGGTGACCCAGTTCGGCGTGTCCGACGAGAATGTGGTGGCCACCATGGACAGCCCAGCCAGCCACCATGGCACCGATCGCCCCGAGCCGAAGAACTCCGTCGTGCTGGTTCCCGAGCGCTTGGCCAGGAACAGCGCGGGCACAAAGCAGACGAGAATGGACGCGGCGGCTATGACCCAGTCGATCCAGGAGATGTTCATCGGGGGAGGCGTCTCGGGAGAGCAGGGGGGACGCCCGGTCGTAGCGCCCGGGCGCTCCCGAGTATCGCCACCTCCCCAGTCTCACGCCAGCCCGGACGAGTAGGGAGTACGGAGTAAGGAGTAGAGAGCAGGGAGCAACAGAGAGTAACGGGTAGAGAGTAGGGAGTAGAGAGTAAAGAGTAAGGAGTACCGCACCCGACGAAACTCGCGAAGACGCACCACGACCCATTAATTGTCAGCTGTCTAGTCCTGAGTTTTGTCTACACAGGTAGGGGACTACGAGTGAGCAGCTAGGCCGCTCGATGAAACACCTGTGCGGGAGTCCGTAGTTGGAGACTCCCGTGCAGGCGGCGTGTGTTGTAGGTGTGGACGGCCC
>CAZMGX010000470.1:0-3863 GCA_964565915.1 uncultured Gemmatimonas sp.
CCGCAACTACGTGCGCCTGCACGTGGGCAAGGAAGCCCACACCATTCGCGAGCGGATCAGTCATCTCGAAGAGACGCTCGACCCGCGCCTGTTTGCGCGCATCCATCGATCCACGATCGTCAACCTGAATCGTGTCCGCGAGATGCAGCAGTGGTTCTCGGGCGACTATGTGGTGATTCTCGAAGACGGTACGCGCCTGCGACTCAGTCGGCATTATCGCGATCGGGTCGAACAGCAAGTCGGAGCGGCCTGACGCCAGCCAACGGACCTGCGTCGGCGAAGCACCGACGCAGTTCCGTTCGTTGGGTGGATGCGCATCGCGCGGCGGTCGACGTACAATTCAGGATGCATCACGACTCGTCAGCCCCCGCCGTCCGGACGCCCAGTTGGCAGTCGCGTGTCGTGCACTTTCTGGTGGCGGCGCGCATGCGGCCGCACGCGCTGAAGCCGATCGACCCCTCATGGGTGCGGCGGCAAATGGGTCGTCCGCGTGTGCCGCGTCGGTTGATGGCGCGTTCCACAGGGGCGGTCGTGCGTGCGCTTCCCGCCGATCGCCGCTGGCCCGGCGGCGAGTTCGTGCAGGCGCCGGGCGCCGATGCGCACTCGCCGGTGCTGTTGTACCTGCACGGGGGCGGCTACATCGCGGGTTCGCCCGAATCCCACCGCTCTCTCGTCGGCTCGCTCGTTCGCCGCATCAACGGCTCGGCCTACGTGCCGAGGTACCGACTCGCCCCCGAGCATCCGTATCCGGCTGCCCTCATCGATGCGCGGCGGGCCTACGACTACCTGGTGGAAGACTGCGCCATCGCGCCGCATCGGATTGTGCTGGCCGGCGACTCGGCCGGCGGTGGACTCATCATGTCGCTGGCGTTGTCGTTGCGCGACGACCGGGCACCCTTGCCGGCGTCGATCGTGGCCTTCAGTCCGTGGACGGATCTCGCCCTGACTGGCCAGTCGCTCGACGAAAACACCGAGCGATGTGCGATGTTTGCGGGCGACACCATTCGGCGTGCGTCCGTGTTCTACATCGGCGGGTCCGATCCCACGCACCCGTATCTCTCGCCGCTCTATGGGGACTTTTGCGGAATGCCGCCGATGCTGGTGCATGCCAGCCTTGACGAAGTGCTGCGCGATGATGCCGTGCGGGTGGCCGAACGGGCGCAGGCCGCCGGTGTGACGGTCCAACTGCGACTCTGGCCATGGGTGCCGCATGTGTGGCAGTTCTTCGCCGCCGTACTGCCTGAAGCCGACCAATCCTTGCGCGAAACGGTGCAGTTCATCGCGCAGACAACGCGACGCACGTCACCGAATTCGGAACGCGCATAGCACGGACTCCGCGCGCGCGCGGGATGCACGTCACGACGCGTGCACAGACAATCAAATAGCCCGCGCCGCTCACGTGACGAATCGTGACCGCTGGTGCGTGGAGGCGTCCAGTTGGCAACGCTCGTGCCCACGCCTCTCGACTACCGACCGCCCGACTGGGCTCCCCTGCAACGTGCACTCGCCGCCGAGTTCGGCGCGAGTGCGGCGCAGGCAACCGCTGCCTTCTGGTTCATCGGGTTCATGGATGGACCGGCGGACGTCGGTGAGCTCCGACTCTACGAACACAGCGTCACGCGTCGACGCGTGGTGCTGGATCGTGACGGCGGGGCCTATCGCTGGTTCGAAGTCTTCTCCGGCTACAGCCGCATCTCGGTCGAGGAAGCGCTGGTCGACGCGCTGGCCTGACCGACTGTAGCGCGTCGTGACGGCTGCCGAGACTCCCACGCGGAATTGCGCCGTCCGGGCGCACGTGCGGCCTTCCCCCATCCCCATCGTGTGCCATCCGATCTAGCGGGACTCTCGGCCATCGATCCGCGCGCAGCGGCGGTCATCCCTGGCGGCGCGGCGGGAAGCGCCAGCGCCGCGGGCGGGGCCGTGTCACCCTCCCGGGCGCTTTCGCGCATCGAGCCGTTGGCGCCGCAAGCGCCCACCAGCGATCCGCGATCGCCCCTGGGCCGCAGTGGGTTGGACCTGATGGACGTGCTGACCACGACCGACCTCGTGGCCAGTCGCCAGCCGACCGGAGCCGTCGCCCTCGAGGTGGGCCTCGAACAGGCCCGCTCAGCCCTCCTGCGGAATCTCCCAGGAGACTCGCTCGCGGCCCTGGACGGCGTGTGGGAGCGGGCGCGTCGAACGGAAGAGGGCTGGTATCTGCGGAGCGGCGCGCTGACGGTGATGGGTCTGCCGGGGGAGTGTGACCGCGTGGCTGGCGAAGGGTTGGCGGCCCGCCCCGATTCGACGGCGCTGCGGTTTGTGCAATCGCTGGCGCGGCTTGGCCTCGGCGATCTGAGTGGTGCGCGCGCGACGCTCCAGCCCGCACTCATGGTCGCCCCGAAGGAGCCCATTCTGCTGGCGCAGCACGCCGTGATGCTGGGGCGCCAGGGAGATGGAGCGGGAGCAGAGTCTGCTCTCGCGCGAATCGCCGCGGTCGACCCCGAACACCCCGCGTTGCTCTGGGCGCGCCAGACGCTGCGGTCACAGAACGCAGATGCGGTGCGCCAGCGCTCGCGCCCGACGCCTATCGACTCGCCGTCCGTGTTCGATCTGCCACACCGAGCGACACCACTCGGTGATGCCGTGATGCGAGGAACGCCGACGAACACGACGCTGACTGGAGGCGGGCAGGTTGGTGATGGTCCCACGAGTGATCCGACCTCGGCGGCAAACGAGGCGGCGCGGTCGGCGCCCGAAACGGAGCGAAGCGCGCTCGACGTGACGGCGTCGGCCCTCGAGCGTTTTGGCGCGCGCGTGGCGATGCGACCGCCAGCCGAAGTAAGCCGCGAGGCGCGATTGCTGATGCGTGCGTTCAGCGCCGGCGGGACCTTGGCCACGGCGGTCAGCGCGGATCAGGCGCATGCCGCGCGGGTGGTCCTCGCGACGTTCATCGGCGTCGCGACGGGCGAGGGTTCGGAGTCGCCGGCGCCTGTCCGCTCCATGATTGAACAGCTCGTGCCGTTGCTGCAGCAGGGGCGAGCCGCCGATGCCGAACGACTCGTGCGCCGACAGAGTACGCTGGCGCGTGAGCCGATCGGGCGGCTGTTGTTGTCGGTCATTCGCGGCTCGAGTCTGGCCCCATTTCGCGACCCGTCGCCGACGTCGGAGTTGAGCGCGCCGGAGTTCGGTCCGTCGGGTGCCGGTACGCCGGGTTTCGGCGCTCCGGTGGTCCGCGGGGACGTGGACCGCGGGCCGGTCGTTCCAGTGCGATTGGGGTTGGCGTTGTTGGAGGAGACGCCGGCGGCGCGCGGGGCGGTCGATTTCGCCGCACTGGCATCGGCCGCGAGCGGGCGGATTGCCGCGACGGGCGATTCGGATGGTCTGGCCATCGAAAGAGGCGCGGCGTCGACCGTCCGATCGATCGAGGAAGCCGGGGCGGGGTGGGGAGCGGCCAGAGCGTCGGGGGGAGCCGAGCGTTCGGAGTGGTCACGCGGCGCGGGGGTTCGCGCGATTGCGTTGGTCTGCGTCGCGCTCGCGATGACGGCGCTGGTCAACGGATACGGCGCGATGGCGATTGGACTTGCGGCGGGCGCCGCGTGGCTGGCCGTGAGACGCAGTGGACGCGAGGCCACATCGCCACCGCGCGAGCACTAGATTGCGCGCGGTCGGGTGCGCCGCGTGTGCGCGCCCGATGTGGCCGTCCGGCGCAGTCCGGTGCGGTTCCATTCGCCAACACAAGGGCCTCGCACCATGTCTCAGTCTGCTTCCGCGCCGGTCTCGGCGTTTCTTCGCCATCACTATCGTCACTTCAATGCGGCGGCGCTGATTGACGCGGCCGATGGCTATGTCCGCCACCTCGATGGCGGCGGCAAGATGATGATCAC
>CAZMGX010000471.1:0-3854 GCA_964565915.1 uncultured Gemmatimonas sp.
CCGCACTAGAGCGCTCTCCCCGTTCGATAAGCGAGCACCGGGGTCAGCCCCAGTGCCCGCAATGAATCCGACAACATGATCGCCTGCGCTGGCGATTCAAATGCGCCGGTGTACAATGTCGCGCTTCCGTTCGCCTGAACGAGCGAGTACGCCAGAATCCCGCGCTTCCCGTATTCCGAGAGCCGGGTCGGCACCATGGGGGCGGCGACGCCGCCCTCCAACCGCAGCGCGTACGGCACACTGGTGATGGAGCCTCCACCGATCAGCTTTCGCGCGCGCAGTTGGGCCAACAGAATCTTGGCTCCGTCCGCATCGGGCGAGGCGCCGATGAAGACACGGAACCACGGCGTGCCATCCAGCATGAGCGGTGTGACGGCCAATCCCGGCAATTCCTTCAGGCGTGCGTCGACCATCGCCTGATCGCGGGTGTTGGCGGACGTGTAGAAGATCGCGTGGCGCGCCGCACGATTGGCGTCCGCGGGGTTCGCCAGCGTCAGTGGCGCCGGCGCTGGACCCGCGCCGGCTGCACCCACCGATGCGGCGCTGTCGCGCGTGGCCGTGTCGTTGACGGCCGTGTCGCGCGCCGCAGCACTCGAATCAAGAAGGCCTTCACCGCGCGCCGTGCTGTCCATCGGCGTGGGCTTGACGAGCATCGCGGTGGTGTCCCGGGCGGTGCCGGCGAACCACGCCGCAACCGGCGCGGGCAGTCGCGACACGATCTGTGTCCAGAACGTACCCACGCCAATGGCAACCGCGAACAGGACCGTGATGGCCGCCAGCACTTTGCGACGACGACCATCGCTGGTCTCCAACGCCGCTTGACGGGCGCGCGCAGCGGTCGCACGAGGCGGTGTGGGCGTCGCCTTGGGCACCGGCGGCGGCGCTGGCGCTGGCGCGAGAATCGGCACACCCGGTGGCATGGGGAATCGCGTATCGCCGATCGGCAACAGCGCGCCAATGTACCCGCACAGTTCGGCGAACCCCGGCGTGCCGGGAACTGCGACCACCACCAGCAACGCACCAACCTGCTGAAACCCGGCGGCGAGCCGACGCCAGCGGTCGTTCGCATACACCGCTTCGTGCGCGACAGACTCCGTGCCGCTGGGCATCAGGAACACGCTGCCGGCCGCGTTGACCTGATGCGCAATACGATTCAGCGAGACGCCGTACAGAAAGCTGTCCGAGATCCCGTGGGGGTCATCACTTTGGTTCAGCGCCTCGAGCGCCGGCGCCTCACCGATCAGGTCCGCGATGGCCACGCGACGCACCGCACCTTGCACGCGGGCAATACCGATGGCCACGGACGCGGCTGCGTTGGCATCGAGACTCGCGACGACGACCGCATACGCGTTGTCGAGGAGCGATGCCAGGTGCTGCCCTTCGTTCTCCCACGAATCAGGCTGCGACGCCGGAATGCTGGTCATGGCACACCCTCGAAGATCCAATAGCTCTGTCCCGATGCCTTGCCGATCCGCTCGGCCTCCGCACGTGAGGTGAAGGGGCCCATCACCACGCGGTAGACCATGGTACCACTACCGTCGAAGGTCGTGATCCGCGGCGCCAGACCCGCCACGCGCAGGCGCGAGGCGACATCGCGCGCCGCCTTCTCGCTCTGCACCGATGCGAACGAAATGGAGAATACCGACGGGGCCACGCTGTCGGCAGCGCGACGTGCGGGCGACGGGTCACCAAGAATACCAGCCTGTGCCGTCGCCTCCGGTGGCACCGTGTTGCGGAGGGTATCGTTCATCGAGTCGCGTGCGCCAACGCCAGTCGTGTCGCGCGGAGCGGACCGCCGAAACTCCACCGGCTGATCGAGGCCGGCAGCGCGCGGACGGAAGCCGTTCCAACGAAGGCCGTACCAGAAATCCCGCGCACCGCCCGCGATCGTGCGACCGTCGGCCAGTGATTCACCGGCCGTCAAGACGACGTCGTCTCCCCGCGCCAGCGCGATGGCACCGTCGGCCAGCACGAACGGCAGATCGGACCGCCACGCGGAGCGCACCGTACCCAGGACCTCGCCATTGGCCAGGCTCACGACGTACACCGAATCGCCACCACCGTGCGCCAGCAGCAGGCGCCCGAGAGGATCCATGCGCAGCGCAACCGGCACGCCAGGCAGGCGGATCTTGTCGCTCACGCGTTCTTCGAAGCGATCCACCACACGCAACGAGCGGTCATCCGCGAGCGCGACGAAGAGTCGATCCGCGCTGGGCGAGGCCGTCAGGGCCGTGATGGGATCACCAACGTCGATCTCGAGCGCCGGTTGCAGGTCGCGTGAACGCACCGCAATCACCGATTCGTTGACGCCGAAGAACACGCGGTCGCCGACGCTGCCCGCGGTAGCCGCCATCGTGGCCGCGTTCGCACGCGCGCCTCCACCCACGTCGAACCACAGGGTATCGACGACCTCGTTCCCCGGTGGCCGAACGCGCCAGACGACCGCGCGATCAGCGCGCGCGCCGGCCACAATCAGAGAGCCGTCGGCTTGCGGCAGCAACGCCGCCGCCGGCAAGGCCGGTTGAAATTTCCAATCACCACCACTGGGCGTGAAGCGCGTCAGCTCGCCAGCGTCAGTGAGCGCATAAATCGCCGCGCCATCGGCCGAGGCCAGCGATTGCAGGGACGAATCTCGGGTTCGCGCGATGGCGCCAAGCCGCAAGTCGATCCGCACCGGGGAGCGCCGATTGTCGATGGCCGCGAGATACCCGTCTTCCGCGCCAAAGGCGATGATCTCGGTGATGGCCGGCGCTCGCGAGCTGGACCGCCACAGCACCGAGTCGAGTCCCGGATATGTCGCGGCCGTGATCAGGCCACCGTCGCGTGCAACCCGCAGCACGACAGGATCCGGACCACCGGGAATGCTGGGATTGGCGCCTGCTCCGGAGGGGCGGGACGAGCGATCAGAACAGCCGCACGCGAGAGCGAAGAGCGCCGACGCGAAGAGCGTGCGCACGCGTGTAAAGTACCCGTCCGTGGGAGGGGCGGGGAGGGGGGAAGCGAATCTCCACCCTCCCCATTTTTTTCTCGTTACTCCTTACTCCTTACTCCCTACTCCCCGCTCACTCCCTGCTCCCTACTCAACTAGTAGCTCGCTCCGAAGAACCACGTCCCGAACCCCTTCTGGCCAGGGCGATTGACCGGCACCGCCCAATCCCACCGGATGATGGCGATGTTGAAGAGGTTCAGCCGAGCGCCGAAGCCGTAGCTCTGCAGCAGGGTGCGCTGCTTGGTGAAGTCGTAGTTCGCCGGCTCCTTGGCCAGCACCGTCTGACCCGCCGACCACGCCACACCGGCGTCGTAGAAGAACAGGCCGTCCAGGGGTGGCAGCCCGATCGAGCGGCCTCCGCCCAGTCGACGGACGATCGGGAAGCGCAGCTCGGCGTTCGCAAACGCCACCCGGCTACCGATCGTCTCGACCGTATTGCACTGCGAGCCCTCCTCCGTCGGCAGCCCACTGCACTGCACGGCCCCGAAGTTGTCGCGATTGTACCCGCGGATGAAGTCCGGGCGCGCGATCCACTTGGGGAAGCGCAGTTCGTCGCGACCCACCGACAGGTTCCCGAAGAACCGCGTGGCAAAGGTCACGTAGTTGAAGAGCAGGGGCGTGTAGTGGCGGGCGTCGATCAGGTACTCGTTCCACTGCCATGAGCCAAAACTCGGCTCGAACTGCAGCCGCGCCCGCGTCCCCGAAATGGGCCCCGTATACCCGTTGAGCGTGTTGTCCGTCACCCAGGCCACATACGGCGAATAGCTGTTCGCGGACGCCACGTTGCGTGATTCACCACGCTGATAGCCGCTCCCGATCCCGAAGTTGTAATCCACGGTGCGGAAGAACGAGAACACCTGCTGAT
>CAZMGX010000472.1:0-3848 GCA_964565915.1 uncultured Gemmatimonas sp.
AGGCGCTCGCGCTCCTCGGCCGTCTGCGCGAGTACACCGTCGCGCACGCCCACCTCGGCCTGTATGGGTTCTTCTCGATGGTGGTGTTCGGGGCGATCTACTTCATCCTGCCGCGTGTGCTGGATTGGGAATGGCCGTCGGCGCGGCTGATCAGCGCGCATTTCTGGCTGGTGATCGTCGGCTTCGCCGTGTACTTCGTGGGGCTCACGATCGGCGGCTGGCTGCAGGGGCTCGCCATGCTCGACGCGGCCCGCCCGTTCATGGACAGCGTCAACATCACCAAGCCCTACCTGCTGGTCCGGACCATCGGCGGCACGCTGATGACGCTGGGGCACCTGGTGTTTGCCGTACATGTCGCGCTGATGCTCCTGCGGCGAGGTCAGCAACGGAGTGGCGCCACACTCCTCCGTCGTCGTCCGGGAACTCCGATCTCGAGCACGGCGATTGCCGGAGGTACTGCATGAAGCGCGATCGCGAAGTCGATGTCACACGCCTGATCGCCGGTGCACTCGCGATCGTGGCGTTCTCGATCGTCGCATTGGTCGTCATGCCGTATGTGCTGACGTCCCGCACGCCGCAGGCGACCAAGCCCGTCGCGTACACCGAGGCACAGGCCGCCGGCCGTGCGGTGTACATCGCCAACGGCTGCGTGTACTGCCACTCGCAGCAGCCGCGTGATCCGAGCGTCGCGCCAGACGCACAACGCGGATGGGGACGCCCCTCGGTTCCCGATGATTACGTGTATGACAAGCCGCATTTGCTTGGCACGATGCGGACCGGGCCCGACCTCTTCAACATCGCCGTCCGCCAGCCCAGTCGTGATTGGCATCTCGGGCACCTCTATCAGCCGAGAGCGTACCTGCCTGGTTCCACCATGCCGGCGTATCCCTTCCTGTTCGAAGAGCGACGCGGCGAGCTGAAGCAGGGTGATGTCGTCGTCAATCTGCCACCCGGTGTCGCGCCGGATGGCACTCGCATCGTAGCGCGCGAGGAGGCGCAACGATTGGTGGACTACTTGTTGTCCCTCGACCACAGCTATCCGGTAGCACCAGCGGCCCGGCGGAGCCTGCGATGACCCGTGACGAACTGCCGCCACGCGAACGCGAGCACCGCGATCCCGACGAACAGGTCCGCCCGATTCCGCGACTGCTCATCGCAATGACGGTGATCGGTGTCGGCTGGGGATCATGGTATCTCGCGCGCACCAGCACCGACGCCAGCCCGCTGCTGGGCGACGCACGAACGGCCGCGGCGTTCGAGGTTGCTCCCACCAACACGGCGATCGACGGCGCACAGGTGTATGTCGGCAAGTGCGCGGCGTGTCATCAGGCCACCGGCGCGGGACTTCCCGGGGTGTTTCCGCCACTGGCCGGATCGCCGTGGGTCACGGGCAGCGAACAACGGCTGATTCAGATTCTGCTGCATGGCATTCAGGGACCCATCGACGTGTTGGGCACGACGTACAACGGGCTGATGCCACCGTGGAAGATGCTCTCTGATGCCGAGTTGTCGGCCGTCGCGAGCTATATCCGCGGGGCGTTCGGGAACCAGGCCGGCCTCATCACCGCCGAACGGGTGGCGACCGAACGGGCCGCGACGGCCGCGCGCACGGCGCCGTGGTCCGGCGGCGCGGAATTGGAGACGCTGAAATAGTGTCCGTGCGCGGTCTGCTTGGCGTCGTGGTCTCGGCCTTGGCTGTCCTCGCGATGCTGGGGACGGCCACGCGTGGCTTCTCGGCCTTCACGACCGATACCGCGCGGGCGCTCGACGTGGCCGGATCACCGGTACTGGTTCCGCCGGTGACACTGCTCGATCAATTCGGTGCGCAGCAGACGATACATGCCCGCGGTCGCAGCACCATCGTGGACTTCGTGTACACGCGTTGCCTGACGGTGTGCAGTGAACTGGGCGGCATCTTCCAGCAACTGCAAGCGACGATCCAGGCGCGGGCTCTCGAGTCTCGCGTCCGACTGTTGTCGGTATCGTTCGACCCGACGTGGGATACGCCGGCTCGGTTGGGGGCGTACAACATGCTCATGCGTGCCGATCCCGGCATCTGGACCATCACGACCCCCCAAACGGCCGGTTCTTTGCCGGCGTTACTGCGCACGTTCGGTGTGCGCGTCGTCGATGACGGCGCCAACGGGTTCGTACACAACGCGGCGCTGCATGTCGTCGATCCCAATGGCCGACTCGTGGCCATCCTGCCGATCGACGCAATCGACGAGGCGCTGGCGGTGGCCTCATCGCACGCCGCGCCGCCATTGAGGCGTCAGTGAAGATCCGACGCCTGGTGCTCGCGGTGGCCACGGTCGCACTCGTTGCGGTGACGCGCGCCCCCCTCGAGGCCACGATGCAGCGCCACATGCTGCTGCAGCTGCCGCTGCTGTTCGCGGCCGGCCTGCTCCTCGGCGCCTCGATTTCGCCGCGTAACGCGACGCGCAACCGCGAGGGATCGTCGGCCTCGGGTCTGGGCCCATGGAACGTACAGGGCATCGCCGGGCTCTTGCTTGTCAGTGGGGTCGCCATGACGTGGATGGTGCCGCGCGCACTCGATGCCGCGGTGGAGTCTGTTGTTGTCGACGGCGTGAAGGCGTCGTCGCTCGTGGCGGCTGGCGCCATCGCATGGCACTCCTGGCGTGCGGCATCGGCGCTGGTTCGTACGTTTGTCGTGGGCAACGTGGCCTGGATGATGGCCACGTTCGGCATGGTGTTGCTGGACACCCCGGCGCGACTGTGCGTGAACTACGGCGCGTCCGACCAGCGCGTGACCGGAATGGCGATGATCATCCTGACGGTCGCCGCCGTCGTGGCAACGGCCGTGCGCGCACTGTATTTCCCGCTGCGCAGATCCACCTCACGTCCGAATGGGTAGCGGCCGCGTTCAAGACCACCCATAGGCCCAGACGCTTGAGCATCCGCGATGACGCACGACGACAAGGGCAATAGCCCTGCATCCTGCTTCCCGTCCATCAAGAAGACGTATGGGAGCCCATCGAGCGGGCGAAGAGGCCACCAGGGGCCGAGAGCGCGAGAGGCGAGCTACGCGGTCGGCACCTGCCGCCGAGGGCTGACCGTGCCGACATTTCACCGGTCGGCGTGATGGGCACGACGACTCCGCCTCCCGGCGGACGACAAGGGTGAGATGCCGTGGAGCGCGTACCGTGAGTTTCGAGGTCGTGGCGGTCACTGAGATCGATGCCCCCGCAGCGGTCGTGTTCGAGGTCCTGCGCGACGTGGCGCGCTGGCATGAGTGGAGCACGTGGCTCGCCTGGGATGGCGGCGCGATGCGGGCCGGCGAAACGTTGACGTTGCGGCTGACCCCGCCGGGCGGCGGCGGATATGCTTTCTCACCGACGGTGCTCACCGTCGAGGCGCCCACGCATCTCGCGTGGGTCGGGCGCACCGGAATGCCGGGCGTCTTCGACGGCGAGCACCACTTCGTGCTGACGCCCCTCCACGACGGTCGAACTCGGCTGGAGAACCGCGAGCGGTACTCGGGGCTGCTTTCGCCGATCATGCGGCGGCTTCCGCAGATGAAGGACGCCGCCTCCGGATTCGAGGCGATGAATCTGGAGGTCGCCGCGCGCGCGCAGCGCATGGCCGTGTAGCGGGCCACGCCGGAATGTTCGATCGTTTTGCCTTTGGACATGTAGCGGTCCCTGAGGCCACTGATCACGGCCGTCGCGGCGAACGCCGTCCGCGTACTAACTTCTCCGGTGAGCAGGTCGGCCCCTCACCCGTACGGGGAACGGCACGATGACATCGGAGTTTGCAGGACGTGTGGTGTTCATCACCGGCGGCGCGTCGGGCATCGGACGCGCCACCGCGCTGCAGTTCGCCGATCA
>CAZMGX010000473.1:0-3848 GCA_964565915.1 uncultured Gemmatimonas sp.
GCCTCGCCGACCGAACCCCTGCCCATGGTTCGCGATCCGCGCGTAGCATTCGAGCAGCTCTTTGGCGTGGGAGGTACGGCCGCAGAACGTGCGGCCCGTACGCGCAGCACCGGCAGTGTCCTGGACTGGATCACGACGCGTATTGGCCAACTGCAGCGTGAACTCGGGGCGGCCGACCGCGCGCGCATGGATCAATACCTCGAGAACATCCGCGAGATCGAGCGCCGCATCCAGCACGTCGAGAAGCGCAACGCCAGTGGCGAGGAGCGTGAACTGGCCGGCAGCCCGACGGGAGTCCCCGATTCGTTCGACGAACACGTCAAGATCATGTTCGACCTGCAGGTGCTGGCGTTGCAGAGTGACATGACACGGGTCTTCTCCTTCAAGATGGGCCGGGATGCGTCGTCTCGGGTGTATCCCGACAGCGGCGTCGCCACGGGCTTCCACCCGGCGTCACACCACGGCAACAATCCGGCGCGCGTGAAGGAGTTCGCGGCCATCAACAAGTATCACGTAGGCCTGCTGCCGTACTTGCTGAACAAGCTGAACACGACGATGGACGGCGAGAAGACGTTGCTGGAGAAGACGGCCATCGTGTATGGATCGCCGATGGCGGATGGCAACACGCACAACCACCGCCGGGCACCGCTGATCGTGCTGAGTGGCGTGCGCGACAAGATCCCGGGCAATATCCACGTCAAGGCGCCGGACGGCACGCCGATGGCGAACGCGATGCTCAGCCTGATGCATCGGTTCGGCATGGATGATGTGGCGTCGTTCGGCGACAGCTCGGGTGCACTCACGTTCTAGCGCGCCCAAGTCGGTTCACGCATCGCTCAACCGTCGTTTCTTCGCCCTCAGTGAGTCAGGGAGTCCGCATGCGCTCGCACGTATTCCAGAGACTTGGCCCCAGCCTGTCACGCCGCGTACGTGGCGCGATGATGATCGGGCTGCCGTTATCCGGCCTGACGGTGCCGTCGCGCGCAGTGACGCTGCCGGTAGCCCCCATCGCCGACGCCGCGATGCGTGGTGACGTAAGCGCGGTTCGCGCGCTGGTGCGCAAGGGTGACAACGTCAACGCGGCGCAGGGTGATGGCATGACGGCGCTGCACTGGGCCGCTGCGCGTGGCGACTCGGCCCTTGCCTCACTGCTGCTGGGCGCGCGAGCCAACACCTCGGCCACGACGCGCATTCGCGCCCTGATGCCGCTGCACATCGCGGCGGAGAATGGCAACGCGTCGGTCGTGCGGGCGCTGCTTCGCGCCAAGGCGAATCCGCGCGCCGTGACCAGCGACAGTGTGTCCGTACTGCATCTGGCCGCACTGGCCGGTGATACCGCAATCATCGGGGCCGTGTTGCGCGCCGGTGCCGCGCGCGACGTCAACCTGGCCGAACCCGGCTTCGGACAAACGCCGCTGATGGTGGCGGCCGGCCGAGGACGCGCGGACGCCGTGCGAATGCTCCTCAAACAAGGCGCCGACTGGCGACTGACCGGCAGGACCAGCGATCCGATGGCCAGCGCGGCGCAGGATCGGCAGGCGAAGGCGCGGCGCAACGCGGTGCTCGCGAAGCTGCGCGACGAACAGGGGCAGACCAATAATCCCAATTGGCGACCCGATCCGCGCCAGGTGCAAGCGGCCGTCGAAGCGGCTCTGGAAGTCGAGCGGCGCGCGGCCACCACAGCGGCATTGGCGAATGCCGCAGCGGCGACCGCGTCGGAAGAAGCGCGACTGGCCGCACAGGGTGGCCCCGGTCTGGATGATGACACGCCGGGGTACACCGAAATGCTCGGTGTGCAGGGCGGACACACCGCGCTGTTGCTGGCGGTACGCGAGGGGCATGGGGCGGCGATCAAGGCACTGATCGACGGCGGCGCTGATGTGAATCAGGTCAGTGCTGGCGATCATACCAGCCCGATGCTCATGGCCGCGATCAACGGACAGTACGACGCCGTGCTGATGCTGCTGGCCGCCGGCGCCGATCCCAATGTCGCCAGCGAGGCCGGGGCAACGCCGTTGTACGGCGTGTTGAACAAGGAGTGGGCGCCGACGTCACGTACGCCGCAGCCCGCGTATCACCTTCAGCAGCGCGCCAGTTACCTGGACGTCATGCAGGCGTTGCTCAAGGCCAAGGCGAATCCGAACGTGCGACTCAAGCGTGGACTGTGGTACACCACGTACAATCGCGACAACTTGCGAGTGGACTTTCGCGGTGCGACGCCGTTCTTTCGCGCGGCGTATGCGACCGACGTGCCCGCGATGAAGCTGCTGCTGGCCGCCGGCGCCGATCCGACCATTGGCACGATCAAGCCGGCCAGCCGCGCGCGCCGCGGGGCCGCGCCCGCCGGGCCTGCGCGTGAAGATCCGTCGGGTTTACCGCCCGTTCCCGAGGACGGACCGGGACAGTTCCCGTTGCATGCCGCGGCCGGTGCGGGATACGGTCAAGGCTTCGCCGGCAACGACCATCGTCACGTCACGGATGGTTGGATGCCGTCGGTCAAGTTCCTGGTCGAGGAACTCAGGATGGACGTGAACGCCCGCGACTTCGGTGGTTACACCGCGCTGCACTTCGCCGCCGCCCGTGGCGACAATGAGATGATCCGGTATCTCGTGTCGAAAGGGGCCGATGTGAAGGCCGTGGCGCGCAACGGGCAAACCACGGCCGACATGGCGAACGGGCCCGTGCAGCGCATCTCACCGTACCTCGACACCGTGAAGCTGCTGGAAGAGCTGGGATCGAAGAACAACCACAAGTGTGTGGGCTGCTGATTTGCGGAGGCTCCCCCCGCCCACTGGCTCCAGTGGTGTCGACAGCCCGCGACACAGCTCAGATCGACGTCTTGCGACTCCCGACCATGCGCAACAGTCCGTTGATCGCCACATGCAGAATGGCGTAGACCACCAGGGCAACAACGATCGGAAACACGAGGGTGTTGCCCCCTTCGGTACTCGGACTACCCACAATACCGCGGAACGGCGCGTAAAACGGATTCGTAACGGTCGATATCAGCTGCACAAACCCGTTCTGCGGATTCGCGGCAATGAGTGCCAGCACAAGCCGGATGCCGAGGAGCGTGTACAGCGCATAGAACGCGTAGTCGAGAAACTGCGAGCCGCGGGCCGCGGTCCGCGCCTGACCGATCTTGCGCTCGCCGTGCGCGGTTTCGTCGATGGCTGAACGCCGCATGTCTGCGGCGACTTCGGAAACACGCACCCGATCTGCGGTGGAGGCCACAGCGGCCTGCTCACCGATCTGCGCGCGCACGTCGCGACCGACCTCCGTTTTCATGGCTTCGAGTCGTGCGGCTTCTCGTGCATCGGCGGTCGCAACGTCGTCTTCAAGCATTGAACTCCAGTGGGTAGCGCAGCGTGAACGCTAAGCATGGCCCGCCACGGAGTGGCAACACAATCGCTCGTTGGGACCAGATGTGTGGAGGTACGGACGATGAGTCCTTGCCCCAGCGGACGGGTCCCGCTCGGCCACGCTTCCTGCCGAGTCTGTTTGAACGCAGCCTTCGCCGAGCCGACCCTGAACCCGGAGTGACCCTCATGTTCCGAATCGCAGGGCGCCATCTCGTGCTCCTCGGCGCGATCGCCGCGACGTCCGCACACGCACAGTCCGTGCAGTATCGCTCACCAACCGGCACCGAATACCGCGCACTGCCCGACACGGGACCCATTGCGCGCGCACAAGCGGCCCTCGACGCCGATCCGCGCAATATCCAACGCGTCATCGCGCTCGGCGTCGCGCAATCGGGCGCACGACAATTCCGCGAGGCCATCGCCACCTTCACGCGCGGACTCGCCATCGCCCCCGATGATGCGATGCTCTATCGGTGGCGCGGGCAT
>CAZMGX010000474.1:0-3815 GCA_964565915.1 uncultured Gemmatimonas sp.
GTCTTCCGGTGCGCGCGCGGATACGACGATGGAAGCGACGGTGGACGTGCTGACCGACGCGCCGCTCTCCGCGTGCCTCTGCGTCGGGACGTTCGCTCGGGCGGGACACACCGCCCCAGCGGCCGCCTATCGCCTCTTTCTCGGCTCCGAAGGCTGGGACGCCGCCGTATCGACCGCGCACCCCGTCGGCAGCGGTCAGACCCGCTGGCCCTTCGGCGCCGCGGGGGCGGCGTGTCTCGGCGTCGCGAACGTGTTTCGTTATGTGTTTGCCGCCCAGCTGGGTGGCGTCGCGTCTGACGAGGACGTCGTGCTCTGCACGCGGACGCTGCAGCGGGCGACATCGCCCGTCGCTGCCTGGATGACCACCCGCACCGACGGCGCGACAGACGACCAGGCCGCGGTAGCGGCCCCAGTCGCCTACGGCGCGTTGACGCTGGCCGGCGCCGGTGCCATCGGTGAGGCGTTTCTCTTCGCGCTTCGTCATGTCGCCAATGCCACGGGCACCATCGACGTCATCGACGACGAGACGGTGGACGCGACCAATCCGCAGCGCTACGTGCTCACCGCGTGGTCCGACGTCGGTCGGCCCAAGGTGACCGTGGCGCAGCGCTTCTGGACGGGGGCCGCGCCCGCGACGTTGAACGCCGACGACGCTCGCGCCGATGGCCTCACGCCCGATGCCGAGGTGCCGACCGGCGTGACGCTGGTGGAGCATCCGCAGCGTTGGGGCGCGTACCTCGCCGCGCGCCCACGGCCGTGGCGGCTGGAACGTGTCGTCGTCGCGCTCGATTCTGCGCGGGATCGCATTGCCGTGCAGGGGGCGCTGCCGCGCTGGATCGCGAATGCGTGGACGCAGCCTGGGGACTTTGGCATCTCGCAACACACCGGTCTCGGCACGACCGCGTGCCTGGCGTGTCTCTACATCCCGCTCACTGCGGCCTCGCGCCATGAGGACGAGGTGGTGGCGGAGGCGATTCGCCTCCCACACGACCGGCTGCGCGTGCGTGAGCTGCTGGCGACGAATCATCCGGTGCCGCCCGACGTGCTCGCGGCCATCGCCGCCGCCCATGGCCTGCCTCCGGCCGCGCTCGACGCGTTCGTCGGCCGGCCGCTCCGCGCCTTCTATTCCGAGGCGGTATGCGGGGGTGTCATGATGGCGCTGCAAGCGCAGGAGCAGATCGCGGCGGCTGCGCACCCGCCCCGCACAGCGTCCGAGGCGGCGTCCGGGGCGGCGTCCGAGACAGATCCCACGCCGACGGCCGGTACCGGCGCTGGCGCGGAGGGCGCCGAACCAGATACCGGTTCTGATCGGCCAGCCGCCCTGGCCGACCCCGCCCTCGCGCCTCCGGTCGACCGCGGCGCCATGGTCCCGATGGCGTTCCAGTCGGCGTTCGCCGGCGTGCTGCTCGCGGCGCAGCTCACCGCAGACGCGCTCGGGATGCCGGGCGTTCCGCCCGGCCAGAAAGCCGTGCTGAACACGTTGCGGCCGCTGCCGTCGCTGCTACGTGTCCCGGTGGCACCGCATCCCTCTGGGCGCTGTCTGTGTCAGGATGCCGATTTCCAGCAGGCCTACGATGCCATGTGGCGAGGGGCGGAGCTTCCGGCGGGCACCGCGGACATCACGCAGACCGGTCCGGATGGCGGGGTGTCATTAGCGGGCTCATGACCCCCGTAGGCACGGTTCCCCGCCCTTCCCCTGCCGAGTCTGCGGCGACTGCGACGCGCGAGGCTCGGAAGCGAACGATGGCTGCCCGAAGGCGACTATCTTGCTCCCCGCGTGTCCGCACCATTTTCTCCTCTGCCGTCGTATCCCATGTCGAACGCCGCACGGCGCAATAGTCTGTGGTTGGATCTGCCGCGTTCGCACAAGGTGCGTCCTGGCGAGATCTACCAGTGCGACTTCAGCGACCTGCTCCCGCCGGAAATGGTCAAGATTCGTCCGGTGATCGTGGTGTCACGGAGCCGGCTGACCTCGGCGGGCTCCACGATCCTCGTGGTGCCCATCAGCAGCACGCCGCCACATGTCGAGGCGCCGCATCACGTTGCGCTGGCCGCGAACGTGAGCCCCTGGAAGTCCACCACGGTGATGAGCTGGGCGAAGTGTGATATGCTCTATGCCGTGGCGCGGAGCCGGCTGTCCTTTATCATTCGCCGTGGCAAGCAGTTCAAGATACGGCTCGATGCGGACGAACTTCATAGGGTCCGGCTGGCGGCGTCGTCCGGGTTCTTCGGTGGCCAGTTGACGGGCGTCACTGGCTGCCCTTGCCGGCTGGCCGCTCTTACCGTAGCTTGAAGTTACTCCCGGCGCCGAGAGGCAAGGGAATCCGCGATAGGCTTACCCCTATTGCTTCGTACGCCCGAAAGGGCTTTTGAGACGAGGTCACGCAAGTGGCCTCGTCTTTGTTTTGCCCCTCCGGGGATGCCGGGTGACCCAGCCTCGGCGTCGATGATCGTCGGGGCATCGGGGGCGCTCCTCCCGCATGCGGCGTGGCGCCTTTGCCCCGCCAACGGGCCTCGCTGCGGGTCTCGGGGCAGGCGCCGGTCCCCCGGGCGCTTCCCGGTTGATCCCGGACGACCCTTGGGCTCCTGACGCTCCTGAGGCCCCTTCGCGGGCGCGAGGCTGCCTGGAATGCCCGGATCCCCACCGCGCCGGACGCGTCCCCCCCGCCCCGCTGCCGGTGGGCCCGGCGGAGAGCCGACAGGGCCGGGACGGATTCTTAGGTCGCTGGCCATCCGTGTCTCGCCGCCGTATACTCGCCGAGCACCGCTGAGCCTGCCCCACCCGTCCAGGGTCGCTCCCCCTCCCACCGGCCCATGCACCTCTTCGTCTGGCAGTCCGACGGCTGGAATCTCTCGGATGGCTCCCCGATCACCCGCGCCCTGACCGAGGCCTCAGGCCTGAAAGAGGGCGTCCCGATCTTTATTACGGCGACCGGGCGGTACGACGAGCACCTGAACGCGTGGGTCCAGGAGCTCTCGCTCTCGGCGAAGTCCAAGTCCCCGTACACCTGGTACAACTACGCGCACGACGTGCGACGGTTCGTCCATTACCTCGAGCGCGTCGATACCGTTCGCGGCCGCGTGCCCCGGCCGTGGTTCGCCGCGACCGAGGACGACCTCTTCGAGTACCACGGGGTGCGTCAGGACCAATCGGGTGGTGGGTGGGCCGTCTCGGGGCCGACGTGGAACCGTGAGCTGTCCGCCCTGCACCACCTGTTTGCGTGGGCGAAACGCAAGGGCCTGGTGCACGAGATGCCGTTTCGGATGCAGCAGGGTGAGATGGTGATCGCCGTCTCCGCCGGCCATGGGCGCGCATTCGATCAACAGGTGACCGTCATGCAGGACGCCCTGGCGGCGCGGCGGTCGACGCGCCCGCCCAAGTACCTCGAGCCCCACGAGTGGGCCGACTACCTGCACATCGGACTTGAGGGCATGACCCTCAACCCGGACCGGCGGGCCCGGGCCCACGACGGCGCGCGCTACGTGCCGGACCCCGCCTTTCGGGGCCGCATGGCGGCACGCAACGCCCTCTTCGCCAAGCTGCTGGTGTCGACCGGCCTGCGACGCTCGGAGGCGAACAGCCTTCTCCGCTGCGAGGTCCCGGACACCGAATCGGTCTTCGACATCAGTGTCGATGATGCGGCGGGCGCGCCCCAGCGAAAGATCCGCGGGACGGACGCCGAGATCATGCTCGCCACCGCGGCGGTCAAGGGTCGCACCAACCCCCGGCCCATCTACATCCCGCGCGGCATCTACCGGCGGCTGCAGCGCTACGTCAAACACGAGCGTGCGCACGCGGTCGCGTTGCGCCGGGC
>CAZMGX010000475.1:0-3808 GCA_964565915.1 uncultured Gemmatimonas sp.
GACGCACGAAACCTTTGCCGATTTCGACGCCTCGCGCGCATCTCACTGGTCACATCGGCCACGTCGACCCCGAAGATGATGGCGGCCGTCTGCTTGTGGATGTCGCCGCCGGCCCGGAATGCCGAGACGAAGGCCGGATCGTTCGACAGGTGCGCGAGCAGGCGCAGTTCGATCTGCGAGTAGTCGGCCGACAACAACTGCCACCCGCTGCGCGCGATGAAGCCGCGACGAATTTCGCGCCCCAGCTCTCGGCGAATCGGGATGTTCTGCAGGTTCGGGTCCATCGAGGACAGGCGACCCGTCGCCGCCACCGTCTGCTGATAGGTGGTGTGCAGACGATGATCACGCGGATTCACCATGCGCGGCAACGCGTCGATGTATGTCCCCTCGAGCTTGAAGATCTCGCGATACTCCATCAGCAGGGTCGGCAGCGTGTGCCCTTCTTCCGCCAACTCCTGCAGGACACTGGCGTCCGTGCTGGGGCCGGTCGCCGTTTTCTTCTTGACCGGCAGCGCGAGTTTGTCGAAGAGAATCTTCCGCAGCTGCGGATTGGAGTTGATGTTGAACTCCTCACCCGCTTCGGCGTAGATCGCCTGCTCCACACGTTCGCGCTCGGCCTTGAATCGCGTCTTGAGTGACTCGAACCACGCGAGGTCGATGGCGATTCCCTCCCACTCCATGTCGGCGAGCACGTCGACCAGCGGGATTTCCATCCCGGCCAGCAGCGGCTGCAGGTCATGTGCCGCGAGCATCGGTTCAAGCCGGGCACGCAGGCGCCACGTTACATCGACCGCTTCGCAGGCATAGTCGCGTGCGGCATCGACGGGCACGACGTTGAAGGGCAACTGCCCGCGTCCCTTGCCGCACAGCTGTTCGTACGAGGTGGTCGTGTGACCCAGCAGTTCGAGGGCCAGCAGATCCAACGCGTGCGAACGGCGCCCCGGATCGAGCACGTAGCTGGCCAGCATCGTGTCGAATACGACGCCGGCGAGTTGCACGCCCGCACCGCGCAGTACGAGGATGTCGTACTTGGCGTTCTGCGCGCACTTCGCCACGGTGGGATCGGCGAGCATCGCGCGTAGCGGCGCCATCTCCGGGCCGCCAAGGGGCGGAAGATTCACTGGGTCGGGCATACCGGCGCTGATGCGGCGACCGGCCAATCCACCCTCGCCGGAAAGCAGCGCGAGATTGCCACCGCCGTCATCGGCCCGATGGGCGAACGGCAAATAGTACGCCTCGCCCGGTGCGACCGCGATCGCCAGACCCACCACGTGCGCGCGCAGCGGATCCTGCGGGAACGGCGCATCGGCGTCCGTGATCGTGCCGACGTCGAGGGCAATCGCGCCGACCGCTCGCACCCGATCCAGCAGGGTCTGTAGCGCCGCCGGCGAATCGATCGTGACGTACGTGGCATCAGTCAGCACCGACAGCCCTGAATCACTGAGACGCACACTTGGCGTGGCCGGTCGTTCCGACACCCTCTCATCGGTCGTCACATCGGCTGTCACATCGGCTGTCACCCCGGACGCCGCCGTCGTAGTGAGCGATTCGGATGGCGGCGAAGCGTTGTCTGCGGCGGCACCAGCATCAGCCGGGCCGAGGTCCTTGAGCATCGACGCGAATTCGAGCTCGAGGTAAAGATGCCGCAGGGCCTGCGCATCCGGTGCATCGACATGCAGGGCTGTCGGGTCGAACGCAACGGGCACGTCACAGCGAATCGTCACCAGCTGCTTCGACAGGCGCGCCATATCGGCATGCTCGAGCAATGCCTCGCGCGGTCGCTTCTTGGTGATCTCCGGCGCGCGCGCGAGGATGTCCTCGAGCGAGCCGTACTGACTGATCAGCTCCTGCGCTGTTTTTTCGCCGATGCCCTTGACGCCTGGCACATTGTCGGACGAGTCACCGACCATCGCGAGATAGTCGATCACGCGCTCGGGAGGCACGCCAAGGCGCTCGCTGCCGTTCTCGACCCCCACCCACGACTCTTCGACGCTAGCCGGTCCACCTCGGCCCGGATTGAGCAGCCACACGCCGGGCCGCACCAGCTGCTGAAAGTCCTTGTCGCCGGAGACGATGACCACGTTGTATCCCGCCTCGACGCCTTTTGCGGCGAGCGTCCCGATGACGTCGTCGGCCTCGAAACCGGGCACAGCGAGAATCGGGATGTGGTACGCGTCTAGCAGTTGCGTGATCCGCTCGAGCCCGCGATTGAAGTCCGCCTGCAGCTCGTCGGTCAGCTTCTCGCGCGTCGCCTTGTACTCGGGATACAAATCGTCCCGAAATGTCGCGCCGGAATCATGTACCCACGCGAGCAATTCGGGTCGATGCAGATGCAGCAGCCGCTTCAGGAAGTTGGCGACCCCCCACGCGGCCGACGTGTTTTCTCCACGGCTGGTTTGCAGCGGTCGCGTCATCAACGCGAAGAACGCGCGGTAAATGAGCGCGTAGCCGTCGATCAGGAACAGCCGAGGGGCGGTGGGCTTGCCGACGTCACTCACGCGACCGCCTCACGGCGTCGATGACAACTTGCGTCGAATCGCGTTCTCCAGCTCGGCGCGACCACTCGCGCTGAGACGCCAGCGACCAAATCCGGTCTGGTCGAGAAACACCAGTTGCACGCGCAGCGCGCGATACTCCCACACTTGCTGTCGCACGCGGGCATTCGGATCCTGCAGACCGGAGTCGTAGATGTTGTCGGGATCGCCGAGGGCGACGAAGGCCGTGCCGCGATCGGTCTGCCAACCGATCGGGCCATCGTCGCGGAAGCGCTGGTTGGCGGTGCGGATGCGCAGAAAATAATCGCGCAGCCCCTCGTGTTCGGGCGACCCCGGCACCGGGTCGGTGGCCTTGAGGAAGGTTGCCCACGCCTCGGACCGCTCCGTCGGTGGCGCATCCCGGAGGGGCTTGAGCTTCTCCGCCGTGGCGAAGTAGCGCAGGAACGTCAACATCTCGTCGAACGTGGAGATCGGCAGGTCATCACCCAGGCTGACCAGCAATCGCGTCCGCGCCGTATCGGGCCGTCCCGCGGTCGAAACGAGCAGATTCGACACCCCGACACCGAGTCGCGTCACCGGTACCGCAACGGTTGCACTGCGCACCCCGAGACGTTGGGTCAGTTCGACGGAGCTCCTCCAGAGGACCTGATCGCCCTCACCCACCACGCGCACCTCGACGGTCGGGGGTGCGTCTGGCCCAACGGCCTCGACATAGACGGGCAGGAGTGAGTCGGCGCCGAAGGTGACGGTGCTGCGCGGACGCGCGAGCAGCCGCGGGACGGAGTCGACGGACGTGCGGGGAATGGCTTCGTACACCGCGATCGGAGTCCCAACGGCGCCGGCCGCGAGGCGCGGCACCTCAAGGGCTACTTCTTCGGCGGCGGTGCGCAGACCGCCCTCGTCCTTGACGCCGATCGTCAGCGTGTAACGACCCGGCGCCAGTCGCAGAAACTGCTGCCAGATGATGCTTTCGTCGGTGCGCGAGGTTTCCCGGAACGTCGGCACGCGAACCGTCTCCTTCGCCTCGACCTGTGCGACGACCACCACCCCTTGGCGCACTTCGATCTTGGTCGAATACTCCGCGGCGTACCGATCGCCCTCGCGGGTGAACGACAAGGCGCGGGACGGCATCGACATGGCGAGGAGCACCAGCGTCGTATCGGGCGCGGGTGACGTGAGGAACGACGCGGAGGCGACGAAGGCGATTCCGCCGGACCCGGCGATGAGGCCCATGCCGCGATACAGCCGCTGCATCTCGCCCGCCGCCGTCAGGGTCGGCACGACGGCGCCCGGCGCGCCGGGCCGCGCGCCGC
>CAZMGX010000476.1:0-3795 GCA_964565915.1 uncultured Gemmatimonas sp.
TTCGCGGCGTACTCCTCGCCGGCGGGAACCTGCAGGATGTCGTAGTCGACGAATGCCGGGTGCCCGGCCAGCGCGGCGATGGCAAGCAGGCGCTGATCACCCAGCGCGGTCACGCCGCTCTTGAGATGCAGGATGCCCGGCGTCTCGCGGATGTCCACCGTGACGGCACGTTGGCGGTGGGCCCCCAGCCACTCGGCCAGCTGTCGTGCCCCTTCTTCATTCGTGCGGTGCGACAGCCCGATGAACACATGGTGTTCGGCCTCACACACGTCCCCGGCGTCGAGTGTGCCTGGAGCGCTGATGTGCGACATGCCGGGAAAGTACGGAGAGAGCGCGTCGTAGATGGCGTCAGTCTCTCCCGCGCGACTGATGGCGCCCGGGCGGGTCAACAGCGCGGCCACACCAGGAAGGATGAGTGCGGTGTCCTCGACGAACGTCGAGTCGGGATAACGGACATCGGCGCGCAGCGGCACCAAGGCACACCCATGACGTGAAAGGGCATCGCAATACGCTGCGTGCTGGGCGAGCGCCAGATCCACATCCGGTGCGCCGGCATCCACGGTGGTGAGACCGTCCGCGAAGTTGCGGGCGGGCGGACAGACGATGGCCTGGGTGAAGCGAGCGAACATGGCGGCTGAGCGAAAAGTCGGGAAAGGTCCTCGCGGAGTATGGCGCATCGGTCGGGCGCGCGGAATACTTGGCCATGACCGAACCTCTCAAACGCACCTTGGGCAGCCGTGATCTCACGTTGCTCGTCGTCGGCAACGTGATCGGCTCGGGGATCTTTCTTGTCCCTGCCGCGGTGATGCGCCAAAGTAGCGAGTCCGTGCCGATCGCCATCAGTGTCTGGCTGGTCGGCGGCCTGCTTTCCCTGCTCGGCGCGCTGTCCTACGCCGAGTTGGGCAGCATGGACCCGGAAGCCGGCGGACTCTATGCGTACATCCGCGACGCGTTCGGACCGTTTCCCGCGTTCCTGTATGGCTGGACCCTGTTCTTCGTGATCGGTGCCGGCACGATTGCCGCGCTGTCCGTCGCGGCCGCCAACTACGTGACCCAGTTGATGCCGTTGAGTGCCATTGGCAAGCAGGTGGTGTCAGTGACGCTCATTGCCGTGATGGCGGTCATCAACGTGCGGGGCACGCGGGAGAGCACCTCCGTGCAGAACGTGACCACGGGCATCAAGGTGTTGGCGATCCTGGTGATGAGTGGATTGCTGATCGCACTCGGGGATGGCGGCGGCGCCGCGACGGCGGCGGTCATACCGCCGGCCGCAGCCATGTCACTAACGGGCGTCGGACTCTCCGTGATCGCCGTGCTGTGGGCATACGAGGGTTGGCAGTACGTGACGTTTGTCGCTGGCGAAGCGCAGGACCCCCAGCGCACGATCCCGCGCGCCCTCATCACCGGGACCGTGTTGCTGATCACCATCTACGTGTTGGCGAATCTCGCGTATGTGTCGGCACTGGGCACGACGCGGATGGCCGCATCGGAGGCCGTCGCGGGCGAGGCCGTGGCGCAAGTGCTGGGCACGACGGCCGGCAAGGCCATCACGATCGCAATCATCCTCTCGATGTACAGCGCCGCGCATGCCACGGTGATCACGGTGCCACGCGTCTACTTCGCGATGGCCCGTGACGGTGTGTTCTTTCGGCAGTTGGCGACGGTCCATCCGCGCTTTGGCACGCCGGCACTGGCGGTGATCGCGAGTTGTGTGTGGGCCGCAGTCCTTGCACTGTCCGGCACCTTTGATCAGCTGCTCACCTACGTCGTGTTCATTGGCTGGATCTTCTACGCGCTCGGCGCGGCGGCGGTGATCGCATTGCGGCGTTCGCGTCCCCACGTGGCGCGTCCGTTCCGCGTGCCCGGCTATCCCGTGACGCCGGCCCTGTTCGTGCTGGCGGCCGCGGCAATCGTCGTGAACACCATCGTCTCCCAGCCACTCCAGGCCGCGATCGGCATCGGGATGGTGCTATTGGGCGCACCGGCGTATGTGCTGTGGCGACGAGGCACGTAAGACGGAATGACTTCACGGCACGTTCGATGATGACCGATGTCGCTGAGTGGTCTTAGGCTCAGCATCTTCACGGAGGCGAAGTGGAAGCACCCCGCGACAGAAGCTCGGTTGAAGAACGGAGAGGAGTTGAGGCGCACTTCACGGGGCTTCTGCTGGCCATCGTCGTGCTCGCGCTACTGGTACGCATTCCGAACCTCGGGGAGAGTATCTGGTATGATGAGCTTTGGTCCACGCATGCCAAGCTCGCCACCTTTCGGCAGGTCGTGGATACGGTGCGGTGGGACGTGCACCCACCAGCGTACACCGTTTTCATGTTCGCCTGGATTGAGTTCTTTGGTGATTCGGAACTGAGCGTCCGCACTCCTCCCCTGTTGTGCGGCCTCGGCAGCATTGCGTTGACCGGACTGCTGATGCGTCGCTGGCTGGGCGCTCCGGCCGCGCTCTTGACGGCGCTCATGCTGTCCCTGAACATCGTGCACATCTGGTACTCGCAGGAGGCCCGCCACTACAGCGCGCTGATCCTTCTGGTTCTGCTCTCGGTGTACGCGTATGTGCGCGCGAGCGATCATGAGCAGCAGGACCGGACCTGGGCGCTCATCGCTTCACTAGGCATGATCAGTGCCTGTCTGGTTCACTACTACGCCATCGCGTTCGCCGGCATCATCGGCGCCTTCGCATTCGCGCAGCGCCGCCGCCATGCTCGAACCGTCATCGCGGGATCTCTTGTCGCCCTGGCATCGGTCGCGGCGTTCATGCTTCTCAAACGGAGGTTCGGCCATCTCTCGACCAGCCTCAGCTACCTCGGCACGTTCGACCTGAGGGCGGCGTCAGATCTGGTGCTGGAGTGGCTTCCCACTGGGAATGCTCTTGTTCAGGATGTCGGCGACGAGGCCCCATCATTTTCGCCCCTTCGACTTGGAGTTCGTGCTCTTCTGGCCATCGTGCTGGGGGCGGGGCTCTGGCGGCTTCTCGCCACGCCAAACATTCGTCGGATTAGCGACACACTCCTGCTGCTGGCCTGTGCGATCGCCCTTCCCGCCATGGTCGGCCTGATGGGGTTGGTGGGGATGTCAGGCACTTACATCGAGCGGAGCATACTGCCCATGCAACCGTTCTACATCGCGATCCTCGCTGCGGCCGCGACGGGGTGGCGAACGCAGGGCATCCGTCTGGCCGTGATGGGCACGATCACCGTGATCTGGATGGCCTCGCTCTGGCGATACGCCCATCGGCTCGACGAGTGGACCGTGTACAAGCCGAACGCCGACTTCCGTGCCGCCGCGGCGTTTCTGGGAGAAGGTGGCCATTCGCAGCCGCGGCCCGCGCCGATCATCACGATGATGCCGAGCGACGAACTGGAATATTACAACCGACGTTTCCGCATTCATCGCCACCATGACGGCACCCCGGTCGCCGAGCAGCAAGCAGCGCCGGCAGATCGATTGAACGTATTCCAGCTCGGCCCGACACCGCATCCAGCCGGTTGGTCCTTGCTGGTCGCGACGCAGCCGACGGAGCTGATGCTGATCCACAACCACTACTGGTCCGGGCGACCTCGCGGCGTATGAGCGAGCGATTGAGACTGACCTTCAACTCGTCCGTATCGACGTCACGCGCTTCAAGGGGCTGGAGATCCACCGATTTCGACGTCCCCCCGGCGCTCGCTAGTCACTGAGGGATCAACCCGGGTGTCGTCCGTCGGGAGCAATCATCACGGCCCGAGCAGGCGCATCGCGATCGCGTCAACCCCGCCACGCATCGGATCACACACCGGCACGCCA
>CAZMGX010000477.1:0-3786 GCA_964565915.1 uncultured Gemmatimonas sp.
GGTGCTCGGACTGGTCGAGCCCGGCTACCTGTATCTCGCGGCGAGTGAGGCGGGGGCCACCGTGCTCCGCGAGCAACACGCGCTGCAGCGAACGCACGATGTGTCGACCGCGCTGCTGTCGCCGTCAGGATTGCAGGATCGTTTTCCGTGGCTCGAGACGGAAGGCATCGTCCTCGGCTCGCTGGGACTGTCGACGCCTACGAGTGGCGAAGGGTGGTTCGACGGGTACGCCGCGATGCAGGCGTTTCGTCGCGGCGCGATGGCGGAGGGTGTTCGCTACGTCGAGGCCGAGGCCGTCGGGTTCGTGCTTGATGAAGGCGGTGTGCGTATCACCCGTGTGCAGCTGCACGACGGGTCGGCTGTCGAGGCAGATGCCTGCGTCATCGCTGCCGGGGCGTGGTCGTCGACGGTGGCGTCGCGTCTGGGCGTCGACCTTCCGGTTCGTGCACGCAAGCGCGACGTGTTCGCCTTCGAAGCCGACGTCGACCTGCGCGACGCGCCGCTGCTGATCGATCCGAGTGGTGTGTGGTTTCGTCCTGAAGTCCAGCGCGGGCGGTTCCTGTGCGGCTCACCGCCGCGTGATGGGGATCCCGACGACGTACCGCTCGATCAAGTGGATCACGGGTTGTTCGAGGAGTGGATCTGGCCGCGACTGGCGGAGCGTGTTCCGGCATTCGACGCGCTGCGGGTGACGGCCAGCTGGGCGGGCTACTACGAGATGAATACCTTCGATCACAACGGCCTCGTTGGACGCGTGGCGCCATACGACAATGTGTTCACGGCGTGTGGATTTTCCGGCCATGGCCTGCAGCAAGCGCCGGCGGTTGGGCGGGGGCTGGCCGAATTGATCGCGGCTGGAGCGTATCACACGCTGGACCTCTCGCCACTGCGACCGGATCGCATCGCGGAGGGGCAACCGCTGCTCGAGGCGAACATCATCTGAGCGGTGCGCACAGCGGCGCTAATTTTGAACCGCAGGGGGCGCAGGGGGCGCAGGGGGCTCGCGTCGAGGAGTTCGTTGCTGTTCACCTTTTGAAAGTGAACTGCCCGTGATGACCAGCTTTCGAGGCGCACCCCCTGCGACCCCTGTGCCCCCTGCGGTGGATTTCATGATCTTGAGAGCTCGAACGGTTGCCGGGAAAGGGTCGAAGGTAATTCTCTACTCTTGAACCCTGTAGCTCGTTGATGCCGTAGTTGGTGGGACCTCAACCATCCCACCATGCTCGACATCCAGTCGCTTTCCAAGACCTATCCCAGCGGCGTCACGGCGCTTCACGGGATCTCGCTGCAGATCCCGCGTGGCATGTTCGGGCTGCTCGGCCCCAATGGCTCAGGCAAGACGACCTTGATGCGAATCCTCGCCGGCTTGCTCGAGCCAACGAGTGGCCGTGTGCTGTGGGACGGCGACGATGTGGTCCAGCATCCGGAACGCATCTGGCCGCGCCTCGGGTACCTGCCGCAGTACTTCGGGTTCTATCCCGGACTGACCGGCACGGCGATGCTGATGCACATGCTGCGTCTCAAAGGGGTGCAGCACGCGGCGGGACTTCCGTCGCTGTGTGCAGAGCTGCTGGCGCGGGTGAACCTGGCCCACGCGGCGAATCGCCCGGTCAAGTCGTATTCAGGCGGCATGCGACAACGCTTGGGGATCGCGCAGGCGATTGCGGGAAAGCCCGAGCTATTGATCGTGGACGAACCGACGGCGGGGCTCGATCCGGAGGAGCGGACCCGCTTCTACCAACTGCTGGCTGAGTTGGCGGAGTCGTGTACGGTGCTGCTGTCGACGCATATCGTGGATGATGTGGCCGTGTTGTGCCCGCAGTTTGCCGTCATCCGGAACGGTCGGGTGTCGGCCACAACGACCCCACGCGAGGCGCGGGCCGCGATTGCCGGTACGATCTACGAAGGCGAGGTCGGTCGTCATGATCTGGAGGCCATGTCGGCGCGCTTCGAAGTGACGCAGGCCTATCTGGTGGAGGGACGGCATCGGGTCCGGGTGCATGCACCGCAGCACGATGCGCCGACACATTTCGAGTCGGTGGCCCCGACGCTGGAAGACGCGTACATGCTGCTGACGCAGCGTGATGCCCGTGAGCGTCCCCTGCTGGCAGGTGCCGCGTGACGCGTTGGCGGACGATCTTCGCGCACGAGCTACGCACGCAGGTCACCAGTGCGTCGTTCATCGCGCTGGTCCTGCTGCTGGTCGCGGTGACCAGCACGCTCAACCCGGTCGCGATGATTCCCGGCGGCTCGGCGACAGACCAGCCGGTGCGCGCCATTGCCAACTCGGTGTATGCGTTGGCACCGACGTTCGCGATGAGCGGCTTCTTCGTCTATCCGTTCTTCGCCGCGTTGATGGCCGGGCTGTCCGTCTTGCGCGATAAAGAGGCCGGCGTGTCGGAGTTGCTGCACAGCACGTCGCTGACCAATGCCGAGTACCTCTGGGCCAAGTTCGGGGGCGTGGCCGGTGCGTTGCTGCTCGGCGTGGTGATGCATGTCGTGGTCGTGGTGACCTTCCGGGAGATCGGGTTCGGGGGTGTGGCGCTTGGACCGTTCTCGCCGTCCGCCTATCTCGTTGCGGCCAGTGTATTCGTCGTGCCCGGCGTGTTGTGGATGGCGGGATTGACCTTCGTGATCGGTGCCCGCACGGAGGCGCCGATGGCCGTGTATGTCGTACCGGTGGCGCTGTTCGTGCTGGAGTTCGTGTTGTTGTGGAACTGGCACCCGATCGGCATCGACCCCACGCTTGACGCGGCCCTGATGGTGCTCGATCCCACCGGGCTGCGCTGGTTGTCGCATTCGCTGTTCCCCGACGATCGCGGCATCGTGTGGTACAACTCAGCGCCGCTCGCGATCGACCGGGTGCTGGTACTTGGGCGCATCGCGACGCTGGCCTTGCCAGTCGCGATGGTTGCGCTGATGGCCCATGGCCGACAGCGCGCTGCCTTCACGGGTCCCTGGCGCCTGGCGATGCCGAAAGCGCAATTCCTGCGTCGCGCGACCGCCCGCGCCACCGCCACCGCCACCACCACCGCTGCTGCGGCGGTCGTGCGGTCCTTCGGAGGGCTCGATGTCCTGCACATGACCCGCCGTGCTCCGACGACCATTCGCGCCACGATGACCGTTCTGGCGGCTGAACTCCGATCGTTGGTCCGCCAACCGTCGGGCTATCTGTTCGCCATGTTCCTGTTTGCGGTGGTCGCGGAGGTTGGTGGGGCGGAGGCGGACGTGTATGGCTCGATACCCGTGCTGACCGCTGGCGGTGTCGCCATCAATGCGCTTCCGGCGGTGACCGTGCTGACGTGCCTGTTCCTGTTGTTCGTGATCGTGGAGAGTCTCCATCGCGATCGTGCGACCGGGTTCGAGGCGATCGTGTTCAGCAGTCCCGTCCCGACCCTCGCGTTCATCATGGGCAAGGCACTGGCGGCGATCGTGCTGATCGGCGTCTTCACGGCGGTGTGCGTGATCAGCGGCGGGGTATTGTTGTTGACGCAGTCCGGTGCTGCGGTCTCGCTCTGGCCATTGCTGCTGGTCTTTGGCGCGGTGTTGGGCCCCACGTACGTGTTGTGGACGGCGTTCGTGACGGCCGTCATGTCCCTCGTGCAATCGCGCACCGCCGCGTTGGCGGTCGGCTTCGTCGCCCTGCTGCTGACGGCCGCACAGTTCATTCGCGGCTCGATGACGTGGGTGACCAACTGGCCGCTGTTGGGATCGTTGCGATGGACGGAGTTCGCGCTGTTTCCGCTGGACGGTGAGGCCCTGCTGCTGAATCGCTTGCTGGCGCTG
>CAZMGX010000478.1:0-3782 GCA_964565915.1 uncultured Gemmatimonas sp.
GAGTTGGAAACGGCCATGCGCGAAGCTGCGACCGCACTCGACTTCGAGGCCGCCGCGCGGCTTCGCGACCAGCTGTTTGAAGTCCGGACGGCCCTGGGTGAACGACCGGCTCAGGTCCGCGGCGAATCGAAAGCCGCGAAGCGTCCACCGGGTTCGGCGCCCATGCGCCGCGGAGGAAAGCGTGGGCGCTGATACGGCGGCCGCGCGTGAAGGACGCCTCCGTGAACTGATCGGGCGGGACGCGCCGCGGGCGCCGGATCGCGCGTCGCTGGAGGCCTGGGGAAAGGCCCTCGGGGCGACGTTGCCGCGTCCCTGCGCGATTGCGTTGTCGGGCGACCTCGGTGCCGGCAAGACGACGCTGGTCCGGGCCATCTGTGAGGGGGCCGGCGTGTACGACCTTGGTTCCGTCACCAGCCCGACCTTCGCCCTGATCCAGGAGTATCCGGCACCCGACGGGCCCATCGTGCATGCCGACCTCTACCGATTGCAGCGTCGCGCCGAACTTGATGCATTGGGATGGGACGAGCTGGTCGCGACCGCGCGTGTGCTGTTGGTCGAGTGGCCCGAACACGCGTTACCCAGCTTGCCGGCCGGGACGATCCTCGTCGAGCTGCGGCATGACCTCACCCTCGCCGATCGGCGGGTGCTGACGGTGCGCCTGCTGTGATCGCCTGACGGGAGCGGATAAACCGGACTCATCCGTGACTTAGGAGCGTCCGTCGCCGTCTTGACGTGGTGGCCCTTCACGGCCGCACGTCTTCGGCTCACTCCGTCATCGTGTCTTCGATCCAGATTCCGCGTTCCATCGGCTCGCGTACGACCACCGTGCGCCTCGCCGAAGTCATCTCGGCGCTGACGTACGCGCTGGATCTCACGGAGGGACAACGGCCCGGCCACACGTTGCGTACGGCGCTGATTGCGATGCGTCTTGGCCGTGAATTGGGGCTCGACGGGGCTACGCTCGGTGCCCTCTACTACGCGGCGCTCTTGAAGGATTCCGGCTGCTCGAGCAACGCGGCGCGTATGGCCGCGCTGTTCGGCTCGGACGATCAGGATGTCAAGCGCGACATGCGACTGGTCGACTGGCACGATCGTTGGCGACTGGCGATGCGCACGGCCAGGAATTGTGGCGTGGGGCGCAATCCCATCGCGCGCATCCAGCATTTCCTCCGCATTGCCCAGACACCGCAGATGACGCGCGAGATCATCTCGGCGCGCTGCGAACGGGGCGCCCAGATCGCGGTCGCACTGGGATTCCCGAGTCTGACGGCCGAGGCGATCGGGCACGTCGACGAGCACTGGTGCGGACTGGGGCACCCGATTGGACTCTCGGGTGACGAGATCCCGGTCCTGTCGCGGATTCTGCTGGTCTCGCAGACCTTCGAGGCGTTCTGGACCGAAGAGGGACTTCGCGCCGCGTTGTCGATGCTGTCGGCACGGAGCGGGCGCTGGTTCGATCCGTCTATGGTGCGCTGTATCGCGGGGTGGCGTCGCGACGCCGCGTGGTGGAAGCAATTGGCGGACATCGATCGGTTGGACGACGCCGTGATCGCGCTCGAGCCTGGCAGTGCACCGGTACTGGCCACCGATGCCCGACTCGATGCCACGGCGTACGCGTTTGCCGCGGTAATCGACGCCAAGACCCCGTTTACCTACCGCCACTCCACGAACGTGGCGCGCTACGCCGTGGGCATCGCGTCGGCGCTGGGGGCGGACGCGATGGTCTCGAAAGACATACTGCGGGCGGGCCTGTTGCACGACATCGGCAAGCTGGGTGTTTCGAATCGCATCCTGGACAAGCCGGGGCGACTGACCGAGGAAGAGCGGGACGAAATCAAGAAGCATCCGCGATGGACGTTGCACATTCTCGAGCGTGTCCCGGCGTTCCGTCACTTCGCGTCGGCCTCGGCGCACCATCACGAGTGGTTGGACGGTCGGGGGTATCCGTGGTCGCTGGGTGCAGAGCACCTCGACTTCACCGCGCGCATCCTCGCGATCGCAGACGTCTACGAGGCGCTGACTGCCAATCGGCCTTATCGCGAAGGGATGTCGCTCGACAAGGTGCTGGGCATCATGGGCCCGGATCGGGGCAGTGCGTTCGATCCCGAGTTGCTCGACGTGGCATTCGGGCTCGCCGAGCAGGGTGTCTTTGCCGAGTTGGCGTCGCAGGAGGGTGACCCGTTGGATGTCCTGCAAAGCCGACCGTCGGCGGATTCCGATATTCCGCGCGTGGTGGCTGCGTAAGGCTTGCCCGGCGGCGCTCCCCGGGAGATCGTGCGAGATGCACGTTCGATGCGTTTCTGTGGGGTGCGCGGTGTGGGCCGCTCGATGACTGCTGGCTCCGCGACACCAGGTGTCCCGACTTCGCGCCTGACCCTGGTGATCGAGGCGTCCACGCCGTCGGGGTCGGTGGCGGCGTTTCTCGGCGATCGTCTCGCTGCGCAGGCGAGTGCGTCGATGGGGGCCGCTCTCGACGATGCCCTGTTTCCGGCCGTGCAGGCCGTACTCGACGCCGCGCGTGAGGGCTCCGCGCGTGCTGGTCTCGTGGCGGATTCACTGGCGGACGTCGTGTGCGGTGATGGTCCGGGCAGTTTCACGTCGCTGCGCATTGCCGCGGCCGTGGCAAAGGGCTTGGCCCACGCCAGCGGGGCGCGTTTGTACGCGGTGTCGTCGCTGTTGCTCGCCGCTGCGGGACATCGGCAGCCGGGACAGTATCTCGTGCACGGTGATGCCCTTCGCGGCGAACGCTACGTGTTGCGCGTCGTGATCGATGATTCGTTGACCGTGCGTGCTGACGGCGCGGTGATGCGGGTTTCCGGCGACGATCTCGAACGTATTGCCGACGGACTTCCACTGCTGGCCGTGTCGGGATCGCCGACCGCCGCCGCGTCAGGCCGCCCCGCGCTCGTGCCGAATGCGGCGCATCTGCTGCAGATCGCGGAGTGGCGATCCTTGGCGCCGGTGGATCTGGCGACATGGGAGCCGGCCTACGGGCGACTGGCGGAGGCGCAGGTCAAGTGGGAGGCGGCCCACGCACGCGCATTGCCAACGGCATGAGCAACGACGAGGGGCGCCTGATCGGGCTGCGTGGAGCGACCGAGGGCGATGTCGAAGCGATGGCGGCGCTCGAGTCGCGTGCGTTCAGCGATCCGTGGCCGGCGTCGGCGTTCCTTGACCTGATGCGTCAGCCGTACGCACGACTGACGGTGGCCATCGACGCACGCGGCGCCCTCTGTGGGTACTGCATCGTGCTGCATGTGCTCGACGAGGGCGAGATCGCGAACATCGCCGTGCAGCCGACCCTGTGGCGCCGCGGCATCGCCTCGCGACTCCTCGACGAGGCGTTGGCGGATGCCGCCGCGCGCGGCCTGCAATCGGTGTTTTTGGAGGTCCGCGTCTCGAATGAGCCGGCCAAACGGTTGTACCAGTCCCGTGGCTTCGTGCCGATCGGCCGACGACGAGCGTACTACCGCGATCCGCTGGAAGACGCGATGGTGCTGCGCTGGCAGAGGGCGGCGGACGGCTGACCGACCACGGCGGCAACGAAAACGCCCGCGTGGCGTGATTCGGGTTTGGTGCTTCCCGTGAACCCTCCTAGGTTTCGCGACAACCCCGGCACGAAGAGTCGCGTCCGGACTTATGCACGCACCGCGAGGAGGCACCGTGAGCCGCAGTTTGAACAAGGCCATTCTCATTGGCAACGTTGGCAGCGATCCAGAAATCCGCACCGTCGGCAGCGGCGGCAAGGTGGCGCAGTTTTCGCTCGCCACCGGCCGTTCATG
>CAZMGX010000479.1:0-1725 GCA_964565915.1 uncultured Gemmatimonas sp.
GGCGTGCGCGGCGGGGCAACAGCGCGTGGAAGCTGCCCGCGGGAATGTGTACCTTCCGGGCATGCGAGAGACCGTGCAACGGCGAGTACTGGCAAGCATACGCGACATTCCGGACTTTCCCACAGCCGGCATCATCTTCAAGGATATCACGCCGGTTCTCGCTGACCCGGTGCTGATGTTCGACGTGGTGCAGGCGATGTGCGATCCATTTCGTGACGACGCCATCACCCATGTCGTGGCGATCGAAAGCCGCGGATTCATCTTCGGAATGCCAATCGCGCTGCAACTTGGTGTGGCGTTCGCGCCCGCCCGCAAGCCTGGCAAGCTGCCGTGGAAGACCGCGAGTGAGGCGTACACGCTGGAGTACCGTGCTGACGTCCTCGAGATGCATCTGGACGCGCTCGGGGCGGGGAGCCGCGTTCTGGTAGTCGACGACGTGCTCGCAACGGGCGGGACGGCCGCGGCGGCCGTGCGCTTGGTCCAGCGACTGGGCGGCACCGTCGCCGGTCTCACCGCACTGACGGAGTTGGCCTTTCTTGGCGGCCGAGCCCGGGTCGAGGGCACCGTGGTGCACTCTGTCGTGACCTACTAGCGAATTCGCGCATCGCTGGGCGGGAGCGACCGGCTGGCGAGCGGAGCCGCCGGCCGCCTATCTTCGCTGCGTGGTTGCGCAGCGTGGTTGCTCGTCATCGCCCTGGCGCCAATGCCCCCGTAGCTCAGTTGGATAGAGCAGCAGTTTCCTAAACTGTTGGTCGGCGGTTCGAATCCGCCCGGGGGTACTCCATGCAGGACTCTCTGCGTTATGTTTAGCGGCTAGCTCAGAACGTCTGGTCGCTCCGATGCGGCCGTGTCCGATTCCCTCAGCACGCATTTCGCATGGCGCAGGCTCCGCGAACCACCTCGTCGGCAGTGGGTCTCTCCGACGATCCGATCGAGAATCTCTCCGGCTGGTTTCAGGTCAACCAGAAGCCGATCCTGATCGGCATCGGGGCTGTGGCCCTTTCCGTTGCGGCCATTTTCGGCTATCGCTGGATGGACGCCAACAAGAAGGTGGCGGCCAACAACGAGTTGTACGCGGCGACGGCCCCAATGCAGTCCGGGAAGATGCCGGAGGCGCAGGCCATGCTGGAGAAGGTCGCTCAGAAGTTCAACGGGACGGCATCTGGCGCGCAGGCGGTGATGCTGCTAGCTCAGGTCCTGTACGAGCAGAAGAAGTATCCCGAAGGCATTGCAGCGCTCGAGAAAGCCAAGGGTTCGGCAGGTGCCGATTTTGCCGCCCCGTTTGAGGCACTGATCGCGACGGGATTCGAATCCCAGAGCAAGTTCGCTGAGGCGGCGGAGCACTACGGGAAGGCGGCAGCCGCGGCACGGTTCCCGATGGATAAGGGAGCTCACCAGGCCGCCCAAGCGCGGAATCTGACCGCTGCCGGCAAGCTTGCTGAGGCCCGCGCGTTGTGGGAGTCGCTGGCGAAGGACGAGGATCTGCCGTTCGCTCAGGAGGCGCAGGTGCGGCTTGGAGAGCTGACGGGTACGGGCAAGTAAATCGGCGATTCCGCTCGTCGAGAAGGTCCGGGCGTTTACCGCTCGGACCTTTCGTGCTTCTGCCGGCAGCGACCATTCGCGACAGTAGGGAGCCGCTGGCGGCGCAGCAACCGCACAGCGTGGTGGAAGCGGCCAGCTAAATATGCGTATAATACATGTTATGTAAACCATACATCGTGGATA
>CAZMGX010000479.1:1735-3770 GCA_964565915.1 uncultured Gemmatimonas sp.
GGGAAAACCATGGGACTTTTCCACCGGGGAAACGTGGGAAACGTACTTAAATCGTTAATTGGTAGCGACTTACGCTAGCCTTGCGGGGCTACTACAGCCCCTGTCGCTCACGAATCTCTTCAACTGTACACCTGTCCACATCGCCGATTCACGTTTTTCAGACGTTCGGCCGCGTACCACGCGGAGCCGCCGTTTGCTGGCCGTGATCGAGTGGCAGCTCAGTCGCCGAGATCGCCGATCGTACCGGTGAACACCGCGCGCCCTTCGCCCCGGAGTGACGCCTGGATGCCCGCCTCGCTGCTCTGGAGCGTCACATCCAGGGCCCGACCCGAGCTGGTCAGGATGCGCGACGAGCCGCCGGAAAGGCCCCACTGCTGCAGCAGGATCGCCGTGGCGATGGCGCCGGTCCCGCAGGCCAGTGTCTCGCCCTCGACACCACGCTCGAACGTGCGGTATCGCCACGTGCCATCAGGTCGGGCTGACACCCAGTTGACATTGGCACCGGTGCGGCCGCCCGCGGGATGCCACCGCAGTGCCGGGCCGCGCCCCGGGAGGTCCACCGCGTCGGCGTCATCACACAGAAGCACCAGATGCGGGATCCCGACGATGGCGAATCCGACGCGCTGTTCGCCGGCGACGACCTCAAGCGCGGCGGAGGGCTCGACGACGGTCACGGGCGGTACCGCTATTTCCGGGAGGAGACCGACCACGCGGCTGGCGATTGTCCCGGACGGGGTCGCCAAGCGCATGCCGCGAGGGTCCGCCAGGCCCAGCTGCGCGGCGAGCGCTGTCGAGCACAGCGTGGCATTGCCACACAAATCTGCCGGCGTTCCATCGCTGTTGAAATAGAGAATCGCGGCGTCGGTTGCCGCGTCGGTTGCCGCGTCGATTTCCTCGGCGGCGCGGGTCGGCACCAGCACGACAAGGCCGTCGGCGCCGACGCCGTTGCGACGATGACAAATGGCCCGGACGACATCGGGTTGCGTCAAGAGCGCGACGTCGACCGAGCGACCATCGAAGAAGACGAAGTCGTTGCCGGATCCGGTCATCTTGATGAATGGGATATCACGTAAACTTTTGTTCACAAACGATCCATCTGTCTAATTGTGAAGTTGCGGAAACGTGATATCGTGTGGGTCAGGCGCGCCCGGTCCAACCCCACCAACGCAGGCGCCACACCATCCAGATCGCCTCCCGGACGATGCGTTTCGACATCTTCGACTCTCCCTCCGTTCGATCATGAAAGACGATCGGAATCTCGGCGATCCGGAATCCACGTTTCCAGGCGCGAAAGCTCATCTCGATCTGAAACGCGTATCCGTTTGAACGAACATCGTCCAGCGGGATCGCCGCGAGCACCTCGCGACGAAAGCACTTGAACCCACCCGTGGCATCGCCCAGCCGCATGCCGGTCACGGCCCGCGCGTAGATGTTCGCCCCGTACGACAGCATGAGTCGCGTCATCGGCCAGTTCACGACCGTGACTTTGCCGTCCCGATAGCGCGAGCCAAGTACCAGGTCCGCCCCCTGCACCGCCGCCAGAAACTCCGGCAAATGCGATGGATCATGCGAAAAGTCGGCATCCATCTCGAAGATGAACTGGTATTCTCGCTCCAGCGCCCAGCGGAATCCGGCGAGGTACGCGCGGCCGAGACCTTCCTTGCCGGCGCGATGCAGCACGTGCACGCGCGGATCCGCGGCGGCCAGTTCATCCGCCATGCGCCCGGTGCCGTCCGGAGAATTGTCGTCAACGACCAGGACGTCGAGCCGAGGATCCTGCGCGAGAATCAGCGGCACGATGCGCCTGATGTTCTCGCTTTCGTTGTATGTGGGCACGATGACGAGTCCGCGCTCGTCGATCGCGAGCGCGCCACGTGCGGGCGGTGGAGTTCGTGTCACTCTCTCGTGTTCCTCGGACCAACGGCGACGGCATCGGGCGACGATCCGACCACGATCCGCCAACCAACAGGACCAACGCCTGCGCTCGCGCGCATTGGGTGATAGGTGCCGCGCGACGCAGGTCGCGCGGTCGACA
>CAZMGX010000480.1:0-3752 GCA_964565915.1 uncultured Gemmatimonas sp.
CGCACGCGCAGCGCGCCGATCCATTTCCGGTGCGGCTCGGGCCACTCGTGCTGCGCCACGGGGTGCAGCAGCTCGCCGTCGTCCCCCAGCTGCATGACCAGCGAGAAGGACGCCCCGAGGATCGGTGTGACCCGATCGAGGGCAAACTGATAGACCTCCCCCGGCCGGTCGGCGACGAGGAAAGCATGGGCGATTTCGCGAATCGCGAGGAGTTCGAGGGTGGCCGTCACGCGGGGGCAAGCTACACGACGAGGGCGGTCAGCGCACCACTCCCGCGTCGATCTCCGTGACACGCCCGTGACACGGTAACGGCTCGCCCGTTACGAGGCGAGCCGACCATTCCCGCGTCTCAACAGACGGTTCCACCCCTCCCTCATCGCGATTCACATGCTGTCGCTCATACGCGCTGCCATTCGTTTCTCGGCCTCCGCCGCCCTGTTCGTCGCCGCTCCACTCGCCGCTCAAGGTGTGGTGTCGGGGACGGTGACCGACCCGTCCGGACGCCTGCTGTCCGGCGTGCTGGTGCAGATCGAGGGCACCAACCTCCGCGCCTCCACCCAAGCGGGTGTCTACCGCGTCGTGAATGTCCCCGAGGGAGCTCGCACCATCAGCTTCCGCTATCTGGGCTATGCGCCCGCGACCAAGCCCGTGAGTGTCACGAAGGGCGCGACGGTCGTCGTGAATGTGCAGATGACCGAGTCGGCGACGGCGCTCGCGGCCGTACAGGTCCGCGGTCAGGTGGTTGGTCAGGCCTCCGCGCTGAACCAACAGCGCACGGCACCGACGATCTCGAGCGTCATCGACAATGAGCTGGTGGGTCGCCTGCCCGATCCCAACATGGCCGAGGCGTTGGCACGCGTGCCGGGCGTGGCTGTGGTGCGTGACCAGGGCGAAGGACGCTTCGTGCAGATCCGCGGCACGAACGCCGACCTCAACTCGATGTCGCTGAACGGCATGCGGGTGAGCACGCCGGAACAGAACAACCGGCAGCTGCCGATGGACGTGATTCCATCCGATCAGGCAGCACAGATCCAGATCTCCAAGACGTTGACGCCGGACATGGACGCCGACGCCATCGGTGGCAACGTGAACATTGTGACGCGCACGGCGCAGGCGGGTCGTCCGCTGCTGAATGCGACCTTCGCGGGCGGCCAGAATCAGCTGGGTGGCGGCGCCCTGATCAATGCGGGCCTGAATGCGGGCAAGCGGTTCGGCGCGTCGCAGAAGTTCGGCGCCATGTTCGGCGGCACGTTCTACCGCAACGATCGCGCGTCGCAGAACGTCGAAGGCGACTGGTGTTCGCAGACGCGCAACTGCGGCGTCGCGGGCAACACGTCGCTGACGTCCCTGGATGCCCCGAACCTGCTCGAGTTCCGCGACTATCCGCAGGTCAATCGCCAGCGCAACGGGGCCAATGGCACGCTGGATTACCTGCTGGGGGGCAACAGCAAGCTTTTCCTGCGTGGCACGTGGAATCGCTTCGCCGACGACGAGATTCGTGCGCGCGCACGGTTCCGCTTTCGCGGCGGTGGCGGCTCGCGCTGGACGCAGGTGACGCCCGACTCGGGCACGACGACGGGCTCGCAGTTCGATCGCGACATCCGCCTGCGCGAAGTGATTCAGGACATCTACACGGCGCAGCTTGGTGGCGAACACTTCTTCAACAACGGCAAGGCGCTGGATTGGGCGGTCGGTACGTCACTGGCCAAGGAAGAGCGCCCGGATGTGCTGACCATGGCCTTCCGCCAGAGCGGCATGACACTCGCGTACAATGTGTCCGAACCCGACCGGCCGCGCGCCTATGTCGTGACCGGGTCGTTCGACGATCCGGCGCGGTTCCCGTTCAACAGCCTCGTGCGCGAAGTGCGCAACACGAAGGACGACGACGTGTCGGCCAAACTGAATGCCTCCATGCCGGTGTCGTTCGGCGCATTCACCGGCACCCTCAAGGGCGGCCTCTCGGCGCGCCTCAAGGATCGCAGCAACGAGCTCCAGAATACGACGTACACGAGTGCGCTGGGGACCAATGGGTCCGGCGCGACGGGAGCCACACTGATGTCGGTGCTGACGACCGAGACGGCGGGCCGCTCGATCCTCGACAATCGGTATCAGTTCGGACGGACGTTCAATCCGGACAAGATGCGGCAGTTCATTGCCGCCAATCCGTCGGCGTTTACCGTCAATACGCTGACGTCGCAGACGACGTCGGCGGGTGGCACGTACACGGTCGGTGAAGACGTGTTGGCGGGCTACTTGATGGCCACCCTCGATGTCGGCCCCGTGCGGCTGGTGCCCGGTGTGCGCGTTGAAGCGACGAGCGTCGACAACACCGCCAAGATCGTCCAGCTGAATGCCGCGGGGAACGCGCTGGTGCGCCCGATCACGGACACCACCGGCACGACCGACTACGTGAACGTGTTCCCGTCGGTGAATGCGACGTGGCGCCTCGACGAGTACACCAACGTCAAGGCGGCGGTGACGACGGCGCTGGTGCGCCCGCAGTTCAACGACATGGTGCCGTATGTCAACGTGCAGGCCGGTCAGCAGACGGCCAGCATCGGCAACCCGGCGCTCGAGGCCACGACGGCCATCAACTACGACGTGATGGTCGAGCGCTACTTCAAGAACGTCGGCTTCATTGCCGCCGGCGCGTTTGCGAAGTCGCTGACCAACTTCATCTATCCCGTCTCGCGTCCGCGCACCGCGGAAGACGCCGTCGGTCCGGATGCCACGCAGATCACGCAGCCGATCAACGGCCCGAAGGCCACGCTGTACGGGTTCGAGTTGGCCTGGCAGCAGAACCTCACGTTCCTGCCCGGTGTGCTGAGTGGCCTGGGGTTGAACGCGAACTACACCTACACGACGTCGGATGCCGACATCCCGGGCCGGGGCCGCGCGGACACCGACACGCCGCTGCCGGGCCAGACCGGCAACGCCGGCAACCTCGGAATGTTCTTCGATCGGGGTCCGCTGTCACTGCGCGTCGGCGCGAACTACTCCGGCGAGTTTCTTTCGACCATCAATCCCGTCACCCCGGAAGCGGACACCCGCACGAAGTCCCGCCTGCAGGTGGACGCGTCGGGCTCGTTCCGCATTCGCAACGGGGTAAAGCTGTTCGCCGAGCTCATCAACCTGACGAACACACCACTGCGCGCCTACGTCGGCAACCGTGAAAATCGCGGCGGTGGTGGTGACGATCCGTCCTTCGAAGCCTACAAGTCGTGGGGAATGATCGGCATCCGCATCGACCGGTAAGCGAGTAGGGAGTATCGAGAGTATGGAGTAGAGAGCAGATGAGTAGGTGAGAGTAATGAGTAATGAGTAATGAGTAGCGAGTAAGGAGTAACGAGAGAGGGGTAGGGCGTCGCGAAGGATCGCGGCTCCCTACCCCTCCTTGCTTCCGTGGTATTCAGGCGGCGATCAGCGTCCGCGACGGTGCCGAACGGCGCGCTTCACGTCACGCTTTTCCTGACGGATCTCGCGCTTGTCGCGCTGAATCTCGCGCGTTTCCTGCCGCACTTCGCGGGTATCGCCGGCCCGCACGGCCTGGCGCCGATCGCGCTGATCATCCCGCAGCTCACGCTGCGCCTGACGGACATCCCGGACTTCGCCGCGTACCGGGCCCTGCGCCGTGGCGGATGCGAGGGGAACGATGAGGGCCACCGCGAAGGCCACAAGGGTGCGTCGCATAGAGGTATCCTTCTCGTATGGGGCAGCGGTTCCTCGCGATCGGACGCCGCGAGCACCGCACT
>CAZMGX010000481.1:0-348 GCA_964565915.1 uncultured Gemmatimonas sp.
CCACGTTGTAGCGTGCCGCGAGCGCCTGATCCTTCTTGGCCACCTCGATCAACACATCGGCGGTCGACTTGGTGTCGAACACCGGATCGAGGGTCGCCTGCTGGAGACTGACCTGCCCGGACATCGTGACCGCGTCACCCCAGCTTTCGAGCCAGTGATGATCGGGCAGCACGAGGTCACACATCTCGGAAGTCTCATCGGGCATGCTGCTGAACGAGACCTTGAACGGCACCTTCGCGAACGCCTCGGCGAACCCGGCGGCTTTCGGCGTGGTGTACACCGGATTGGCGTGGCGTACGAACACGACCGGCACTGACCCGGCCGCCATCCGCTGCGACGCGGCCATGA
>CAZMGX010000481.1:358-3726 GCA_964565915.1 uncultured Gemmatimonas sp.
TGTGACCGGCGGCCGGCTTGATGGTCACGCCGACGCTGCCGGCTTTCTTGTTGAGATCCGCCACCATGACACCGCATTCGACGGCATCGGCGGTGGTGACACCGCAGATCGCCATGAGGCCAGTGCCGGCCTTGGCAATGGCCGCGATGAGCGCATCAATCGTCGCGGCGGGAACACCGGACGCATCGGAAGCGGCGGCGACGGTGCCCTGCCCGGTCAGCGCGGCGCACAGCGCCATGTCGCTGCCTGGCTTGGCGGCAATCCACTGGTCGGCGTTGAGACCCGTCAGTGAGCGGCGTGCGCCGATGTACACGAGCTGCGGTGCGCCTTCGAGCTTCGCACGGGCATCGGCCCAGTCGAGCTGCTGGGCAACCGGATGCCCCCACCCATCCAGGAAATCGGCACCGAAGCTGATGATCAACTTGGCGGCGGAGAAATCGAGCGCCGGCCACGTGGCCCCGTACGCCTTCTGGTTCGCGGCGATCGTGGCCGCGGGCGCCATCGGATCGACGCTCAGGTGTCCCGGCATACCCTGCGCGGCCAACCACTGATCGAGGAAGCCCGGGAACGTCCCGGTCTCGTGCTGGTTGATGAACACCGCGTTGGCCGCCTGCCCCTTGCTCTTCACGGCGCCCAGCTCGCTCGCCAGCTTCTCGTACGCCTTTTCCCACGTGGTGGGCTTCAGCGCATTGCCCTCGCGCATCATCGGCGAGCGATAGCGATCGGGATTGTAGAGGCCCTGGACGGCCGACAACCCGGTCGCGCAGATCGCGCCACGGCTGTGCGGATGGTCCGGATTCCCCTCGAGCTTGATGGGACGTCCGTCGCGCACTTCGGCCATCACGCCGCACGCGGACGCGCACTCGCGACAGGTGGTCGCGTAGTACTGCGACACACCCGGCACCGTGTTATCCGGCGACGTGACGTACGGGATGAGCTTGCCCACCTTTTCGGAGGAGCAGCCCACCACCGCCGTCGTGGCGCTCGTGGCGCCAAGAATCTTGAGGAAGTCCCGGCGCTTGACGCCGGTCCCCGTTTCAGTGCTCATGCAGTCACTCCGCTTCGGGCGGCTGCACGGACCGCAAAGCGCGCACGATGCGCACCAGCGATCCGCGATCGAGGGTCAGTAGTGGCAGACGGCGCAGTCGTAACGCGCCTTCTTCGGTGGCAACGCTTCCATCTCGGGCGTCACCTTCACGCCGGCGAGACGCGCCCCTTCGGCCGGCTTGTAGCCGTTCACATGGCAGTTGATGCACCACCCCATGTTGAGCGACTTGGCCTGCTGCACCGGCACGTAGTTGGTGTCCGGCCCTTGCGCCCCCTGCTTCTGGATTTCTCCGTGGCAGCTCTGGCAGGTGACACCCGCGTTGACGTGCCGCATGTGCGGGAACTGCACATAGTCAGGCACCTTGTGCACCCGATTCCAAGGAATCGGCAGGCCCTTGTTGTAGAAATCCGCGACCTTCTTGATCTCGGCAGACGCCGGCTTGACGTAGACGTGGCAGCCCATACACGTCTGCACGGACGCATTGCCCGGATCCGGCGCCTTGTTCGCGGCGCTATGGCAGTAGAGACAGTTCATGCCCGCCTTCGCCACGTGCGGCGCGTGCACGAACTTGACCGGCTGTTCAACGCGCAATCCCTGAGAGGACGACGCGCCACTGTAAGCGGACAACAACGTCGCCGCTGCCGCCAGCGCGAGGAATCCTGGAATTACCGTCCACTTCTTCTTGACCGTCATCGACTTGGGCCGGGAAAGCGAGGAGATGAGGAGACCGTTACCGAACACACGCCGAGCACGACGCCGATCCGCGGACCAGTGTCATGCTCGATGAGGAAACTACCCTGCTGAAAACGATGCGCGGGCGCGGCGCCAAAAAGCCGCCGGACAATGCACGTTAAGTCGGTGTCCTGCAGTTTTTTGCAAGCGCGAAGTATGAGGGGCACCGTATTTGTACGCAAGTGCGACAGACTGATGTGTAACGCGCGCGCCGGCCCGCTCACGCTGCGCCATCAACGCCGGACGTGGACAGGGGTTCCCGAACTCCACCACCCGATGTGGCGCGCGCTCCCGCCAGCGTCACAAGGCGTCGTCCATCGGAGAAACCTCCACGGATTGCGTCAGTCGCGAGATCGTCCGGAAGCAGCGCCACCAACGCCCGAGACTGTTGCGTCAGCCGCAAGGGCCACCACGAGCTCCACGTAAAACGTTCCGCTCCCATGGTTCGGACCAAATGTCCGAAGTGATCCTCGGGCGGGCCCCACAGCCAGTGAAAGTCGAAGAACACGCCCGCCTGCTCACCCACCGTGAGCCCCCAGTATGTCTCCTCGATCAGCTCGCGGCCGGCCCCCGCCACCAGCAACACCGTCCCGGACCCACCAGCCCCACGGCGCGCCATCGCACGCAACGTGGCCGCCGGCACATCCGCGGCGCCGTCCATCGGATGCCGTTGACGCAGGTCTTCGAATCGCACGGTGACGTGCAGAACGACCCCCGACTCACCACAGGCGCACGCAAACTCCTGCAGCGCCGAGTTCCCAGCGGCCAACCCCCATTGTGACGGATACGCGCGCACGACCGGCGCGCCCTCCTCGATCGCCGTCCGAAGCTGGCCTTCCCAGTCGGGCCAATCGGGTCGCACCATCGGCGCCGCCCACAACACCTCGCGATACGGGCGGAGCGCGGCGTACAGGTGCCGATTCGACGCCACGGGATCCCGATGAAACGCGCCGGGGAGATCACCCACCCACGCCCCCCCGAAACCCTCGCGATCGAGCACCCGCACCAACACATCCGGGGTGGGATGCGGCACGTCCCGAAAGGGATAGCCACCGATCCACGCGGTCACATCGATCGGGCGTTCGTCCACCGTCATGGTGCGGCCTCCGGAGAGGAGTTGGGCACGGGTACCGTCACACCACACACCGCGTCGAACGTCCCAGGCGGAAAGATGCGCACGGCATTGGCCCATCGCATCGCGGCGATTTCTGCGTCACTCGCCCCCGTGTGTGCCAGTGCCAGCAGCTTGGTCAGGCCCGTGCACAAGGTGAGGTCGGCGGCCCACAACAGGCGGGAGGCACCCACCCAGCGCAACGCCTCGTCGATCATGCCGCGATCAATGCCGCTGCCGGAAAGATCCATGACGATGTTGGGCAGATCGCGAACGGCGGGAAACGTGTGCGCCCAGTCCCCTCCCCCACCGATGTGCGCCAGGATGAACGTCACCTGCGGATGCCGCGCGGCCAGGCGCGCCAGCTCCACGCCATCGGAGGCTTCCTGATTCGGCCAGTCCCGCCGACGATGCTGCCAGATGTGCTGCAGGATCGGCACCTGATGTGCTGCCGCCAGCGCCGCGATGTCGTCAACC
>CAZMGX010000482.1:0-3724 GCA_964565915.1 uncultured Gemmatimonas sp.
CGATGGTCGTCCTGTCTGGACTCAAACAGGAAACCACCGGGCGGTCGCTTGAAGTACGGGTTGATTGATCGATTGCATCGCGCCGCCGAGCGTCGCGTCGCGCCCAGGGCGTCCGGTTTCATCTCGGTGTCCGCGGCGTATCCGCGCGAGTTGGATGTGCGTTACGGGGCGAAGGTCACGTCCATTCCGCGTGTTGTGCTGGCGTTCCCGGGTGAGCCCGCGGAGTTCACAGTGACCAACGCGACAGCTACCCGGACGCACGCAGTCGCATCATCACCAGGCGGGGCCTTCACCTGGCGTTACGTCGGCCGCGCGGGTGCCGACATGCAACAGGCGCTTCGGATCTTTCTGGATGGATGGCGAAGCGCGTGTGCTGTGCCTGCCTCGTTTGCGTCAAACATGCGTCTGGAAACATTCGGGACCACTTACGCCGATCCCTCACATCCTGCGTTCAAGGCAACAATTACCCCGTTGGCGGCCGAGTATGGCCTGGCCGATCGGGTGACCGAGCGTCCGGGGCGCATCCGCTACGGTGAGATGCTCGCCAGTTTGCGTGGTGCTGACGGGCTGGTGGTGTTCGGGTCTGACGACCCCTCGTATACGGCATCGAAGCTCTATCCCTATCTGCTGGCCGGGAAACCGTTACTGGTCATCTGTCATGAGCAGAGCTCGATTGTCGGGGTCATGAGGGTCACGGGTGGCGGGCATTGCATCACGTTTTCGTCGTCGGTTAGTGACGCGTCGGCGGCCACAGCCGTATCTCGTGTCGCCGAACTCTTGGCGCAGCGGCCCGAAGCACTGGTGCTGAACCGGCAGGCTTTCGAACCGTACACGGCATCTGCGCAGGCACGCACGCTCGCGGATTGGATGCGGACGGATGTCGTGCCATCGAGCGTGGCCGCATGAGCCGACTGTTGACGGCGCTGGTGTATCCGAATTCGGCTCCGAAGGAAGTGGCGGAGGCGGAGCCGGAGCGTAGCCTGCGAGGACCCGTGCTAGCCATTGCAGCGCTGCTTTCGCCGTTGGCGCTGATCACGGCCAACGGTGCGCTGACTCTTTCAGCTGTGTGGACACTCGCGGTGCTTGTTCTGCTACTGTTTCGCTTCGGCGAGCCACCAGTCCTCATTTTCGCCGCAACTCTGCAGTGGATCGCAGTGACCAGCCCGCTCTTCACGGCCAATGTGCAGCGGGAAGTGATCGGCGCGAGCATTGGCCTGGCCACCATGGGCACGGCGGCGTGGCTCGGGTTTGTCTCATTGATCGTGCTCGGCATCGGCATGCGCATTGGGCGTGGGTCGCGCCAGCTGTGGGCGCTGCAAGAACTGCGAGGCGCAGGTGCGCAGCTCGTGCCAGTCAGGCTGCTGACGCTGTATGTGGCCGCGCTGGTGTTTGCCGTGGTGGTGGTGCCGCAGGTGAGCCGACTCGTACCAAGCTTGAATCAGCAGATCTCGAAGCTCGCAACGCTGCCGGTGCTGATTGCATTTCTGATTCTGTGGTCGGCCACAGTGAATAGGACAGCCCGCGTGCTTGGTGCGTTTGTGGTGGCCGTCAACGTGGCGATCGGCTTCGGGGGGTACTTCTCCAGCTTCAAGGAGATCCTGCTTCTGGCGGTGCTGGTCATCAGCATGAATGCGAAATCGCTGCGAAAGCTTCTGCTCAATCCCGTGCTCGTGATCTTGACGTGCGTCACGCTGTCACTTCTAAGCTTTTGGTCGTTCATCAAGCCAGACTACCGCGACTTTGTAAATGGCGGCACACGGCAGCAGGTAGTGCTGGTCTCGACTGAGGAACGAGTCGATTATCTCAAGGATCAGTTTCGCAAATTCTCGATCGCGGACCTCGGGACCGGCCTGAATATCGCTCTGGCCCGAGTCGGCTACATCACCTTTCTGGCGCGAGTGGTCGAGACGGTACCTGAGCGTATTCATCATCAGTACGGACGCCTGTGGGGCGAGGCCGTTCAGCACGTGTTGTTGCCGCGAGCCTTCTTCCCGCAGAAGAAGTCCATTAACGACTCCGATCGCACCAATGAGTTTACCGGAGTGCAGGTGGCGGGCGCTGAGGATGGAGCATCGATCAGCATCGGCTATGTTGCCGAGAGCTACATTGACTTTGGCCCGATCGGCATGTTTGTCCCGATCCTGATACTCGGCATGTTCTGGGGATGGGGTTATCGGATGCTGACGCAGGCCGGTCGCGTGCCCCTCATTAACGTTGGGGCGGCCACCGTCTTTGTGCTGTCGGGTGCGCAGTACTTCGAGGCGTCGAACATCAAGCTGGTCGGGGGTGCGCTGACACTGTTGCCGGTACTGTATCTCATGTTGCGGGTGGCGGACACCATCATCTGGAAGCTGCTCACTGGGCACCGAGCGGCGCGCTCGTCGGCATCGCCGGTTTTGTCACCCCGCGGTTTCGAGGTGGTGACACGCAATCGATGAGACCGCGACTGGCCGTCATCATCTCGCACCCGGTGCAGTACTACTCACCCTGGTTCAGCCAGCTGGCCATCACGGGGCATCTAGAGCTTCGGGTGTTCTATCTCTGGAACGCGGGAGTGACCGCAACCCGCGACCGTGGCTTTGCCGAATCGTTCCAATGGGACATACCGCTGCTGGATGGCTACGCCTCCGAGCTCGTCCCCAACGTGAGCCGGGACCCGGGTACACATCACGCTGCGGGTTTGGACAACCCGACTCTGGTTGCGCGTCTTCGCGCATGGAATCCGTCGGCAATCCTGATGTTCGGCTACACCTACCGGTCACACATGCGGGTGCTGCTGTCTCGTCGCCTTGCACACGTACCGATGCTGTTTCGCGGTGACTCCCACGACATGGGCCGCGAGGCGACCCTGCAGTCGTCCGTCGGGCGCAACATCCGGCGGGTACTGTTTCGGCGCTTCAGCGCCTTCCTGTCTGTCGGTAAGGCACACCGCGAATACCTGCTGCACAGCGGTGTACCAGCGTCGCGAATCCACCACGTCCCGCATTGCGTCGACAACGCACGCTTTCGTGCCGCCGCTCCTGAGGCGCTCGCAGCGCGACCGGCCTGGCGCGCGTCACACGGCATTCCCGCGTCAGCTCGCGTCGTGCTCTTTGCCGGCAAACAGGAACCCAAGAAGGCGCCTCAGTTATTGCTCAGGGCCTTTCTGGCCCGGAACGCCCAACCGAGCGACGACGTCCGCAACGTACTGGTGTTCGTTGGCTCAGGAGAGCTGGAAGGCGAACTGCGAGCACAGGCGGGCGACCGGATCGGCCGCGACGTGTTCTTCGTGCCGTTCCAGAATCAATCCGTCATGCCCACCGTATACGCCGCCGCCGATCTTCTCGTGCTGCCCTCGGCCTCGAGCGGCGAAACATGGGGGCTGGTGGTAAACGAGGTGATGAACCTCGCGCGGCCCGCCATCGTGAGTGACCGCGTTGGCTGTGGGCCCGACCTGGTGACACCAGGCGAAACGGGGTGGGTCTTCCCCAGCGGTGACGCCGACGCGCTCGGAGCGGCTCTGCGCGACGCACTCTCCGATCCCGCGCGCTTGGCGCGGATGGGTGAGGCCGCGCGCACCCGCATCGACGCCTACTCGTATGAGGTGGCCACCGCCGCACTGGAAGAGGGTCGGCTCAAGGAGATCACCCTCACCGTCGAGCAGGGCTTGGTCGGCGGAGTTCCGGAACGCGGGGTGATCTTCGGGGTGACCTGGAATCCGGAGGCGGTGATCGAACACGCCTCC
>CAZMGX010000483.1:0-3718 GCA_964565915.1 uncultured Gemmatimonas sp.
AATTTCGCCGCGGCCGGTGCGTTGGTGAATCTGACGCGTGTGGCCAACGGCGGTTTGCCGGCCATCACCACGTTTGATGCCAGCACGGCGGTGCCGGGTGGCGCAACGAACTGCGTGCCGAAAGTCCCGGTGGCCCCGTTCAACGTGATTGCGTGCGGCAACCTGTGGGAGGCGCTCAAGTACGAGAAGCGCATCGAGACGGCCTACACGCATTACGCGCCGTGGTATCTCGACGGGCGTGGCTGGGGTGACCTGCCCAAGGATACGCCGCTCTTCTGGGCTGTTCCGTTCCAGGATCTACAGGCGCGTGGCAAGACGATCAGCGAGCTGTACGGCACGGGCATCGGTGGTGCGGCATTGGGCAACGTGCCGAATTCCGCCTCGGGCACGAGCGTGTACGGGTGGTAAGTCACACGGGGCGGGTCACTGCCCTTTCGCGGTTGCTTGGGATCGCGCTGGTGTGGGGAATGGCCATGGGTTGCTACACGTTGCAGCCCGTGGCCGGGAACCCATTGCCGCTGGGCACTGAAGTAGGCATCGACATCACCGACGCGGGACGAGTGGCACTCGGTGGCAGCATGGGGCCGGAGATCGCGCAGATCGAAGGCCGTCTGGTCAGCCGGGACAGTGCGGAGTACGTGCTGGCGGTGTCGATGGTGCATCTGTTGCGTGGCGGTGAACAGGTATGGACCGGTGAAAGAGTTCGCATCAAGTCGGAGTACGTCTCGTCGGTCAAGGAACGGAAGTTGTCGAAAGGCCGGACCGCCGCGATGGCTGCGGCATCGGCCGCGGTTATTGCGATGATCATCCGTTCGTCGCTCATCGGCTCGGTGTTCGGCGACGACAGCAAGCCGCCCATCGACACGTTCCAGGCTACACGTATTCCACGCTACTGATGCGAGCACAGCTCGGCTTTCTCTCCACGGAGTTTTACATGCAACGCATTTCTCGTCTCTCGGTACTCTGCCTCGGTGCAGCGGTCACGATGAGCGCGTGCGCCCCCGAAGAAGTCATCCAGACTGAGAACATCCCGACGGGTGGCGTGCGCTTCATCAACGCCGTGCCGGATTCCTCCGGTGCATTCGGCATGGACTTCCGATTTGTCGACATCGTCGAAAGCAACGCGCACTTCCGTATCTCGTTTCGAAACACGCCGGCCACGACGGGCTCGGGTGCGGCCGCCCAAGTGGGTGCCTCCACGGCGCAGTACAAGGGCGCGCGCGCCGGCAATCGCAACTTCCGGATCTTCCTGAACGACACGCTGCAGGCGATCGCGTCGAAGGTCGTCAAGGACTCCAGCCTCACCGTGACCGCTGGTGAGAACCAGACCGTCATGCTGTGGGGCGAAGGCCGCACCGGCACCATGAAGATGTCCGTGATCAAGGAAACGGTGGCCGATCCGGGCGCGAAGGTCGCGCTCCGCATCATCAACGCGACCGGTTCGGCCATCGACGCCTCGCCATACCTGTCGTCAGGCACCGCGCCGGCCACGCCGGTGTGGGCGAACGTGCCCGCCTACAGTGTGTCCTCGTACGTTCTGGTCGACCCGGGGCAGTATCGCTACACCGTCCGCACCCCCGGTACGGCGACGACGCTGTTCGCTGATCAGCTCGCCCTTGTGGGCGCTCCGGCCAGCTCCACCGCCGGCGCGGCGGGCAAGCTCGACATCGAGCCGCTGCCGGGAACGACGGTGGCCGGCTCTGCGGTCACGATGATCGTGTTCCCGCGCTCCACCGCTGGTGCACGCACCCCGCAGACGGCGGCCTTCCAGGTGCCAGCTGGCGCATTCGTGTGGGATCGTCGTCCGCCGCGCGGCTTCTAACCGCATTGGCGACGAAATCTCGTCCCGCTCGACACGAAGGGCCGCCGGCAGCGCCGGCGGCCCTTCGTCGTTCGCGCGGATCAATCCTGACACCAACGATCGACTTCCTCTCAGTCGGGGGACTGTCGTTGCTGGTGATGGTCCCGCTGCTGCTGAGCGGCCGCTCCGACCTCGTGCTGATCGGAGCCGGTGCACAAGCCTGGCTGGCCACCGCGATCAACATGCCGCACTTCATGGCGTCGTATCGCCTGGTGTACGGCAGTCGGAAGATGATCGTGGCGCACAAATGGGCGTCGATCTACCTGCCGCTCATCCTGCTGGCCTATCTGCTCATCGCGATCACGCAGGCGCAGTACTCCCAGCTGATGGGGTATGGGCTGATCACCATCTCCAGCGTCTATCTGGCCTGGCACTACACCGGACAGGTCTGGGGGATGATGGCCTCGTTCGCATTCCTTGGTGGTACGGCGTTCGATGCCACCGAGCGCCGTCTGGTTCGACTCAGCCTGCGCATCATGCTGGCGTGGCACCTCACGTGGTTCCTGTACACGCAACTGCGCGATCCGACGCCGGTGACGTGGTTGTATCGCGTGGCGAGCGCCGCGACGTTGGTCGGGTTCGGCATCGGCGCGTACGGACTCTGGCGCATGCGGCAGCGGACGGGAAAGATGCCGCCGGCGCTCGCGCTCGTAGCGTGGATCGCCATATTCGTGTGGTACGCGGTGATGGCGCGCGACCCGAAGGCGTTGTTCTGGGTCCAGATCGCTCACGCGATCCAGTATCTCGCCTTTCCCGTGCGGATGGAGATCAACAAGTCACGGGCGGAGGCGCAAGCGTCAACGTTCCGCGTGGCGCTGCACATGGCGCTCTACGCCGTGTTGCTGCTGGCGGTGAGCTTCCTGATGGGTCAGGTGGTACCGATATCGCTGATGGGTGTCATCGGCAATGTGTTCGGAGAAGAGCCGGCCAATGCGGCGCCGATCCTGATCCTCATGTTCATCAATATCCATCATTTCTTCACTGATGGCGTGTTGTGGAAGATCAGTAATCCCGAGGTGCGCAAGGAACTGTTTGCGCACGTCACGCCCGCCTAGTCCGCTCCCACGCGAACTCCCTCCACCCGAGCACACTCCCCATGTCTCGCCTGCGCATCACTTCGTCGCTTGCGGTCCTCGCGTTCTGTGTAGTGCCATCCATCGCCGACGCGCAAAGACGCTCGATGGGCGGATCGAAGGAAGCCGACTGGAACGCGATTGCCGAGAAGTCGGCGCCCGCCGGTCCGACGATCACGGCCAAGGATTTCGAGAAGGTCGCGCCGTTCAAGGCGCTGCTCGACAAGAAGAAGGACCTCAAGCTCACCGAGGCGCAGATGGCGACACTGACGACGGCCAACAGCGGTCTGATGGCGGCCAATGCGGATCGTTTCAAGGCGCTGGATTCGCTGAAGAAGGAAGCGAAGCCCAAGACCTCCGGTGACCCCTCAGCGGAGGACGAGGCGCATCTCGTGATTGCGCGGGAGGCGCTGCAAGGCGTCGTGCGTGACATTCGCGCCAGCTACGAAGAGGCGGCGAAGAACCTCGAAGGGCTCGATGACGCGCAGAAGGCGACGGCGACATCGGTGCTCGCAAAGAACACCGAGCAGATGCAGGAGATGCTGCGCGACAAGATGGGTGGCCGGGGTGGTGCGCCGGGCGGTGGGGGGCGTGGGCGCCCGCCCGTCTAGTCGGGCGCCTCTCGTCGTTGGGATGGCCAACAGCATCCACGGAGAAAAACCGATAGCAACAGATCAACGAGCGGGGATACTGCGCTCGATCTCCGCTGCGTTGGCTTATCCCTTTACTTCCTTATCTGTTGTTATCTGTTCAGATCGGATCACGGGAGAGGGTCGTTGAACGG
>CAZMGX010000484.1:0-3714 GCA_964565915.1 uncultured Gemmatimonas sp.
CGCGGCACGTGGTGCGACCAGCGTCTCTGGTTGTTGGCGCGCGTACCTATCGCCGCACCTCATCATCCGGCTCTGGGCATGCACCTGGCGCGGACGATCCGTGCGGCCGTCGAACCCGTCGCCAAGGTGCTGGTGCTCGATCTCGACAATACGCTCTGGGGCGGTGTGCTGGGCGACGACGGCATTCATGGCATTCAGCTGAGCGATGAATACCCGGGCAGTGAATTCAAGGCGCTCCAGCGTCAGGTGCGCGCCCTGCGTGACCGCGGAATCCTGCTGGCGCTTTCCAGCAAGAATGACCACACGCTGGTGGCCGAGGCCTTCGCGACCCATTCGGAACTGGTGCTGCGCTGGGAGGATTTCGCGGCGACCCGCATCAACTGGGGACCGAAATCGACGGGCATTCGCGAGATGGCGGAGGAACTCAACCTCGGTCTCGATGCCTTCGTGTTTCTCGACGACAACCCGCTCGAGCGCGCGGAAGTGCGGCAGATGCTCCCGCAGGTGAAGGTCATCGAACACGAGCCGTGGGGCTCGATGCGCGACGCGCTGGCGAACTGTCCGTGGTTCGACACGCTGTCGCTGGTCGAGGAGGATCGCGTGCGTGCGCATCTCTACACGCAGGATCGTCAACGGCAGCAGGCGCAATCGAACTTCGGCACGGTCGAGGAGTTTCTTCGGGATCTCGGGATGATCGTCGAGGTCGGCGAAGTGCAGGCGGCCGAGCGCGGTCGTGTGGCGCAGCTGATCAAGAAGACCAATCAGTTCAACCTGACCGGACGTCGCCACTCCGAAGCGGCGCTGGCTGCATGGGCCGAACCCGACAGTGGGCATCATGTCGCGTATCTGCGTCTGCGGGATCGGTTCGGGGATCAGGGACTGGTGGCGGCCGCGATCCTGCGGCGTGACGAACAGCGTGCACACATCGACACATTCCTCATGAGTTGTCGGGTGATGAATCGGCATGTCGAGTACGCGCTGCTGTCGCATCTGGCGACGGTGGCGCGCACGTGGGGCTGCGAGCAGCTGACGGGCGAGTACATCGCGTCACCGCGAAACCAGATGGTGTCGGGGTTCTACGCGTCGGCGGGGTTCACCGTGGGCGATGGGGACGCGGTCCTTGCGTTGCGCGAGTCCGACGTCCCGTGGCCGGCGCACATCACTCGTGCTGAACGTGGCTGACGGTGCGGTCGAGTCGCCACGCAAACCGCTGACGATCCGCCGCTATCGTTCCGACGACGCGGCGGCCATCGCGCGATTCAACCAGCGCATGGAAAGCGCGGCGAATCCGCATCGGCTGTACAACGAAGCACCCACGGGCGATGACCCGTCCGTGTTGCCGCGCGAGCGACTGTTCGTGGCAACGGATGGCGACGAGATTCGCGGTGGCGCCTTTCTTCGCGAAACCACGGTGAAGTTGCCCGACGGTGCAGCCACGGTGGGCTGGGTGAAGTACCCATTGGCCGAGAGCCTGATTGCCAAGCAGTTCGCCGGGGTACCGGCCGCGCTGCTGCTGCATTTGATGCGGGAGCAGCCGAATCTGGCGGCCGTGGGAATGGGCGGACACGGCGGCCCGTTCGCCCAGCTGCTCGCCCGGCTTGGATGGAAGGGCGATATCATCCCGACGCTCCTCGCGCCGCTCCGACTATCGCAGGTGCTGCGTGCCCTGCCGCATGTCCGCCAGCGACCGACCCTCAGTCGACTGGGGGCGCTCCTGCGTGGAACCGGTGCGGCGATGGCGCTTGGTGCGGGGTATCGGAACGCGCTTCGTCTTCGCGCGTGGTGGCACCTCCGATCGACGATCGTGACCGAAGTCGAGCAGTTCGACGCGTGGGCCGACCGGGTGTGGGACACGTGCGCGCCCGACTACCCTACGATCAACGTGCGCACGAGCGTTGCATTGAACTGGAAATACCCGGTGGGATCGCCAGGCCTGCATCGATTGCGAATCGAGCGCGGTGGAACACCGCTGGGCTGGGCCACCGTACAACTTTTCGACGGGCGTCAGCTGGCCGACCCGCCCTACGGGCCGTTGGTACTCGGGGTCATCTGTGACGGTCTGTCAGCGCCGCAGGACGCGGCGCTCGTCTGCGATGCCGCTGTCCGCTTTCTCGCAGCGCGCGGTGCGGACCTGCTGATCGCCAACCACTCGCACCCGGTGTGGCTCCGCGCGCTGAAGCGAGCGGGCCTTGTGGCGGGACCGGCCAATTTCGCCTTCTATCGCTCGCGCGCACTGGAGCAGCGTCTGGCGCCAGGGGCGGATCAGACCTTCGTCTCGCGCGGCGACGACGGCCTGATTGTTGTGTGAGCACTGGGCTCCCGGCACTTCCGTCGCTCCTGCCGCTGTACCATTGTCATTCGTTGAATCGTCGTAGACGCGAACGACGGACGGGGGCTCGGTTGCGCCCTCGCCTTCCCTGAATGGCTTCACCGGACTCGTTCCAGGCTATGGATTCTCTCCCAATCTCGGTCGTGATCCCCACCTACAACGGGGCGCGATTCCTCGCCGCGACGATGGCGTCGGTACGCGCGCAGACCGCGCCGCCGCGCGAGATCATCGTGGTGGACGACGGTTCGGCCGATGACAGCGCCGACGTCGCGGCGTCGCTGGGCGCGAAGGTCATCAGACAGGCCAACGGCGGTATCTGCGCCGCGCGCAACACGGGGATCCTGGCGGCGTCCGAGCCGTATGTCGCGTTGCTGGATCACGATGACGCCTGGATGCCGACCAAGCTGGAGCGGCAGTATGCCGCCGCGCAGCGCTTCGGCGGCGCGGCGCTGATTGCCTGCGATTGCCGGGTCGTGGACGCCGCCGGAGCGACCCTGCATCCGTCCTTTGCCGGACGCTCGTGGGTGCACTTTGAGCGCCTGACCGCCACGGCGGAGCATGAGGGTGCGGTGGAGTACGCCAACGCGGCCAGCGAACTGGCGAAGACCGAGTGGTTTCTCATGCCCACCGGCAGTCTCATCCCCCGCGACGTGTTGATCCAATGCGGGATGTTCGATGTCCGCCTTCGTCGATGGGAGGATACCAGCTGTTTTCTTCGCCTGCTCATGTTCGGATCGCTCGTTTTCATCAACGAGCCGCTCGCCCACTGGGTGATTCATGGCACCAACAGCCACGGTGACGTCGAGGCGATGCTGCGCGGTCAGCTGGCACTGACTGACATTACCCGGCAGGAATCCGAAAAATACCCCGCCAGTTATCGCGAGCGGTTGGAGCGCGAGTACCCCGCCACCCTCTTGGAGCTGGCGCGCCTCCAGTTGGATCGTGCCGACGGGGCGCCGGCTCGTCGTTCGGCGCTGGCGGCCCTGCGCCGCCGCCCGTCACTCCGTGCTCTCGGCCTGCTTGGCCTGTCGGTCATGTCGTTGCCCGTGCGTCAGGCTGCCCTCGGCTCGATGCGTCGGGTGCGCGGCGTGCCGGCGGCGTAGTGGCTTCCGTCGCGCCCCCGCGACGCAATCGCCAGATTTGACCTCTCGGTTGCGCCCATCGTCTGCCCCTCGCACGCCGAGGTGGTGGCGGGCGTCGGCATGAGGATTCACTCAACAGAGCGAGTACGGCGTGGTCACACGTGGGATAATTCTGGCTGGTGGGTCCGGCACACGACTGCATCCGGTCACGCGATCGGTGAGCAAGCAGTTGCTGCCCGTGTACGACAAGCCGATGATCTACTATCCGCTGACCACGCTGATGCTGGCCGGCATCCGCGACAT
>CAZMGX010000485.1:0-3701 GCA_964565915.1 uncultured Gemmatimonas sp.
GACGGGAAGTTCTCGCCGGTGATGGTGATGGGTGTCCCACCGGCGGTCGGCCCGTTCGATGGCGCCACCGCAGTCGCACGCAGGAAGCGTGAAGAATCGACGACGTCGAACGTGTTGAGCGCGCGCGTCGCACGAAACGCCGCGGTGTTGAACACACCCTCGACGCCCGTGCCCAGCGTCGAGAGGACGTTGAACATGCCCGTGACGGCGGTCGGCGCCGTCTTGCTGCCTAGGCCGGCGGCCGTCAGCAGTCCGTTCAGGACGGCAGGCGTCGTGGCGCCCGTCCGCATCGCACAGCGATACAACAACTGAAACGCCTGATCGAGATTCTGGGCGGCCACGCCCGCCCGGATGGCGGCCTGGATGGCTGGATCCTGGAAACACGGCACCATCGCCGTTGCCCAACTCTGCAACGTGCCCTGATCACCAGCGCCCCACGTCAACCCGCTGCGCAACGCAGGCGCCGCGAGCACGGGTTCGAGGGCGGGAATCGCCATGGACGCGATGCCTTGTGCCGCCGCCGCACCAAAGAGAAACCGCGCATCAGGATCGGCCGCGGCGGTCGCGAGATCGCTGCCGATCGCGAAGGTCTTGATGCGCACATACGGCGCCGGCGAGAGCGGAATCGTCGCGCGCGGCGACTGGAGCGTCTGCCCGGCTTGCGTGCCAGCGCCCAGCATCACACCGAACGTGCCATTCTCGGCAACCGGCGTGCTCCATGTGAGCCCATCGTCACTGTAGCTGCGCACCACGGAGACCCAGCGCGGCTGGCCGTTGTCGAGCTGGACTTGGAGCCGACCTTGTGCATCGCGCTGCGGCAAGGTCGTGAGCTGAATGCCACCACGATCCGTCGGCGTCTCGACCGGCGGCAACGCGCGGGCGGGCTGCTCGAACCGTGGCGACGGCGTCGTGCGCAACACGTCCGTGACCATCGTTGTGAGCGCGGCAGTCACCTGCGGATCGCCGGTGGACAGCACCTGCTCCGGCGTGGCGCCGGCGAATCGGGTGTCGAGGATCGTCGTCAGCTGCGTCGTCGCGGGCGACGCGCGCAGCGCGGCGAGGATCGTGTTCGCCTGCGTGCTGTTGCCCGTGACAAGTGCCGGTACGAGGAATCCGAGAGCTTCGGCGGTGCTGCGTGTCGAGAGCTCCTGTCCCGTCGTGCCCCCGATGTTGAGTCCGAGCACGACGGGATTGGCGGATCCGACCGGTGCCAGACCGACCAGTACCGGCATTCCCGTGGGCAGGTTGCTGCGGCCGGAGCCGTTTGCCGTAAGCTGAATCGGCTGTGTGCCGGCGAAGGGCGTCAAGCCGGAAGCGGTCGCCGGCACCGAACTCGGCAGGCGATAGGTGAACAAGACCGTCGACTCGCCAGCGAGTGGCGTGGGGAAGGTGTCGACCGGCGGCGGCGGCGTCGGCGCGTCACCCCCACCGCCACACGCGGTCAGCAGCAGCGCGATGGTCGCGGTGCCGCGAATGAGTGTCGTGCGCATGCGTCGTTCTCCTCGTGCAATCAGGCACATGTGACGATGCGATTCGTCGACTGATTGGCGACGATGACGGTGGCGACGGGCGCGCTCGTGTAGGTGCGTGTTCCGTCGGTCAACTGGACGCTGACGGAGTACTGTCCGGCGTTGAGACCGATCGAGATCGGATTGAAGGGTCCGAGTTGACGACGGCCCTGACTGACGCCGTTCACGAACACCTCGGCGCTCCACGTGATGGTGCCGCAGGTGGACTGGTCGGCGGTCACACTGAGCGTCCCGGCGGTGCTGGCCGGCGGTTCCGTCGGCGCGGGATCATCACCGCTGCATGCGGCGATCCCGGTGGTGACGAGGCTGAGCATGGCCCACGTGCGATACCGCGTGAGGCCCGTGCGGGAAGCTGCCGTGTCCGAAGTGCGCATGATGCACCTCCCTTGAATGGGAAAGGCGCACGTCGACAGGCCCCTTGGGACTCTCGGGTGCGCCTTCGACTTTCAGGACTCGACCCGTGAGTCGATCCTGACCGACAAGGCGGTCTGCGGCGATTCCGCAGACCCTGACGATGTCTGCACGGAAGACCGACGACGTCTCGTGCGCTGTGAATGTGACGCTGCCGTCACGTTTAGGATGTCAGGCGATACAAAGCGCGGGTGTCGGTTGAATCCCGACACCCGCGCTGTGTCCCACGATCGCCGTCGCCAGTGCATTACCACATACGATTATGCACCTTGCCGCATTTTAAGCTGGCCCCATCAGAGGGCACCCCGCTGCCGGTCAGCGCCGGCGGTCAGCCCTCGCCGTCCGCCGATTCGGCACTCTCTGCCCCGCCGTCGGCGTCGCCGCCCTCGATACCATCATCCTTGTCGTCGGGAATGACGCGCGCCACGGCCGAGACGACGTCGTTGTCATCGAGCGCAACGAGCTTGACACCCTGGGCGGCGCGTCCGGTGACCCGGATTTCGGAGACCTTGCTGCGAATGGCGATGCCTTGACGCGTCATCAGCATCAATTCGTCCTCGGGGACCACTTCCATGAGGGCCACGACGTCGCCGGTCTTCGCCGTGCGATTGAGCGTGAGAATGCCCTTGCCGCCGCGCTTCTGCACGCGGTACTCGCTGACCTCGGAGCACTTGCCGAGTCCCTTCTCGGTGACGACGAGCAGCGTGGACTCGCGCTTGATGACCACCATGCCGACCACCTGGTCGGACGGCCGCAACTCGACACCCTTCACCCCCGTCGTATCGCGACCCATCTCGCGCACATCACTCTCGTGGAACCGCACGGACAGGCCATGGCGCGTCGCCAGCACGATGTCGTTGTTGCCGGCCGTCACCTGCACGTCCATCAACTCATCGTCTTCCTCGATCTTGATGGCCTTGATGCCCGTCGTACGCGGGTTCGAGTACTGCGACAGCGCCGTCTTCTTCACCGTACCCTTCTTGGTGCAGAACAGCAGGAACTCGGTGTCGGAGAACTCGCGGGTGAGCACGATGGCCCGGATGCGTGTGTCCGGCGTGACGTTGATGAGGTTCACGATCGGCTTGCCGCGTGTGGCGCGACCGGCCTGCGGCAGTTCGTGCACCTTGAGCCAGTAGCATCGGCCGTCATCGGTGAAGATCAGCATGTACGTGTGCGTGCTGGCCACATACAGCCGTTCGATGAAGTCGTTTTCCTTGAGGTCGGCGCCCGACTTCCCGCGGCCGCCGCGCCCCTGGCGCTTGTACAGCGTGACCGGCGTGCGCTTGATGTAGCCGCCATGGGTGATGGTCACGACCATCTCCTCATCGGCGATCAGGTCCTCGATCGAGAACTCGCCCTCGTCGCTGACGATTTCAGTGCGCCGCTCGTCGCCGAAGGTCTCGACCAGGGCCAGCAGTTCGCCTTTCATGATGCTCATGCGACGCGGGCGTGACTCGAGGATGCCGCGCATGTCGATGATGAAGGCGCGCACCTCGGTCAGCTCTTCTTCCAGCTTCTCGCGCTCGAGGCCGGTGAGCTTGGCAAGGCGCATGTTGAGGATCGCCTCGGCCTGTCGCTCGCTGAGCCCGAACCGCGACTGCAACTGCGTGCTCGCCGTCGGTGTATCCTCGGCCGCCCGGATGAGGGCGATCACCTCGTCGATGTTGTCGACGGCGATCTTGAGCCCCTCGAGGATGTGCTCGCGCTCAAGCGCCTTGTCGAGATCGAACTGGGTGCGACGCACGATCACTTCATGGCGGT
>CAZMGX010000486.1:0-3638 GCA_964565915.1 uncultured Gemmatimonas sp.
CCCAGCAGGTAGCGATACACGGCGAAGTACGCGGAGCCACGACGATGTGGCGATGCCTCGATCCATGCGACTCGTCCGCCAGTGGGCAGATCTTTCGGCGTGATCTTGGACCACGTCTTGCCATTGTCGCGTGTGACATGGAACGGGCCATCGTTGGCGCCGGTCCAGATGACCCCACGCTCGAGTGACGACTCGGTGATCGCATACAGCGTGCTGTAGAACTCTTCGCCCGTCACGTCGCGCGTGATCGGCCCGCCGCTGGCGCCCTGGCAGCAGCTGGGGAACTCCGTCAGGTCGGGCGACATCTTCTCCCACGTGACGCCCTTGTCACGCGTGCGATGCAGGAACTGCGAGCCGTAGTACAACACGTTGGGATCATGCGGCGAGAGCGCCATCGGCGACACACGCTGCATGCGGTAGATCAGGTCCTGACCCGCGTTGCCGTACAACGACTGGCCACCGACCCAGTAGTTGCGGGTCTGACCGCTTTCCGTGTTCATGTACTGATATTGTCCCTTGCACGAGCCGTAGATGATGTTCGGCTGCGACGGGTGCGGAACGATCGGGCCGGTTTCGCATCCCGGGCCGGTGCGCAGGATGCTGGCCGACGGATCGGACACGCTGCTCAGCACCCACGTGGAGTTGTCCTGCTGGGCGGCATACAGGTTGTACGGGAACTTGCTGTCGATCTCGACGCCGTAAAACTCGGCGGTCGGCTGATTCTCTTGCGTCGACCACGTGCGACCACCGTCAAACGACACATTGGCGCCGCCGTCGTTGGCCTGCACCATCGTGTTGCCGTTGTTCGGATTGATCCAGATGTCGTGGTTGTCGCCGTGTGGTGTGCGCATCGTGGTCAGCGTCTTGCCGCCGTCCACCGACTTGTAGAACGACTCGGCGCCGGCGTACACGACGTCGGCGTTGGTTGGGTCCGCGCCCAGCGTGGTGTAGTAGAACGGACGCTGCGTCAGGCCCGGGGTGCTGTTCACCTGCGCCCACGACTGCCCGCCGTTGTCGGAGCGATACAGCCCGCCGCCCGGCAACGCTTCCACCAGTGCGTAGATGCGCTGCGGATTGGCGGCGGTGACGGCCAGGTTGCCCTTGCCGATCAGCTCCGTCGGCAACCCCGTTCCACCCTTGGTCCACGTCTCACCGCCGTCCGTGCTCTTGAAGAAGCCGCCTTCACGCGAGCCGGAGATGATCGTCCACGGCTTGCGTTCGATGCGATTCATCCACGCGTACACCGTGTTCGGATTGCCCGGCTGCAGTTCGACGTCCATCGCGCCGGTGCTGTCGTTCATGTACAGCGTCTTCTTCCACGTCTTGCCACCGTCGGTGGTCTTGAAGATGCCGCGTTCGGTGTTCGTCTTGAACACATCGCCATAGGCAGCTACCCACGCCACGTCCGGGTTGGTCGGATGCACGCGCACCGCGCCGATCTGTCCCGCGTTGTACAAGCCCGCGAACTGCCAGGTCTTGCCTCCGTCAATGGAGCGATACACGCCGCGCCCGGTCGACACATTGCTGCGCACACCGTCCGAGCCGGTGCCGAGGTAGATGACGTTCGGGTTGGACTCGGCGACCGTGATCGCGCCGACCGAGCCGACCGGCACCTGCCCATCGGTGATCGGCTCCCAGCTGTCGCCGCCGTTGGTGGTGCGGAACACGCCACCACTGGCGACGCCCATGTAGAACGTGCGCGGTTGCGAAGGCACACCGGTGACGGCGGTGACGCGGCCACCTCGCGTGTGACCCACTTGGCGGTACTTCATGCCCGAGAGCAACGCCGGATTGACCGAGGCCATCATCGGCATCTTGGCGGTTGCGGGCGCCTTTCGGACGGGGACCGCAGGCTTGGCGGCGGCTTGCGCCCCGAGAGCGGCAGGCAACAGCGCCAGCGGGCTGAACAGGCGGAGAATACGGTTGGTCATGGCGGGAGCGGAGAGATGCGGAAGGCACGCACAGCGGAACCTCTCCGAATTTACGCCTGAGAGGCGCCGTTCGCTCGGACGGCCTACAGCAGATGGCGCAGCTTCGGGGTCATTTTGAGGACTCTCAACGCGGTTTCCGCCAGTTCGCTCCGCATGCTCCTCGGCATGAGCACCAGGGCGAGGGCGATCAACGCCGCAGCCATCAATACGATCAACACCTGCGAGACACGAGGGAGTCGGTTCCAGGATTCCTCCAGCGTATGCCACAGCGCGACCGGATGTGCCGACGTGCCAGCGAGCACCTCGACGAGCGCGCTGGCGTCGGGCCTGGCCTGCGGATCCGGGAGGAGGCACTGCGCCAGCACGGCCGCTGCTCGCTTGGGCACGGTCGGTGCGTCGAGCAGGTCTTTCGCGAGGAGTCCGAATGCGTAAACGTCCGAGGACGCGGCGCCGCGCGTCCCGGCAAAACGGCGCTCCGGGCTCAGGTACTGTGGTGTACCCATGACGGCGCCTGTTTCAGTCAAGGGTCCGGAGGTCTCGTCGCCGGTCAGCGCGATGCCGAAGTCCGACAGCAGTGCGCGTCCGGTCGCTTTGTCGAGCAGGACATTGCTCGGCTTGATGTCGCGATGCACGATGCCCAGCAGGTGCGCGGCGGCAATGGCGCTGGCAACATCACGCAGAAGGGGCCGCCCCTCGTCCCACTTGAGGGGCCCCCGGGTTGCGATCACCTGTTCGAGGGTGCCGCCGTCAATGAACGGCACCACGATGAACGGATTGTTGCCGTGCTCACCCCACTGCAGCACCGGGAGCACGTTGTCATGCTTGAGCGCCGCCAGCGCGCGCGCTTCACGACGCAGTCGCTCGGCATTCTCCGCATCCGACAGCACGTCACCACGAAAGACCTTGAGGGCAACGTCGCGGCCAAGGTGTTCGTCAAACGCGGTCCACACGGTGGCTTGGCCGCCTTCACCCAGCACACGCGTGAGCAGGAACCCGCCGATCCGGGCACCTGGTTGAAAATCATTCACCGCGGGGCAGTCCGCGTGTGCCGATTCGTGCGCACCAAGCGCGGTCCATACCAAACGCGCATCAGGTGGCTGGACGAACCTGCACGGTGATGTCGCGCCACTTCCCTTGTCGGAATCGGCAGACGCTGAGCACACACCGCAGCGCGTGGCCGAGCACAATGGCCAGCCACACATCGCTCGGCGCCAACGGCCGGAACAGCTGCAGCACGCTGAGCGACCCGATCGGGAGGGCGAACTGCGAAATCAGCGAGATATACAGTGGGCTTTTCGTGTCGCCGGTCCCCTGCAGTCCCCCGGTGTACGTCAGTGCGGTCGTGATGAACAACCCGGACAAGCTGAGGAAGGCCAGCAACTGCACGCCGATTCGCACGACGTCGGGGTCCGTCATGCCGAACAGCGCCAGCAGTTGGCGCGGAATCACCAGGAAGGCCAGACCTACGGTGACAGCGATGTAGAGCCCCAACCGGTTGGCGACATGCACGGCCTGCACGCTCCGATCCGGCTGACCGGCGCCCATGTTCTGCCCGGCGACGGCCGACGCAGCACCCATCAGCCCGACCGACGTCCACGTGACGAGCGAAAAGAGTTCGGTATAGCCGATGGCGTAGGCGGCCTGCGCGGCGGCGCTCGACGCCGTCGAACCGACGAACCGCAAAATCAAGACGCCGGCGACGTTCAT
>CAZMGX010000487.1:0-3636 GCA_964565915.1 uncultured Gemmatimonas sp.
CGGATACGCGAGCATCAGCTTGATCTTCTTGTCGGGACCAATGACGTATACCGTCCGCACCGTCTGGTTGTCAGCCGCCGTGCGACCTTCGCAGCTGTCACCGGCCTCAGCGGGCAGCATGTCGTACAGCTTCGACACCGCGAGCGTTGGATCGCCGATCATGGGGAAGTTCGGTGCCGTCCCCTGAGTCTCTTCGATGTCCTTCGCCCACAGACCGTGCCGGTCAACGGGATCGACGCTCAGCCCCACCACTTTCACGTTCCGCCGTTCGAACTCCGGCTTGAGTCGCGCCATGTAGCCAAGCTCGGTGGTGCAGACCGGCGTGAAGTCTTTGGGATGAGAAAAGATGATGCCCCAGGAATCACCCAGCCACTGGTGGAACTGGATGGGCCCCTGGGTGGTGTCGGCGGTGAAGTCTGGAGCGAGATCGCCGATGCGCAACGACATGTAGTGAGCTCCTGAATGGGTGAGACAGCCACGGTCTCCGGAGAGGAGGTGATATCGGATAGAATAGGGGCGTCACGACCTCTGCACCACCACGTCTCCGTTCGGCACGTGCATCCCTGCCGACGCCCGGTCGACGTTGGTGATGTGAAGCAACCTCTACCAGAAGTGGCGGTCGACGTGTGTGACGCACGACGCAACAGCATGAGGGAAACTGATGTACGCGGTGTCATCCATTCATGGCAGCGTTGTACACGACTCCCTCCGGACCACCTCGATGCACCTTTCGCCCCCCGAGCCAGCAGGCGCGACGGACACCCTCATTGCCGTTGCGGACCAAAGTGTAAGGGAGGCCGCCGGGTTCGCCGGCCTCGAGGCGGCGAATCTCTGGGCGCTGCAGCGCCAGACGGATGGCGACATGATTCGGGATGCCACACGGTTCCTCGAACAGGCGTGCCAGACGGTCCTTGAGTTGCGCGTCGAGAACACCGCACTCCGCGACCTCGTGCAGCGGTTGCCACCGTTCGACCGCTCCATGGGGCAGTGGCGAATGCTGGTGGAACTGTCCGTCATTCCGGAGCGGCTTGCCGAGGCGGCGTGGAAGTTCGGTGAGTTGAGCGCTGCGATCGCCGTCCGATCGAACGAGAAACGGTTTCGTCTCAAGGATCTGCCGGTCGCCCACTATGTGCGATTGGGGCGGACACTGCTCGGCTCGCTGCTCGGCGACCGCACGGAGCGTGAAGTAGCGGATGATGCGCTCGCGCGACGACGCGAACACAGCGCCGCGGCGTTCGTCTGGCTGCTGTCCCTGAATATTCTCGGCGAGCTGCGGGCGATCGTCACGGACTCGACCGGGAACGCACCCGGCAGTTCACACGCCTCGGAGCGCGCGACGCGTGCGTTGACCGCGTCCGAAGTGGAGTGGCAGAGTCTTCGTGCATGGCTGGCTGGACGCGCGCGGGCCGATTCACCGATGCCGGTCGTGTAACGTCCCCACCGAGGCCTCGGAGGAGACGAACGAAGCCGTCCCGCAAGGCCACCGGTGCACTGTCAGACCCCTCAGGCATCTTTGATTCGCTGATCACCCGTGATTTCTCCAGCGAACGAGGAGCCCATGGTAGTGCTGACACACGCGGTCCTCCGCGGCCCGAGTCCAGACATCGAAGCGGAGTGGGAGGACTTTACCGCGCGGCTGACTACGGTTTTGCGCTCACTCCAAGAGTGGCAGTACCTCATCCTCAGCCACAAGCTCGGCGGGTACGTGCAGTTCACGGCCGACGACACGGAGCTGTACGCCGAGGCGATGAGCCTGCAGTACGTGCTGGCCTGTGAGTTGGGTGATAATGAAGAGTTGGTGGCGGCGCTGTTCTCGGAGGTCGGCGAGCTGGGATGGGCACTGCCGACCGAGCTGCCGCCGGAGGATCGTCCACCAGGCTATGTCCCGACGGGATCGCCCAACCTGTCGATGCAGTGGGACGTTCCCGTCCCGTTCAGCGAAGCCGCGCGCTGTGCGGTGGCGACGTTGCGCCGGGTTTACGGTGCCGTGCGTCCGGGCAACCTGCGGTATAAGGCGTTCGCGCGCGCGTCACGACGCGCACCGAATGCGCGACCACTGGGCATTCCTCGCGAGCGATAGTCGACGTGCTTGGCGCGTCAGCGCACCCGAAGACCGACCCCGAATGACGCAATGCTCAGTGCGCTGTCGCCGAGCTGAGCGAGGTGGTGCGCGTAGCCGACAATCGCCACGTGTGCGACGCTAGGGGTGGAGACGTCGAGCCTTCCCTGCACACCACCGGTCGTGGCGAACCATCGTGGCCTAACGAGTGAGGGGCCCACGGCGACGCGGATCGCGGCACCTTGGTGGCCATGGCGCACCTCCCAACCGACCAGAAGACCCGTGGCGAGCATCGCTGGAAACGCCTGGAGACACGGACTGGTCCCCAGTGACGGTTCACAGTCGATCGACGTCGACGCCCCTGACGCATGAGCGGTCAGGCTCAGCAGCAGGGCGCCTCGCGGCAATTGGCGAACGTTGGCCGACGCGACGGCGGTCATTCCCCACGCCCCACGATTGAGGAGCGGGCGTCGACTATGCCCGGCCGAACGGCCGAAGCCGACATCCAGTCCGGCCGCCGAGATGGCCGGTTGTGCAAAGACGTGGGCGACGGGCGCCACACAAATGACGACGATTAGCGCAAACGCAAGCAGCGGTCGGACGCGGTACACGACGGGGGCGTGGGCGGAGGGAGCTAGAACTCGTTGGCTGCGCCGGTTCGCCACCCCGCCAGCTGCGTCGCGACCGGCAACTCACGAATACGAACCCCGGTTGCCGCATGAATGGCGTTGGCGATGGCCGCACCCGCCGGTGGCACACCCGGTTCACCGATGCCACCTGGCAGTCCCTCGCTCTCGACGAGATGGACGTCGACGACATGCGGTGCCGCGCGCAGGCGCGTGACGCCATAGTCGCGATAGGTGCTCTGGACTACGCGTCCCTTCGCGAACGTGATCTCACTGTAGAGCGTGTTGCTCATCGCCATGATCAACGCGCCTTCCATCTGCGCACGCGCACGATCGAGGTTGGCGACGAAGCCCGCGTCGACGGCGACCGTGGCGCGTGGCACCAGCACGGTGCCGTCGGGTTGCACCTCGACTTCGACGACCATCGCCACGTACGAGAGAAAGCTGCGGTGCATGGCCAGGCCAAGGCCGCGTCCGCGCGGCAGCGGCTTGCCCCATCCCGCCTTTTCTGCGGCGAGTTGCACGACGCGCTTGGCCCGTGCGCTGTCCATTGGATGATCGGTCCACGTACCGCCGTAGTTGCTGGCCGGTGCGACGAGCCCTTCCTTGGACAGATCGCTCCGCCGATCGGGCCCGATCAGGTCGAGCAGGAAGGGGAGGGGATCACGCCCCGCCGCCTTGGCCAGCTCGTCCACGAATGACCCGATGGCAAAGCCGTGATGAATCGCATTGACGGATCGATACCACCCGATGCGTGCGTGCGCCCTCGCATCGCAGATCTCGACGCTGAGATTCGGGATCGCGTAGGGAATGTCGCTGGCGCCGTTGGTGAGTTCGTCGGCCTCCGCTCCCTTCACGTTCGGCGCGAAGGTCGCTGCGATGGCGGGATACGCCGATCGGTGCCGCCACGCCACGACCAGCAGGACCACGAGCGCCCACCCAGTGAGCATG
>CAZMGX010000488.1:0-3629 GCA_964565915.1 uncultured Gemmatimonas sp.
GCAGAATCGCCTCGCTCAATGTGTCGAACAGGAACGCGAGGTCGGTGTGACGGTGCGCCAGTTGACGCCACGTGGCCAACCCCGACTTGAACGCGGGCAGCACGGTGCGCACCAACTGCTGACGGGCCGCGCTGGCAGACTCGCTGCGCCAGCGGCGATTCGCGAAGTGCAGACGGGAGGCACCCAGTCCGCCGAATCCGGCACTGGCGACCGTCAGGTCATTCAATCCGTGCGGCGCGAGGAAATCGTGGTGAAATGCGCTGGTGTGGCGCGTGCCTGCGTCGATGAACTCCGATTCGTGCGCCACCTGCCGCCCGGTCTGGGCCGCCAGCTGCGTGAAGCCGGTCTCGATGACATCCCAGCTCGAGTCCTCCCGCACCTGGGCGGCATAGTCCCGGAGCACGGCGGAGGACAGGTGGGGGGCATACCACGCGTCTGCGCCGGTGGTGAGGGGCGTGTAGATACACAGCGAATCGGCCTCGGTCAGCTCCAGCAGCTGGCCATGCACGGCCTGCTGCCAGTCCTGCCAGGTCGGGTGCTCAAGGGGTGCCAGCAACACCGACAGCGTGCGCTCCAGTGCGGAGTACGGGGCGGAATTCATGGTTGAGACGGACATGGGACGGGCCTGGGGGAGTGTGCAGTGGGGTCGTTGCGGCGGCGATCAATCCTCCCATCGCCTGGGCGATCGGGAATGTCGGGACGGTCGCTTACCACACGCGTACCGACCTACGGGGCGCCGCTTACCGGACCTTGGGGTGGGGTGCTTACAGGGACGAAACCGGCCGGCACGCCGCAGTTCTCCCCCGCTTGACGAGGTCGGCGGAACCTGCGTAGATGTTGGTCGGTTCACCCTGTTCCCTCTCCCGGATTGCCCTATGTCTCGCTGGTCTGGCCGTTCCGTTCGTCGAGTGTTGCTGGTGGCGGCCTCCGCCGGCTCCCTGGTCTTGCTGGCCGGGTGCGGCAAGACGCTTGGCACACTGGTGACCGAGGCGATGGACGGCTGTATCACGCAGCGGAACTCCGCGTTCATCGCCGGACGGGGGGCGACCGCCCTCGACACGCCACTCCCGGACTCGCTCGCGACCTCGGCGAAGCGGCTGGCCTACCAGCGCGCGCTCACGAACTACGAGCGCATCGCCGAGACGGCTGCCAATCAAGTCACGCTGGTGTGCGCCCTCGAACTCGCGTCGTACTATCGGAATGGCGACGTGGGGGTGCTGCTGTGGAAGTACACGAAGCACCCGGACGCCGCCGTCGCTGCGAGCGCGCGCAAGCTACTCACCAGCACACAAGATCCACTCCCCGGAACCTTCCAGTGATGAGTAAGGAGACAAGGAGTAACGAGTAGAGAGCAGGGAGTTGCTCATCTGCTCGCTACTCCTTCCTCCTTGTCTCCTTACTCCCCCGGTATCGCGCGAGCCAGGCGTCGCTCCAACTGGAGAACGTGCCCGCGGCGAGTGCGTCGCGTGCGTCCTGCATGAGCTTGAGCAGGAAGGCGAGGTTGTGCAGCGCCAGCAACCGCGGGCCCATCGGTTCCTGCGCCGCAAACAGGTGACGCAGGTACGCGCGATCGTAGTCGGTACATGCCGGACACGCGCATGTCTCGTCGAGCGGGCGGCGATCGAGCCGATAGCTGCTCTTGCGAATCTGCACCGTGCCATACGGCGTGAACACCGTGCCGTGTCGGCCCATGCGCGTTGGGGCCACACAGTCGAACAGATCCATGCCGCGACGTACCGCCTCGATCAGGTCATCCGGAAAGCCGACGCCCATCAGGTAGCGTGGCGTGTCCCGCGGGAGGTCCGGATCGAGCACCTCGAGTGTGGCGTACATGTCGGCCTTGGCTTCACCCACCGAGAGACCGCCGACGGCGATGCCGCTCCACGTGCCGGTGTCGAGAATGCCCCGCAGCGACGCGCGGCGGAGCTCCGCGTTCACGCCGCCCTGCACAATGGGGAACAGCGACTGCGGCGGCACCTGGCGCTCTGACTCCGCATCAACCGGCGCGAGCGGTGGCGCATCGGCCGGCACGTTGAGCAGCGGCAGCGGCGCACGACCATCGCGCTCGAGCCGCTCGAACTCCAGGCGACAGCGCGCCAGCCAGCGCAGGCTCCGCTCCATCGCCGCACGCGACGCGCTGGTCTCGGCGCCACCGGCGATGAGTTCGTCGAGCTGCATGATGACATCGGCGCCCAGATTGCGCTCGATCTGCATCACGCGCTCGGGTGTGTACTGATGGCGCGAACCGTCGATGGTGCTCTTGAACTCGACACCGGACTCGCTGACGGTGCGGAAGTCCGCGAGGGAAAAGACCTGAAAGCCACCGGAGTCGGTGAGCATCGGCCCCTCCCATCGCGCAAACGCGTGCAAGCCGCCGAGTGCCCGCACCATCACGTCGCCGGGGCGAAGGTACAGGTGATACGCGTTGCTCAGCACCATGCGCGCGCCGACCGCAGCGACCTCGGACATGCGAATGCCACGAATCGCCGCATGCGTTCCCACCGGCATGAATGTGGGGGTCTCGACCACCCCGTGCGGGGTGGTGAACCAGCCCAGTCGCGAGGAACCGTCGGCAGACGCCGTCCGAAACTGAAACGGGGGCGCCGACGGTTCAGCGGGTGCGGCGCCTGTGGCCTCGGGCAGAGGATCGCTCAGTAGCCGACTGCTCCGGCATCACGATCGCGCGGATCCGGGGCACCGACCCGATGATTGGTGCGCGCGTCGATCATGATCGAATGGGCCGTGCCCTGTTGTCCGCCCAACTGCACCTTGTGGCCCATCTTCTCGAGCGCGCTGATCGTCGCGGCCGGTACACCGTCACGTTCAATGGTGATGCGGTTCGGCAGCCACTGGTGATGCAGGCGCGGCGCGTTCACCGCGGCCTGGATCGGCATGTCGAACACCATGATGTTGAGCGCCACTTCGAGCACGGTGTTGATGATCGTGCGGCCGCCCGGGCTGCCGATCACGGCGACGAGCTTGCCGTCGCGCGCGATGATGGCGGGTGTCATCGACGACAACATGCGCTTGCCGGGACGCGCGACGTTCGCTGCGGTGCCGATCAAGCCGGTCGTATCGGTGAGACCGGGCTTGCCGTTGAAGTCACCCATCTCGTTGTTCAGCAGAAAGCCCGCGCCCGCGACGACCGCGCCGAGTCCGTAGCCGGCTTCGAGCGTGTACGTCACCGAGACGGCCATGCCGTTCTTGTCGACGACCGAGTAGTGTGTGGTTTCGAGGCTCTCCGCGCCGTCGGCCACCTGCGCCGGTTGCGACGGAGACGCCTTGTCCATCTGGATCGACTTGCGCAGGTCATTCGCGTACCCCTTCGACAGCAGGCGATCGACCGGGACCTTCGTGAAGTCGGGATCACCGACGTAGCGTGCACGATCAAGGAACGCGCGACGCATGCTCTCGGCCAGCAGGTGGATGTAGCGCGGCGAGTTGTGTCCGGCCGCCTTGAGGTCGAACCCTTCCAGGATGTTCAGCATCTCGATCATCGCGATGCCGCCCGAACTCGGTGGCGGCATCGAGATCACTTCGTACCCCTTGAAGGTGCCCTTCACGGGCGCGCGTTCCTTCGCCTCGTACGCGGCGAGGTCTTTCTCGGTGATGATGCCACCGCCGCGCTT
>CAZMGX010000489.1:0-3623 GCA_964565915.1 uncultured Gemmatimonas sp.
GGAGGATCTTCTGGATGTCCGCCATCGCCTCGGGAATCAGCGCTTCCGACTGCGCCAGCACCGAGATCGAGTTGACGCGATCGGTGCCGAAGATGCGGAAGCGTGCGGTCTGGATCGGGATCAGCACCTGATCGTCGGGGTTGCCGAAGGCCGAGGTCTGTCCCTTGGACTTAAGCACGCCGATCACGGTGAACTGGATGCCGCGAATACGCACCGACTCGCCGATGATCGCCTGCATGTTCTCGACGCCGAGATTGGTCAGCACGGCGGGCCCCAGTACGGCCAGTCGCTGCTTGCCGGCATCTTCCTGCGTGCTGAACATGCGTCCGCCTTCCATCTCGTACTTGCGGACTTCGAGATAGTTGGCGGTGGTCCCGATCACGCGGGTGCTGGCATTACGCGAGTTGAACTGGATCTGGAGATCGCGCGTCATCTCCGGCTGCACGGCGTTCAGCATGGTGCCCTGATCTTCCAGGGCGGCCGCGTCGGCCATGGTCATGCGGGCGCGGTCGGTACCGGAGGCGATACCGCCCATGCCGCGTGCCTGTCCCGCTTGGACTGTGAGCAGCGTCGTGCCCAGGGCCGTGATTCTCGACTTGATCGAAGCTTGCGCGCCGCGTCCGATGCCGTCCATCGCGATGACCGCGCCGACGCCGATCACGATGCCGAGCATCGTGAGCATGGAGCGGAGTTTGTTGGCGCGGAGGGCCCCCAACGCGACACGAAAGACTTCGGCGTACAACATCAGCGACTGCCTCCGGGCGCTCGTCCGCCACCGCCACCCGGCGCGCCACCACCGCCGCCACCGCCGCCACGTGGCGCCTGCTGCTGCACGCCCGGGACGCCGCCGCCCATGTTGGTGCGCATCCGATCGTTCTGCTGATCGCGACGCGCCTGCAGCGCGGCGACGGCCAGCGACGCGACCATGTCACCTTCCCGAAGCCCCGAGAGCACTTCGGAGTAGTCGTAGTTGGATGCGCCCAATTGCACGAGGCGCGGCTCGTACTGTCCAGCGCCGATCTCCACGAAGACGAGCCCCGTGCGCGTGCGCGTCACACCACCGGGGCGTCCGCCGGACATGCCGGCACCCAGCGCGGCGTTGCTGCCGCGACCGGCGCCGTTGCCACGACCGGTGCCGTTGGCGCGCATGCCCATCCCGTTGCCGCGACCACCGCTCCCGCCGGCGCGAGCGCTACCACTATCCCCGCCACCGGCCGCTCCGGCCTGCGCACGGCCTCGTCCGCGAGCGCCCGCCGGCGCGTCTCCGCCGGCGCCACCTGCTGCGGCGGCCGCGGCGGCATCGATCTTCGTTGCTGCCGGGGCATCACCCGTCGGCGCACCGGCGCCCCCGTTGCCACGACCGCCACCCAGCTTCGCCTGCATCGCACGGACCTGCGCCGTGACGGAATCGGGGTTCAACCCGACGAACGTCGCCGCCGTTGCGGCTTCACGCACGGTGCGCACGGCATCGTTCGACACCGCGACGACATTGTCTCGCCGATCGACGATCATGGACACTTCGCCGTTCATGCCCGGCTTGAGGAAACCTTCGTCGTTGTTCAGCGAAATGATCACGGGGAACATCGTCACGCTCTGGGACACGACGGCCTGCGGCTCGATCTTCTCGACGATGCCCTGGAACGGCCGCTCCGGATACGCATCGACGGTGACACGCGCCGGCTGTCCGGCGCGCACATTGCCGATGTCCGTTTCGTTCACGAGTGCGCGGACGCGGACCTTGGTAAGGTCGGCCATCTTGAGCAGCGTGGTGCCACCCGTGACCGATCCGGTCGCGGACGCGATCACCTGGCCCAACGAGACAGGCTTCTCGATGATGGTGCCATTGACCGGGGCCACGACCGTGGCGTCTTCGAGGCGCTGCTTCGCGAGGTCGAGATTGGTCGTGGCGCGCACGATCGCACCCTGCGCCTGCGTCAGCGCCAACTGCGCGGACTCGTACTCCGGCAGCGTGATGATGCGGGCCTTGTACAGGTCATCGGCGCGCTTCTTGGCGGCTTCGGCGACGGCGATGCTCGCCTGTGCGCTCTTCAAATCGGCGGACGACTGGTCATACTGATTCTGCACGTCGCGCGTGTCGACCTGCACGAGCAGATCGCCGGCCTTCACCTGCGAACCCGTTTCGACCGGGATCCGCGTGATCTGGCCCGAGGCCTTTGATTTCACTTCGATCACGTTGATCGGTTCGACGGCACCCGTGGCCTGGGCATCAACCACGATCGTGCGGCGGTCGACGGCGACGCTGGTCACCTTGGGGGTCGTTTCCTTCTTGGCCGCGCAGGCCGCCAGCGTGAGCGCCAGTGTCACCCCTGCCAGCAGGGGCATGACCCGTTCCGAGCGGTACCGAGCCTTCACGTATGCACTCCGACGCAGATGCGTATACCGGGGGGTGATCACAGCTCGCGACCGATCAGCGAGGACAGCTGGGCGCGAGCGACGCGACTGTCGAAGCGCGCCTGGATCAGCGCCTGCCGCGCGACGTTCAGCTGCGTCTGTGAGGTGAGCAGATCCAGCAACGTGGACGCGCCGAGCGCGTACCGCTGCTGCTGTACGCGCAAGTCTTCTTCCGCGGCGGCGATCGCCTGCAGCTGGACTTCGGCCCGCGCCTGCGCGTTTTGCAGCGTGCGGAGGAACGACGTCAGGTTTTGCCGCGCCGCGAGCCGCGCGTCACGCAACTGCGCCTCGGCGTTGGCGAGCGTCACGTCGAGGCCGACGGAGTTGGCTTCGCGAGTGAAGCCGTTGAACAGCTGGTACTGAAAGTTGAAGTTCAACGTCTGGCGACTGGCGTTGTCGCCGTAGAACAACAGGAGGTTGCCACCGGCAAAGCCGCGACTGTTGTTGCTGAACGCGTAGTTGTACGACATCGTCAGCGTCGGCAGGTACGTCGACCGCTGCGACCGCTTGGCCGCGGCGGCGACGGCGACGTTGGCTTTGGCCGTGCGAACCGCCGGTCCGTCTTCCGCCAGCGCCGCGAGCTCGGCTTCGGTCGGCAATGTGACCTGCGTGTCGAGCGTGTCGGACGGCGAGGCGGTGATCGACGTCGTCGACCCGGCCACCCGCGTCAGCGCGGCGTTGGCCACGCGCAGATCGTTCTCGGCCGTCAGCACGGCGAGTTGCGCGTTCCCCACCTGAATCGCGGAGCGCAGCGAGTCCGACTTGGTGGCGACGCCGGCCGCGACCCGCGCCGACGATGCCTTGAGTTGTTGCTCGGCCTGCTCGAGCTGCGCCTTGGCGGCGGCCGCTGATTCACGCGCGGCCAGTGCGGCGTAGAACTGCTGTTTGACCTGCAGGGCGGCGTCGAACCGCGCCGAGATCGCCGACACGTCGGCGACGTCGGCGGTCGCGCGGTTCCGCTTGATTTCCGACCAGCGGCGCCCGCCGTCGAACAGTTCCACGTTGAGCGCCATGCCGTTGTTGTAGCTCCACGGATTGCCCGTCAACGCGGTCAGCTGACCATTGAAGTTGTTGATGGTGGTGCCCTGCGTATGTCCCGAACTCGCGGACAGATTGAGCGTCGGAACGTAGGCGAACACCGCCTGACGGCGTGCGGCCCCGGCGTTGCGCTCGAGGCCGCGCGCCTGCACCGCGGCGGGCGCGTTGCGCAT
>CAZMGX010000490.1:0-3621 GCA_964565915.1 uncultured Gemmatimonas sp.
CCGGCTCGCGAGTCGCCGACCATTTCCACGAAGAGCTCTTCGAGCGACACTCGTGTACACGGCACGTCGGCGACGCCCAGTTGTTGGGCTACGCGTGCCGAGACCTCCAACGGTGTCCCTTCGAAGACCGCATGCCATGCGTCTCGCACCGGTCTAACATGCAAGCATCCCGGCACGGCCCTGACGGCAGCGTCTGATGCGACAAGCTTCGGCAAGACCGCGACACAATGATCCTCGCGCAGCGCATCGAGGTCACGGTCCAGCCGAATTACGCCGTTGTCCAGAAGCAATACACGTCCGCCGAGACGTTCCACATCGCCCATGTGGTGCGACGAGAACAGGATCGCGGTCCCCTCACGATTCAGCAGCTGGATCGACGTCTCGAGGAATTCACGCCGCGCGGCCGGATCGAGTCCCGCCGCCGGTTCGTCCAGCAACAACAACTCAGGGCGATGACACACGGCCAGCAACAAGGCGGCCTGCTGCGCCTGGCCTTTGCTGAGCGCCTTGATCTTCTGGTGATTGCCGGCGAGACCGAATCGCTCCAGCAACAGCCGCTCCAACTGCGCGTCCCAGTTCGGGAACAGCTGCTTGTGCAACGCGATCAATTCGGGGATGGTCGCGCGCGGAGGCAGGATCTGATGTTCGCCGACATACCCGATGCGGCGCTTGACGGCGACCGGATCGTCGGTGGGCGACAGGCCGAATACGCGTACGGTACCCGCGTCGGGGAAGAGCAGCCCCAGCACGATATGGATGAGGGTCGTCTTGCCGGTGCCGTTGCGGCCCAGTAGCGCCACGACCTCTTCGGGCTGAATCGTCATCGACACGCCATCAAGCACGCGACGACCCCGCACGAATGAGCGGACGATGTCGTGCAGTTCGACCACGGCGGTCATGCGGCCGACCCACGCTTGCGTGTCGGACCGTCGCGGAGCTCGCGGTCGGCCCGTTCCAGCACCGTCATCACGTCCGGCAGCTGCAGTCCGCCCAGATAGGCCTGTGACAGAAGGCTGCGAGCCAGATCCATCAATTGGGCCTGTTGTGAGGTCCGCGAGATCTTCGGCAAACGTGCACATACGAAGGTGCCGCGACCCCGCTGCGTCTCGATATAGCCGGCGGCCTCCAGCTCATCGTAGGCCTTCTTGACCGTGAGCGGCGCCACCACCGCGTGCTCGCTCAGCTCGCGATGCGACGGCAGCTTGACGCCAGCCGCCAACCGCCCGCCCACGATCGCGTCGGTGAGGTGCCGCATGATCTGGCGATAGATCGGCAGGTCGTCGGCCGGATTGATCGGGATGTGCATAGGTGATATATATGACTAGAGCACACAACAGCGCCAGCGAAGCGGTCGGGGTGGTGCCGCATGGGAGGGCGGGAACTGCGATGACGGCCACGCCGTTCCCAAGTGGCGATCCGTACAAATACGGAGCACGTCTGACTTTCGACTTCCCAAGCCCGTCCCATACATGCTTCGCTACGTCGCGCGCGCCGCCGCGCTTTTGGTGTTTCCTGCCGTCGCCCTGCTGGCTCAGGGCGGTCCGCCAGCAGGCCCGCCGTCCGGTCCTCCGGGCGCTGGCGGTCGTCCCGCGGCCGCGGCCTTGGCCGCTCCGGACAGCGCCACCCTGCAGTCTCAAGCCATTCGCGTGTTCCTCGATTGTCAGGGCCGAGTCCGTGGTTGCGATCGGGACTTCTTCCTGACGGAGATCAACTTCGTAAACTGGATGCGCGACCGTTTCGATGCCGATGTCCAGATCCTGGTGGCGGGGCTCACCAATGGCGGAGGCGGGACCGAGAACACCATCACGTTCATTGGCCGGCGGGCGTTCGAAGGGATGGTCGACACGCTGGTGGTGAACACGCTGCCCAATGATCCGGACGACAAGATCCGTCGTGATCTCGCGCGCACCTTCAAGCTGGGATTGACACGCTTCGTGGCGCGCTCGCCGATCGCCAGTCGCATGCAGCTGGTGTACCTGGCGCCCTTCGGTGAACGTCGCCAGGTGTCGGCCGCGAACCTGAAAGACAAGTGGAACCTGTGGACGTATACGGCCAACACCAACGTCTTCGTGCGGGCAGAAGAACGGCAGCAGCAGATCAACGGATCGCTGTCGCTGTCCGCCAATCGCGCGACCGAGGCCTGGAAGGTGAACGTCTCCGTCAGCGGAAATGTGAACACCGCGGAGTTCGACATTCCCGCCAGCGGCACGCGCCCGGCGTTCACCGTCAAGAACGAACAGCGCACCTACAACGCCAATACGCTCATCGTGCGCTCGTTGTCGTCACATTGGTCGGCGGGGCTCAAGCTGGGCGCCGGATACTCCGACTTCCTGAATCAGGACCTGGCGCTGCGTCTCCAGCCGGCTGTTGAATACAACCTGTTCCCGTGGACGGAGCAGACGAGACGGCAACTGACCTTCCTGTACAACGTCGGACCGAACGTATACGACTATCAGCGGACGACGGTGTTCAACAAGGATCGCGAGACCCGGTTCAGCCAGCAGCTCACGGCGTCGCTCGTAGCCCGGCAGCAGTGGGGTTCGTCCAACGTCTCGTTGGACTGGCTCAACTATCTGCATGACTTCAATCGGCACGCCCTCACGCTGAGCGGCAGCGTCGACCTCCGCGTCGGCCGTGGATTCTCGCTCAACATCGGCGGCTCGGCGGCGCGCATCAACGATCAGATCTACCTGCCGCGCGCCGGCAACACGGAAGAGGAGATCCTGCTGCAACGCCAGGCGCTCGAGACGGGCTTCCGCATCACGACCAACATCGGGGTGCGCTACACGTTCGGCTCCATCTACAACACCATCGTGAACCAGCGCTTCAGCAGCCTTGGCGCAAGTGGTGGTCGCTTCAACTTCTTTTTCTTCTAGACCGCGACCCGGGCGGGTCGTCGCGCGGGAAGCTCGTGGAGGTGGTACCTTCTGGGGACCACCTCACACCGCGAGGACTCCATGCTGCCTGATCGACGCGACTTTCTTCAGCGCCTCACCGTGACGGGACTGGCCCTTGGCACGCTGCCGTCGGTGCTCGGCGCGTCGAACCCGCCCTCCGCAACTGACCCACGGCCGGATCGCTCCCTGCTGCGGTCGCCGCAGCCGACCCCCGTCGACGTGTCGTGGACCCGCCGCCTGACCGGAAAGCACAAGGCGGTGTTCGACTGTCCCGACATCGAAAGTGGGTATGGCGTCTTGCGCGCGGGTATCGTGGCGTCGCAGTACGCGGACGCGTTCAAGTTGGCACCGGGCGATTTCTCCGCCGTGATCGTGTTGCGACACACCGGGATTGCCCTGGCGATGGAGCAGGCCTACTGGACGGAGTACAAGATCGGCGCGGCAAAGAAGGTGCTGCATCCCGTCACCGAGAAGCCCACGAGCCGCAATCCGGCCCTGTTGACGGAAGCCGATGGCATGCCGCCGTTGCTCGCCTCGTTTGCTCTGGACAAGGCGATCGCGCGCGGCGTGACGGTGCTGGCGTGTGCCCTGGCATTCGGCGATGTCGTAGACCTCATCGCCAAGACCGACAAGGGCAAACGCGAAGACGCGGAGGCCAAGGCGCGCCGCCTGCTCATCCCAGGCGTGATCATGCAGCCGTCCGGGGTGTTCGCCACCACACTGG
>CAZMGX010000491.1:0-3618 GCA_964565915.1 uncultured Gemmatimonas sp.
CGAGCGGTACGGCGAGTGAGCCATCGGCGTTCGTGGGGCCGTGACCGGAGAACAGGGCGCGCGTACCCACCACCCGTACCCACGGAAATGGGAGTGTGACCCCCGGTGGCATCTGCAGTGGCGCGGGGAGTGTCAGCCCCAAGGTGAGGAGTCGATTCGCAATCGTGCTCATGATGCCTTCATCGGTGTGGGATGGTCTGGATGGTCAGCGTCGACGCGGCTTGATCAGAGCCGTCCGAGCGCGCGCAGCTGGGCGCTATACCCGGCCTCCGCTGCTCGATCGCCAACGGCCCGAGCTGCGCGGCGCGCACCGTCGAGTGCGACGTGGCGATTGGGTTCGCGGATGAGCACGGCGCGATACGCGTCAAGCGCCTCACGCGGACGGGAGAGCTCGAGTAACAGGTCGCCCAACAACTCCCGGGCCGGCGCCAGTGGACCGGGCGTCACTGCGGACTTCTCGGTGGCATCTTCGCGCGCCGCGGACTCGCGCATGAGCACCAAGGCTGCACTGTCGCGCCGCTCGGCACGCGCCAGCCACGCTCGTGCGCCCAGCTGCTGAATGGCCACCTGCTCGGCCCAGTACGCCTCGTTCAGCGAGCCCAGACGGCGAGAGATCGCGGAAAGTGAATCGATGGATGAACGGGCGGCGCTGAGTTTGCCGCTATGTGAGGCGCCCAACGCCCGCGCGAAGTGCACCATTGCCTCGGTCCACGGAAAATCGCTCCCGACGGGTACCAGCGCTGCTGCCTGCCGCCAATCGCGACGTTCCAGTGCATACCGCGCCGGCATCGCTGCCAGCGCGAACACACCGGCCGCGCCTGGCGCCGCGCCCGTCACTGCGGTCGGGTCGAATCGCGATGCCAGCGACGGAAGGCGAGCAACCACCGCCCGCGCCAGCGAGTACCGTCGCAACTGCAGGAGGGCGTATACCTGGTAGTCGAGCGCATGCAAGGCTTCGGCGATCGATCCATTGCGCAGGGCAACCTCATAGGACTGACGGTTGGTGGCTATTGACTGCTCCCACAGCCCCACGCGGGTGAAGGTGTGCGACGGCATGTGGAGCGCGTGCGCGGCGGATGGTGCGATCCGGACATAGCGCTCCGCCGCTGATCGTGCCTTCGGCGCAAGTGATGGGTAGTCGTACGCGTGGATGATGTAGTGCGCGAGACCGGGGTGATCGGGTTGCACGATCCACAGCGCTTCGAGTGTCGCCGCGGCCCGCTGCTGCTTCTCGTAACGCTTGTCATTGGGTGATGCGGACGCGATCAGGGCCACGGCGTGAAAGATCTTCGCTTCCGTGTCGGCCGGAAACGACTGGCTCAGATCGCGCATCGCCTGTTCGTATGCGTCGACGCGTGCGGGTTGGCTTACCTGCTCGACCCGTTCATACAACTTCGCGGCGGCCGCGATGTAGGCGCGCTCACGCGCCGAGGCGCCAAGGGCCAACGTTTCTGCCACGTCGATGGCGCTGCGTCCCGTTCGGAGCTGTGCCGATGCTCGCACACCGGGCGCCATCGGATTGGACCAGGCGCTCAGGGCGATTCCCCAGTGCGCCATTGCACACTGTGGGTCGGCCGCGGCCACTTCACTGAAGGCGCGTGTGGATGCGCCGAATTCGAAGGAGTGCAGCAGGGCGACGGCGCGGTCGAACGCCACGGCGACCGCCGATGAACACGTCGTGCTGAACTGCACGGCGCCGAGCCGTTCGGGTGCGGCGTCGCCGCGATCCTGAGCGGAGGACGGGGCGGCACACAAAAGGCTCAAGGCCGCCGGGAGCTGGTAGATACCGCGCGCGAAGGTCATGCTCACAAGGTATCCATCAGCCACTCGCCGGTGTGACGGTCACACCGGCGAGTGTGTCTAGTGGCGGTGAGCGGCGAGTGCGCACGGGTCGCCGCCACGGCGACCGTGCCTGGGCTACGCGCCGAGCTTCGCGCGGAGGAAGCTGATCGTGCGGGGCCACGCGGCGGTTGCCGCCGCCGCGTTGGCTGCGTTGCCGTCCTGCGCCCGCAGAAAGCCGTGGCCAGCACCCTCGAAGATCTGGTACTCGTACGACTTGCCCAACCGCTTCATGGTCGAGTCGGTGGCGGGAATGGTGGCGTTGATGCGTGCGTCATTGCCCCCGTACAGCCCGAGGACGGGCGCTTTGATCGCGGCCATCTGGTCGGCGCTTGGAGGCGACCCGTAGTAGACCACTGAGGCGGTCAGCCCGGGCGCCGTGGCGGCGTGCAGGAACGAACGCGCACCGCCCCAGCAGAAGCCGATGATGCCGTACTTCTTCTGCGCCGCGGGCAGCGCCATGCCGTACTGCGCCACCGCATCGAGAATCCGATTGCCGATCTCGGGGGTGACCTGCCCAATCGCCGCGCGCCCTTGGTCGGCCGCGGGATCTGCCTTGAGGTCGCCTGTGCGGAACATCGTCGTCAGGTCTGGCGCGATGCCGATGAACCCATCGGCGGCGAGCTGGTCGGCGACAGCGCGTGTCCAGGTATTGATGCCCGTGTTCTCGTGAATCGCGATCACGACCGCGGCTTTGTCCTTGCGCTCCGGGTACACGACCCACGCCATGACACTGTCCGTGGCGCCAACCTTGATGGCCACCCACTCGGCGTGGCGGGGCGAGGCAGCGATTCGCGCGACGGCGGTTCCGGCGCCCGCGGGGATGTTCTGGGCCTGGGGCAGGCCATTCGCCTCGGCTGCGGCGGGCACGGTGCCCATGTCATGGTTGGCGTGTTCGTCGATCGGCGTGGCCGGCGGTTGGGCGCGCCCGGCCGCGAATCCCGATCCTGCGATCGCGACGGCGGCCGCGACTCCGAGTATCAAACGCATGTGCTGGCTCCGTAGAGGGGAAGGTGCCCGGATAGCTAAGCGTGCGGGCGGCCACGGCGTCAAGTACGACCGGGCACCGGACGGTCCGTTCTTCCGGGAATCGATTTGGCGTGCCACTGTAAAGGCGCCGGCGCAGGGCGCTTCCCATGCCTGCTGCCTCGGCGCCGTCGCGCGGTTCGACGGCACCGTACCTCGCAACGAGGCCATGATTGAGCGTACCTGATACGAACGCATTCGGCGACTTGAGCGCTGCGCTGGCCGACCGCTACGAACTGCTGCGTGAACTCGGCCGCGGCGGCATGGCGACGGTGTATCTCGCGCGTGATGTTCGCCATGCGCGTCAGGTGGCGATCAAGGTGCTGCACCCTGAACTCGCCGCGGTGCTGGGGGCCGAGCGTTTCCTGGCGGAGATCACCACGACGGCGAACCTGCAGCACCCGCACATTCTGCCGTTGTTCGACAGTGGCACGGCGGATGGACAGTTGTTCTACGTGATGCCGTTCGTGGAAGGCGAAACGTTGCGCGCGCGGCTGGATCGCGAAACGCAGCTGCCGATTGCCGACGCGGTGCAACTCGCGCGCGAGGTGGCGGATGCGCTGCAGTACGCGCATGAACGCGGCGTCATTCATCGCGATATCAAGCCCGAGAACATCCTGCTGCAGGGTGGTCATGCGTTGGTGGCCGACTTTGGCATTGCCCTCGCGGTGCAACATGCCGGTGGGCAGCGGATGACCCAAACGGGCCTGTCGCTCGGCACGCCGCAGTACATGGCGCCCGAGCAGGCGATGG
>CAZMGX010000492.1:0-3616 GCA_964565915.1 uncultured Gemmatimonas sp.
GGACGAACGGCTCGACCGCCTCGCCGAGTCGGCGGCCGAGGTGGGACTGGTCTTCATGGGGATCGTGTTGCTGACGGGACCAATCTGGGCGCGCACGAGTTGGGGCACGTGGTGGGTGTGGGAAGCGCGTATCACGAGCACGTTGTTCCTGTGGCTGCTCGTGCTGGGCTACCTGGTGTTGCGCGGCGCGGTCGAGTCTCCGGAAAGCCGTGCGCGCTTGTCCGCCGTGATGGGGTCGCTGGCCGCCCTGCTCGTGCCGTTCATTCACCTCACGGTGAAACTGTTTCGCGGCATGCATCCGGGGCCGGTCGTGCTGGCGCCGGAGAAGCCGAAGATGCCGCCCGAGATGCTGCAGACGTTCGGCCTGTCGACGGCGGCCTTCCTGCTGCTGTTTGTGGCGCTGCTCCGCATGCGGTATCGCTGGGCGACGGCACGTGATGCGCGCGCGGCCATGGAGGCGGCGTGAGCGCGTCCGGCGTGTGGGCGCTGGCGGCTATCGTCGCCGAGTCGCTGAGCCAGGACACGGTGGCGTTCGTTCCCAAGGCTGGCGGGCCGGTCGACACCAGCCGGTACATGTGGGCGGGCTATGCGGTGACGGCGCTGGTGTATGTCGGATACGCGCTGCTGATTCGTCAACGGATGGCGCGCACGCGTCGCGGAGAATGACGGCGACCGCGCGCGGGTCCGCTGCTGACGTGCGGACACGACGCGGCAGCGCATGACGGCGACGGGCCCCGCCCTCGATCGGATTCGAATTGCGGTGACCCGCGCAGAGGGTCGGGGCGGTCCCCTGGCCGAGGCGCTCCGCAGCGCCGGCGCGACCGTGACCGAGATTCCGCTGACGCGCATCGAGACGCTCGATGTCCGGCCACTCGCGGCGGCTGTTGAGCGATTGCACGACTACGACTGGGTGCTGCTGACCAGCGCGAACGCCGTCCAACATCTGGCCGACGCCATGCACGCGGCACGCGTAGGAATGGGTTCCTGCAAACTGGCGGTCGTCGGCAGTGCGACCCGTGACGCCGCCGAGCACCTCGGCTGGCAGACCACGCTGCTGCCGGAGCGGTTCCTCGCGGAAGGGTTGGTGGATGCCATGGCGTCGCGCGGTGACGTCGACGGCGCGCGCATGCTGTATCCGGCGGCCGAAGGCGCGCGCGACGTGCTGCCCGCTGGCCTCCGCGCGCTCGGTGCCGTGGTGGACGTGATCCCGGTGTATCGCAGTGTGGCCGATGCCGATGGGCAGGTGCGGCTGCGCACGCTCGTGTCGAACGGCGAACTCGATCTCGTCACCGTGGCCGCTCCCAGTGCCGTCGACGCGCTGTTGGCGGCGCTGCCGCCGGAGCAAACGCGCCGCCTGCCCGTTGCGTGTATCGGCCCCGTGACCGCGCGCGCGGCGCGCACGGCGGGCTTTCCGGTCAAGGTGGAATCCGAGAGTGCCTCGACACCGGCTTTCGTGCGCAGCATCGTCGCGGCATTCGCCGCCTCACGATAGAATTCGTCATGACTGACACCGTCGTCCGTATTGGCACGCGCTCGTCCGAATTGGCGCTCCGCCAGGCGCGCCTCGTCGCTGCGCAACTGGCCGAGCGTGGTGTGGCGAGTGAGCTCGTCACCTACACCACCATCGGTGACCGCATTCTTGATCGCCCGTTGTCGGCGATCGGCGAGAAAGGACTGTTTACCGCGGAGTTGGAAGCGGATCTCATCGCCGGCCGAACCGACTGCGCGGTGCACAGCCTGAAGGACCTGCCGACGGCGGATCCGGATGGTCTCACCATCGTCGCCCTGCTCGAGCGGGAAGATCCGCGTGATGCCCTGGTCGTGGGCCCGGGTACGACCGCGCGCACGTTGCACGAACTGCCGCACGGCGCACGCATCGGGACGTCCTCGTTGCGTCGACGGGCGCAGTTGCGCGCGCTGCGGCCGGATCTCGACGTGCAGGAACTGCGGGGCAATGTCGGCACGCGTCTGCGCAAGATCGATGAAGGGCAGGTCGACGCCGCGCTGTTGGCCGCCGCGGGTCTGCGACGTCTCGGTCTTGGTGATCGCATCGTCAGCCTGCTCGATCCACCCGAATGGCTGTCGGCACCGGGCCAGGGCGCCATCGCGGTGCAGGCGCGGGCGCATGACCACGCCATGGTCGCCATTCTCTCCACCCTCGACCACGCCCCCACGCGTGTTGCGGTGACGGCCGAGCGTGCGTTGCTGGCCGCGCTGGAAGGCGGTTGTCAGGTGCCGATCGGCGCTGCAATGATGGCGGGCTCGCCGCGTCCGATGCTGCACGGCGTCATCGCGTCCGTGGATGGTACGCAGGTCGTTCGCGGGTCCATCGCGGTCGACGTGGACGATCCCGGCGCCGCGGGAAAGGCATTGGCGGCGCAGCTGCACCAGCAAGGCGGCGTCGACATCCTGGCGGAGCTGCGCGCCGTATGACCTATCGGCCTGATGTGAGCACGGCGTCCGACTTGCCGGTCCGCATGCGCCGGTTGCGGCGCACGGATGCGATTCGCCGTCTGGTGCGGGAAACGCGACTCGATGCGGCCCAGTTCATCTGGCCGCTGTTCGTGCGTTCGGGCCATGGCGTGCGAACCCCGATCGGCTCGATGCCCGGTGTCTTTCAAACGTCGGTCGACGAACTGCTGCGTGATGCGGAGCGGGCGGTGGCGGCGCGGCTCGGCGGCATTCTGCTGTTCGGCATTCCCGATACCAAAGACGCGAGCGGATCGTCTGCATGGGACCCGCATGGGCCGGTCGCCGAGGCCGTCCGGGCCGTGAAACGGGAGTTCCCGCAGCTGCTGGTGATTACGGACGTCTGCATGTGTGAATACACGGATCACGGCCACTGCGGCCTGCTGACGTCCGCCGGTGAGGTCGACAACGATGCCACGCTCGCGCTGTTGTCGCGGGAGGCCTTGGCCCATGCCGAGGCCGGCGCCGACATCGTGGCGCCGAGTGACATGATGGACGGCCGCATCGGGCACATGCGTCGGGCCCTGGATGCGGCGGGATTCGAACAGACGCCGATCATGAGCTACGCCGCCAAGTACGCGTCGGCCTTCTACGGTCCGTTCCGGGAGGCCGCCGAGTCGACGCCGGCGTTCGGTGATCGGCGTAGCTACCAGATGGACCCGGCCAACGGCCGGGAGGCGTTACGCGAAGTTCGCCTGGATGTGGCGGAAGGTGCCGATATTCTGATGGTGAAGCCGGCCGGTGCTTATCTCGATATCATCGCGGCGGTGAAGCAGGACACGGGGCTCCCGTTGGCCGCCTACCAGGTCAGCGGCGAGTACTCGATGATCAAGGCGGCGGCGGATCGCGGGTGGATTGACGGAAATCGGGCGATGATGGAATCGCTCGTCGCGATCGCGCGGGCCGGCGCCGACATGATCATCACTTACTTTGCGCTCGAGGCTGCGGCCGCGTTGCGTGACCGCTAACCAGGAATCCACTGAATGTTGCACAATCCATGGCATGACATTCCGGCGGGCAAGCATCCGCCGGAGCAGGTGAACGCCGTCATCGAGATCCCCGGCGGCTCGCGCAACAAGTACGAGCTGGACAAGGCCACCGGGCACTTCAAGCTCGACCGCGTGCTGTATTCGGCGGTGCACTATCC
>CAZMGX010000493.1:0-3611 GCA_964565915.1 uncultured Gemmatimonas sp.
GCTACGTGACGCTGGAAATCTCCAACACGACGCCGCTCCCGGCGAAGATCTACGCGAACGAAGGGATCGCGCAGGTAGTCTTCTTCACCGGCGACGAGCCGCCCGAGGTCAGCTACGGCGACAAGAAGGGCAAATACCAGGGACAACACGGCGTGACCCTCCCGCGCATCTGACCGCGGCGACCGCGGGGGTCACCCCCCCGCATACACGTACCGGCAACCTCGATCCTGCGCCATCTGCAGGGTCACGATCATGGCTGGCACGATCTCCACGCCGGGCAGCAGATTGGCCGTCACTTCAGCACCGAAGGCGGATCGTGCGGCCGCATCATTCCGCTGTGGCTCCGGCAAGAACCGCTGGCCGGCGGCGCGCAGCGAATTCTGGCACGCCAGAATGATCACCCCCCGCGCCAACAGCTGCGCAATCGCGTTGCTGCCGGCCGGTCCGGCGGGATTTCGCGTGCCGCTCATCTCGAGGGTCTGCGCGATCGGATACTTCGCCCACATGGCGTCGTTGAAGACGAGCCCGACGGATTTGCCGTTCAGGCCTACCACGACACTGCAGTCCCGATCGTTGCGCGCGTAATTGCTCTTCTGGGTATCCAGGAAGGTCTGTGCCCATCGCAGCGCGAGGCCCGCGGTGGGTTCGTGGGCGTGAATGATGATGCGCTGCGAACCGGTCAGACGTGTCATCCACGGTTCGTCGTCCGAGGCCGCGCGTGCCGCGCTGCCCTGCGTCTCGTCCGCACGCGACGTGCTCGGCAGCGTGCCGAGTCCGAAGGCCGCCGTTGCCGATGCCAACCGGCCAAGGAATGATCGACGCGGTGTGGTGTGCCCGGGGATGCTCATGGCGTACTCGGCGTTGAGAGTGAGTCTGGAGACACTCGACGAGGGAGGAGCGTTCGCGGAGACGGGTCGGTCCGGCCCTTGGCGCGTGCTGCCGTGGTTCCATACGCCACGTCCACCGGCGCGTCCCCTTTCGGCCAATCACGCTCCTTGCCCGGATGATCCTGGCGTGGCTGTGCGAGCACATACGCCGCGATGTCGGCGGCCTGCGCATCGGTCAGCGTCGCGGGCTTGTCGTGCGGCATGTTGTGACGCAGAAACGTCGCAAGGGAGAACTGCCGTGCGAGGCCAGCACCCACCGAGTAGCTCTCCGGTCCCCAGACGGCAGGAGCCAACGGCGTGCCTTCGCCGTTCGCCCCATGACAGCGTGCGCACTCGCGGGCGTATTCCCCTGCTCCTCGCGCAACGACGCCGACCGTCTTGATGATCCGGGCGTCAGGCGGTCGCGGCCGATCGGCGAGTGTCGCGAGATACGCCAGAACGTCGCTCATCTCGCGACTATCCTCGTGCAACATTCGGCCGGCCAGACTGCGAGCAATACACTCGTTGATCCGTCGCGACAGCGACTCCTCCATCCCCGGGCGCTCACGGTACCTCGGATAGCGCTTGGTCGTACCGAGCCACGGCATCGCGTCGGGGCGCGTCCCGTTGTCGAGATGGCAGCTGGTGCAGCGGAGGGCATTGCCGCTGTGCGCCGGCAGGGAATCCCGGAAGTGGTTGAGCAGGGCGAGCCCTCGAATCGGATCCCCCCGTGTCGGAGCGCGCGGTGCATTCAGTGAGTCCCTCGCGGTCACCGACGGCGCGCTGCCCTCCCGTCGGGTACTGACGAGGAGGGCCACGCCGACCATGACGACGAAGATCGCGGCGAGCGCCGCGCCCGTAGTCGCCGGTCGGCGGGACACCCTGGACTCAGCCCGCGCCGACGGTCGCCCGCGGCTCGCGCCGCAGTGCCGTGGCTCGGATGTAGTCACGATTCATGTGCTTGATCACGTCAATGCTGATGCCCTTCGGACACGCCTCCTGACACTCTCCGACGAGGGTGCAATGGCCGAACCCTTCCAGGTCCATTTGTTCCACCATCGCCAGCGCGCGTTTGTCGCGCTCCGGTTGTCCCTGCGGCAGGAGCCCGAGGTGGGTCAGCTTGGCGCCCGTAAACAGCGACGCGGAGGCATTGGGGCAGGCCGCGACGCAGGCGCCGCATCCGATGCACGCGGCGGCATCCATCGCTTCTTCCACGACATCCTTGCCGATCAGGATCTCGTTCGCGTCGCGCGCACCGCCCGTATTCACGGAGACGTAGCCGCCCGCCTGAATGATGCGATCCAGGGAAGCCCGATTGACGACAAGATCCTTGAGCACCGGAAACGACGATGCGCGCCACGGTTCGACCGTGATGATGTCGCCATCCTTGAAGGCACGCATGTGCAACTGACACGTGGCGGTGCCCTTCCACGGACCGTGCGCCTGGCCGTTGATCATCATCGAACACGAGCCGCAGATCCCCTCGCGGCAATCGTGCGCAAACGCGACGGGGTCCTTGCCGGCCAGCGTGAGCTGCTCGTTCAGCATGTCGAACATCTCGAGGAACGACATGTCGGCACTCACCCCTTCCAGGGTGTACGTCTCCAGCTTGCCCGGGGCCTGCGACGCGGGCTGACGCCAGACGTTGAGGGTCAGCTTCATTACTTGTAGCTCCGGGTAGACAGATGCACGTTTTCGTAGACCAGCGGTTCTTTGTTGAGGATCGGCGTCTTCCCCTCGCCGGCCCATTCCCAGGCGGCGACATAGGCGTACTCGTCATCGTTCCGCTTCGCCTCGCCGTCCTCCTGGTACTCGACGCGGAAGTGCCCGCCGCACGACTCCTCCCGCGCGAGCGCATCGCGGCACATGAGCTCGCCAAGCTCGATGAAGTCGGCGACCCGTCCGGCCTTCTCCAATGACTGGTTGAGCGAGTCCCCGCTGCCCGGCACGTTCACGTTCTGCCAGAACTCCTCGCGCAGCGATGGAATCAACTCGAGTGCCTTGGTGAGTCCCTCCCGCGTGCGCGCCATGCCGCAGTAGTCCCACATGATTTTGCCGAGTTCCTTGTGAAAGGAATCGACCGTCCGCTTGCCCTTGATCGCGAGGAACCGCGACTGCTGCGCACGCACGGATTCTTCGGCCGCGCGGAACTCCTGATGTGACGTGTCCAGCTTTTCGAGTTTGTTGCTGGCGATGTAGTCACCGATCGTGTACGGCAGCACGAAGTACCCATCGGCGAGCCCCTGCATCAGGGCCGAGGCCCCGAGGCGATTCGCCCCGTGATCCGAGAAATTCGCTTCGCCGGCGACGTGCAGCCCTGGGATGGTGCTCATGAGATTGTAGTCCACCCACAAGCCGCCCATCGTGTAGTGCACGGCGGGATAAATGCGCATCGGCTTTTCGTACGGGTCTTCGTCCGTGATGCGCTGGTACATCTCGAACAGGTTGCCGTACCGTTCCGCGATGGTCTGCTTGCCCAGCCGCTTGATCGCGTCGGCAAAGTCGAGGTAGACGCCGAGTCCGCCGGGGCCCACGCCGCGCCCATCGTCACAGGCTTCCTTGGCAGCACGCGACGCAATGTCACGAGGTGCCAGATTGCCGAAGCTCGGATACTTGCGCTCGAGGTAGTAATCGCGCTCCGCTTCCGGGATCTGCGCGGGCGCTTTGCCGCAGTCTTCCTTTTTCTTCGGAACCCACACGCGACCGTCGTTGCGCAGCGACTCGCTCATCAACGTGAGCTTGGAT
>CAZMGX010000494.1:0-3595 GCA_964565915.1 uncultured Gemmatimonas sp.
GCACGCGGCACCACCAGGAACGCCGCGACACCCAGCACCGTCACGACCCAATAGAGGCCGGTGAGGATCGCGTACCATTGGGCAACCTTGAGCCACTTCACATCCCCGTCATGCAGGTAGTCGAACTGCTCGAAGCGGCTGCGATTGTTGCGGTGGTGCGTGACGTGAAAGGCGCGCTGCACCAGATACCCGGTGGGAAAGAACGCTGCGGCCGCACGTCCGCCCCAGTAGTTGATGCGCCTGGAGGCATGGAACACGCCGTGGACCGCTTCATGCAGCAGGGCAAAGATGGTGTTGTTGACGAACGAGAACGCCACTGCCGCGGTCGCGACCCACCACCACGCGCTTGCGTGCGACGCCCACCACAGACAGGCAGCGGCCGTTCCACCGGACGCCAGCAACAACAAAAGATTGAGCGCACCAGGGATCGAGCGATGTTCCCCTGCCCTCGCCGAGGTGGACTCAGCCATCGGTCGCCGACGGCAAGCTGTGCAGGAACGTCGACATCGCACGCACACCGGGGTCGCGCACGTTGGTTCGCAACGCTATCCCTTCGATGATCGCAAAATCCTTGCGCAGGAACGCGATAAACAACCACGCGGCAACACGCGCCTGCAGTCGCGGGAACCAGCTGCCTGCGGCCACACCAAAGCTGCCGTACGCCTCGACGCCGCCGTCGGTCGGCAAGAGGCCCAGGAGTGCACGCGTGCGACGACCACCCATGGTCGTGTCCACGGCAAAGATCGGCCCGCTGCAGGTCATCGACACGGCAATGCCGGCGCGACCGAGCCACGCCATCACTCGATCGGCGAGGCCCCGACCCGTCACCATCGACGTGTACCGCAGGCGCAGGCGCCGCTGGCCGGACGACGTGGCGTGCGGCTCGCCAATCACCTCGATGTGTGGCTCGCCGATCAGGCGTCGGCCGTGCACCGCCGAGAGGTGCTCCATGTCGAAGCCGCTGATCATGAGTGTGTACCATGGGGTGGCCACCGCGACCGGACCACCACTGCGCCACGTCGTTTCGGTGGCGCCCTCCGGCAAGGGCAGCGGGCCGGGCTCACCACCGCCCACCCAGACGAACACCAGTCCGCACGCTTCCTTGACCGGCCACGCGCGCGTGCGTCCACACGTCGCGCCATCTCGACGCGCCTCACCTGTAGCGCTCATCGCCCAGTGATGCATCGGGCACCGCAAGGAGGCGCCGACGACGGTGCCATGACGCAGGTGTGCACCCATGTGCGGACAGTGCGCGGCAATGGCCGCGACACGATGGTCGTCACCGCGAAACAACACCACCTCGGCGCCGGCCAGCGTACGGGCCAGCACGACGCCACGTTTAAGGTCGGACCCGCGGGCCACGGTGTACCAGCCCACCGGCCAACTCGGGAACGCCGTGTGCGGCGCCGGGTTCGCCGTCGAGTGCGGTGTCCCGTGCGGTGACGCGTCAGGACCTGCGGCGAGCGGGCGGGCTGCTGCGCTCACGTACCACGGCGGCGACGGCCCAGCAGGAAACCTACGACGCCGAGCACCAGCGCCCCGGCGACCCCGCCGCCGATGAGCAGCTTGCGCTGCGCCGACAGCACGGGGTTGTCGAACATGTTGGTCGAGTAGTGGAAATTCGCGATCAGCCATTTGTTGTCACGCCGTACCATCGTGGCGGACCAACGGGCCGCGATCGCCAGGCTCTGACCAGTCGCCAATTCGTACTGATCGTCCGTATGGCCCCAGCTGATGGCGACGTCGCCGCCGTGCAGTATCGACAGCGCCTCCGGTACAAAACTCGCACGCACCGACTCGACCACCTTGGCAGGACCGTTCATCATCTTGTCGAAGTAAGCGCGCACGCTGTCCCGACCGGTCACTACGTCGCCGTTCATCGTGGTGAAGACCACGTGTTCGTCGACGTTGGCGAGAATGACGTCGAGGTTGCGGCTGTTGAGGGCTTCCTCCATGACGGCCTTGAGGTCGCGCAGTTCCTGATGGAGTTGGTCGTCGGAGGGGGGCGCCGCGGCCGCGGGTACCGCGGCGGGCGCCGCAGCGGCCGGCTGGGCGACCAACGGTTGGTTCAGCCCCAACAGCAGGGCCATGATGGGTATGACCTTTCTCATCGACCAACTCCTGTGGGTGTCGTGCGAGCGCGCTCACGTCCTCCAGCCGTGCTGACTGGGGGTATCCGCAGGCAAAATGCGCCGTGATACCCATCGACGCCATTGTCGCATATTCCGCGGCCTCGGCGACGAACTGGCCGGCCGAGCTCGGCTGATTGGCTTGACAGATTCGTACTCTATACGTCAGCTCAGTACATGATCCGGATTTTTGTTCTGAGTCTTGGACTTGCTGTAATCGCCGCATGTGCTCGGCCCCGACCACCCCTGCCATCGTCGTCGGCGATTTACCCCGCGAGCGGCTTCGGCCGAATCGGCTGCTTCGCCGGACCGGGGCTCCAGCAGTTCTACAACGGGCCAACTGGCAGCAGAAACGCGGCGGCACGCTCCGGGCCGTGGCTCGTGCTCGACTCACTCAGCGTCGACGAATCGCGCGGTCTCGCGCCATCCGGCGCTGCGCCCGTCGACGGGTTGCTGCAGGGTACGATCATCTTCAGGGACGACACGACGTCCACTACGGTGGGCACCTGGCAACGACCGACAACAGACAGTGTCGTGTTGGTCGAGTACCAGTCCCATCCGCCCGTGTCTTGGCGATTTCAATGGAAGCAGGGCGACCTGATCGGTGAAGCGACGCTCCGTTCCGACATGGTGGTGACCGCGCCCAACGGCCGACGCTTCTCGCCGACGCACGCTTGGCCCGTGGCGCTGATGCGCGTATCCTGCAGCGTGGTTCCGCGCGCCCGGCCGCAACGACTGGCAGGGGCGCCGACGAGTAATTGAACGGCCCCGTATTCTTCGTGAGCGATTGCTTGACCGAGAAGAGCCGTATACACACTTCGCCGGTACACTGAATGAGACGACACTCGGCATTGAGACTGATTCTCGCGGTCGGAATCATCGGCTGCAGAGCCGTCGCGCGCAGCGAGTCGGACGGCGCCCCTCTGGTATCGCCACCGGCATCGCCACCGGCATCGCCACCGGCATCGCCACCGGCATCGCCACCGGCATCGCCTCCGTCACAACCACCCGTGTCGACCAACGTTGTGGGGTCAGGCGACATCCCGGTCGCTCCGCCGTCGGGATTTGCGCCCATCAGCGGCCAGACCATCCGACTGGGCAAGGGACAAATGCTGGTTGTCCAACGCCCCGAGGGGGTGGCGCTTCTCGAGTTCACTGAGTTCCGCGAGGGCGAAGCGACGTACCGCTGGCGCGCCCGCTCCAAGGGACGACAAGGACGCGGCACGGGAACAGTCGCCGAGCGCTACCTGAGGTCACCCACGAATCAATTGACCGACAACGGCAGCGATCTGCTGGTCGGCGCGGGGCTGTTCAGCGTGCAATGGTCGTACGCCGATACGGAGAGCGGCTGGCTATACCTCGATCCTTCCATCGGCCACACGCAGGTGATGTCGTCGGCGACGTTCGAGCAGCACCCACTGCGGCCCGAGCGTCAGCAACCGGGCGCGCTCGACAGTCTCGTCCTC
>CAZMGX010000495.1:0-933 GCA_964565915.1 uncultured Gemmatimonas sp.
CTGGCCCTCGGCATCGGCCAGTATTCGTCCAGGTTGAACGTCACGACGTTGCGGAAGCTCAGCGCCTCCTCGCGATGCAACCGGATGAGCTCGCGGTACACGCCGATCGGCGTGGAACCGGTCGCAAGGCCCAGAACGATCGGGCGGTCCGCCGTCGCCCGTTCGCGGATGAGTGTGGCGATGCGGCCAGCGACCACCCGAGCCAGATCATCGTGGGTCGCCACGATCTGGGTCGGGATGCGTTCACGCGCCGCGCTGTTCGCGCCGCCATGCGCAAAGGGAGTGGAATTCATAGGGGGGAATAAACACAGGCCCGCGCCACTCGACGAGGGCGCGGGCCTGCGGAAATGCCGACACGGGACGAAGACATGGCGCGCCGGACCAGCGCACCGCTCGGCTTACGCCGAGAACGAACTCCCGCAGCCGCAGCCGCCAGTCGAGTTCGGGTTCTTGAAGGTGAAGCCGGAACCCTGCATCGACGTCACGTAGTCGATCACGGTCCCCGACAGATACTGCGCCGAGAACGGATCGACGAACACCTTGAATCCGTCGTTGTCCACGACGAGGTCATCGTCGGCGCTCTTGTCTTCGATCACCAGGCCGTACTTGAAGCCGCTGCAGCCGCCCGGCATCACGGAGACCCGAAGGCCGCCCTGCTCGGCGGTCACGCCCTCGGCTTCCATGAACTTGCGAACTTCCGTGGCGGCGACCGGCGTGATCACGACCATCACCTCAGGCTGCTGCATCGTGCTCATTGCTTCCCTCCGGGACGACCGGTCTCTCGGCGAACGAGAGCGGTCTGTGGATGCGCTTGCTGGCGAGGCACCGCGGACGCGGCGTCACGACCAACAGGTCACAGATGACTTACTGAAAATAGCGAGTAGATCGCTCCCGTTGCAAGAACAAGGGAGCCCGATCCGCAATCCACCGTCA
>CAZMGX010000495.1:943-3590 GCA_964565915.1 uncultured Gemmatimonas sp.
AGGTCTCGACCACCACGTCTGCCAGGCTGCTCCGTACGGCCCCGATCTTCCGATTCTCCCGGGTCGGATTGACGCGATTGGTCAGCAGGAGCACGAACAGATCGCTGCTGGGATCCATCCAGAGCGACGTCCCGGTAAAGCCGGTGTGACCGAACGCGGACGGCGAGAGGCGCTGCCCGGCCGAGTTGCCCCCGGTGGGAGTTTCCCAGCCGATGGCGCGGCGGGACACGGTGCTGTCCTGTACCCGCGTGAGCAGCGACACCGTCGCTGAGTCGAGGACTCGGCGTCCGTCGAGCGTGCCGAAGCCGAGGTACATGCGCGCAAACTGGGTCAGGTCGCGCCCCGTGGAGAAGAGACCGGCATGCCCGGACACGCCATCGAGGCGCGCGGCGTTTTCGTCGTGGACTTCGCCGCGCAGATGACGCTGCCGCCATGGGTCGACCTCGGTTGGCGCCGTTCGACGTCGCCAATTGGCCGGGGGGAGGTAGCGCGTCGAGGACATTCCCAGCGGAGCGAAGATGTGTTCGACGTCGTACGCGGCGAGCGGGGTCCCGCTGACCCGCTCCACCAACTGCCCCAGCAGAATGAACCCCAGATCGCTGTACAGGAATCGTGCACCCGGTACGGTGTCCGGGCCGGTCGCGTACAGCTGCTGCAGTGCTTCCGTACGGGTCGCCGACTCTTTGTACAAGGGCCGCCAGGCCGGCAGGCCGGAGGAGTGCGTCAGCAAATGGCGCACGGTGACGCGCGCGGCGTTCGGCGCCGTCCACTCGGGGAGGTAGCGGACGACGGGCGAATCCAACGCGACCCTTTTCGCCTGCACGAGTTGCATGACGGCGGTTGTCGTCCCGATCACTTTGGTGAGCGACGCAAGATCCCAGAGTGTTGTCGCATTTGGTGAGGCGGCCTCGCTGGTGTCGAGGCGACCGACGCCGATGTCGGCGATGACGCCACGTGACGTGCCCACGGCCGCGTAGGCTCCCGGGAACGCCCCGTCCGCAACGGCGCGCGTCAGCACGGCCGCGAGCGAGTCGCGCAGTACGTCGGCCCGCGCACGCGCAACGCCAGGATCCCGCTTCGGCTGTGACGAGCGCATCCCCCACGCGCAGGCACCGAGCACAATCGAGCTCATGACAGCGAGCGCGACGTGCGCGCCCCAACGACGACGTGCTCCGGTTCGCCTCATCGCGCACCTCCGTCACTCGACACACGCGTCAGACCGTCACCACGGGAGAAGTGGCCGGGCAGCGAGACCGGGGTCCGGCCGTTGATGGGGCTCGTACCGAGGACCGCTCTGGCCGCAGCGCGTTCGAGCGCCTCGCCGCGTCCGTAGGTAACCAGATAGGTTGGAATATTGGACATCTGCCGAATCTGATACGGATTCCCGCCGGCGACCACGATCAATTTCCCAGATGCCGCCAGGCGGGAGATAAAGCCGGCGATCGGCGCCGGGATGGCGAGGCGTCCATCGCCTTCCAACGTTCGCGTGTAGCTGTAGACCACGATCCGGTCGGCCCGGCGCACGACACGCGCCAGCGAGTCCAGTTCGCGACGTTGGGCGCGTGGCGAAAGCCTCGTGGTACGCACCGGCGCACCACCCGAGCGCATCTCGGCCGTGAACCAGGTGCCGGCCTGCGGATCATTGTCAGGGACGACGGTAATCACGTGCACGGTCCCGGTACGCCGGACCGGAACGAGTGTGGCACGGTCTCTCAGCAGCGTGATCGCCCGTTCGGCCGCCTGTTGCGCCAGAGCGCGGTGCGCCGGATCTGCAACGATACCGCGGAGCGAATCGAGGGAGACCTGTGGGGTCGCCGCGGCGCCCGTGCGCAGCTTGAGTTCGAGAATGCGGCGGACACTCTCGTCGATGCGGCCCGTGCTGAGTCGGCCACTCCCGACGGCGGCAACGATCGCATCAATGGCGGTGCCGACGTTCGACGGCATGAGGATGATGTCGTCACCGGCCTCGACGGCGCGGATACTGCTTTCCTCGGTCCCGAACCCTCTCGCGATCCCCTCCATCGTCATGGCGTCCGTCACGGTGACCCCGGAGAAACGCAGGGTATCCCGCAACAGGCCGTGCATGACACGCGACGACAACGTGGCCGGTGTGCTGTCTCCATATGCGACCGGCAAGGCGATGTGCGCCGTCATCATTCCAGCCGCCCCTGCGCCGATCGCCGAGACAAACGGCACCAACTCGATGGAATCCAGTCGCTCTCGGCGGACCGCAATGATCGGCAAGCCGAGATGCGAATCCGTATCCGTATCGCCATGGCCGGGGAAGTGCTTGGCCGTGGCGGCAACGCCTGCCGACTGCAGTCCGCGCACGAACGCGGCCGCGAGGGCGGCGACCCGCTGCGGGTCTTCGCCAAACGAGCGTGTATTGATGACCGGATTGGCCGGGTTGTTGTTGACGTCGACGACCGGCGCAAACGCCATGTGGATCCCCAGTGCGCGCGCTTCGAGACCGGTGACGCGGCCCAGTGCCTCGGACAGCGAGTCATTGTCCGCCGCCCCGATCGCCATGTTGCTGGGCAAGACCGTGGCGGAGCCGGCCGAGTACGATGCCGTAACGAACACGCCGCCTTCCATGCGGCCCAGCCCCGGCTCGACATCACTGGCGACGAGCAGCGGAACGGACGCA
>CAZMGX010000496.1:0-3573 GCA_964565915.1 uncultured Gemmatimonas sp.
CTTCGTCGTGCTTGGCTTCTGGGCGTGGGGGCTGTGTGCCGGCGCGGGGATGGCGGCGATGGCCCGGGAGTTTGCGAAGCGGCTGGCGCGACCAGCCACACTGGTGTTCTCGTCCTTGCCGTTCGCGCTGGCGGCGGTGCCGCTGGTCGCCAATCGTCCGGTGATGGATCGCACGCGTGAGCCGGCGGCGACCCTGCCGCGAACGATGGCGCGTCTGCTGCTCGAGGCAGTCCCCACCAACGGCGTGCTGTACACGGCTGGCGACAACGATTCGTTTCCCCTGTGGTATCTCCAGCAGGTGGAGCAGGTGCGCCCCGACGTTCTGGTCATCACGGTGCCGCTGTTGGGGGCGGCGTGGTACCGCGAGGAGCTGGCGAGACGGCACCAGGTTCTGACGGCCTCGACGGCGGCGATCTGGTCGGGGCTGGGGCCGACTCTGCGTGCGACGGCGTCGGCGGCGCGAGCCACCCGGCGCCCGATTCGGGTCAGTGTCCTCCTGGCCGCCGGCGATCGACGGCAGATCGAGCCGGATTCGGGTTGGGCGCTGGAAGGTTTGGTATACGCGCCGTCCGCAGCACTGGCGGCGGGGCAGGTCGGCCTGGCACCCGCGGTGCTTCGTCGCGCGCGGGAGCGGGTGCCGACCTCAGCACTACGGGACCTGCCGACCGATGTCGATCCAGCATACGGCCAGATGCAGTCGCTGCTGCGATGCACACAGGTGGAACGGGTGGCAGACCCGTTACTTGTGGGGACGTGCAATGGAGGCTAACTTCTTATGCTATGCCAATTTCGGACTCGATCGCCACTTCGTTCGACGCGGCGGTTTCGTCGCGGGTTGTGGCGTGTCGTGAGCGGATCGCGGCGGCGGTAACCCGGGGCGGCCACGGGCAGGCTGTCACGCTGGTGGCGGTCACGAAAACGCACGGGGCGGAGGCGGTCCATGCGGCGTGGCGGGCCGGAGTTCACGACGTCGGCGAAAACCGGGTGCAGGAGGCCGAGGCCAAGATGACCGCGGTGACGGTACCGGTCCGTTGGCACCTCATCGGCCACCTGCAGCGCAACAAGGCCCGCGCGGCCGCCCGTTTCTCGATGGTGCATGGCGTCGATAGCGAACGGCTGGTGGAGGCGCTGGACCAGGCGGCCGAGGCCGCTGGTGTCGTGCTCGACGTGCTGGTGCAAGTGAACGTGAGTGGGGAAGCGACGAAGAGTGGCTTCGAACCAGCGACCGTGTCGGCGGTGGCTGATCGACTGCTCTCACGGCGCAGTCTGCGCGTCATGGGCGCCATGACCATGGCGCCTTTCGATGCCACGGAGTCCGTACTGCGTGCGGTGTTCAGCGGCGCGCGTGCGGTGCGAGACCAACTGCAGCAGGCGGGCCACCCGGCACCGTATCTGAGCATGGGGATGTCAGGAGACTATGAGGTCGCGGTCGAGGAAGGGGCGACGCACGTTCGCCTCGGTACGGTGTTGTTCGGCTCTCGCTCGTAAACGTTTGTCGCTGATGCTCGCTGTTGGCGGCGCTCACTTCCGGACCATCGCATGACGGACGAAGGCTTTCACCTTACAGCACTCGACGTCCGACGCTACGACTTCGGCAACGCGTTGCGCGGCTACGATCGCACCCGGGTGGATCAGTTCCGCGATCAGGTTGCCGAGGAAATCGAGCGGCTGACACGCGCCAACCAGGAATTGGACCAGAAGGCGCGCAATTTTCACGAACAGCTGAAGGCCTTTCGTGAGCGCGACAAGGCGCTGAATGACGCCTTGGTCAGCGCCCAGCAGTTGCGCGGCGACATTCGCGAGCAGGCCGAACGTGAGGCGTTGTTGATTGTGCGCGAAGCACGTGCACAGGCGGATGCGGAGGTGCAGCAGGTCCGCGACGAGGTGCGTCGTGCCGAGGAAGAGCTGCAGAAGTTGTGGCGGACACGGCGCGGATACCTGACGCAACTGCGCAATCAGGTGGAGCGGCAGTTGTCGGAGCTGGTGGCGGCGGAAAGTGAGCCCGCCCCGCCGTATGTGCAAACCCGCGAGCAACGCGCGGACGCATCGGTCGACGGGTTGCGCGCGCCGTCGACCGGGTCCCCGAGTGCGCAGATCGAGACGCCGCCGATGTTGCAGGAACTTCGGGACCTGCCAGTCAGACCGCCCGCCCGGACCCCATCGTGGCTTGATGCCATGGATGACACATGACCAAGTCTCCCGAGTCGTATCCGCAACTGCAGTATACGCAGGAGCATCAGCGCGTCTCGCTTGCGCATCCGGCGCTGGGCCTGCACGCGCGCGAGCGCATCGAGGCGTGTGCGCAAGCGGTCCGTCGGCGTTTCCCACGGTCGGTCGACGCGGCGATCATCCTTGGCACGGGTCTCGGCGCGCTCGCCGACGAAATCGCTGTCGAGGAAGCGATCGACTACCGGGACCTGCCCAACTTTCCGCTGTCGACGGTCGAGTCGCACAGCGGCCGCCTGTTGTGCGGCACGCTCGGCGGAAAGACGGTGGTGGCGATGCAGGGGCGGTTTCATCGGTACGAGGGGTACACGCTGCAGCAGGTCACCTTCCCGGTGCGAGTCTTGCGCGCGCTCGGGGCGAGCACGCTGGTCGTCAGCAATGCGTGTGGTGGCATGCATCCGCTCTGGGAGGCCGGCGACCTGATGTTGATTGCGGATCACCTCAATCTCCTCGGCGACAATCCGCTGATCGGCCCGAACGACGAAGCGCTCGGGCCGCGCTTCCCCGATATGTCGGAGCCGTACGACGCCGCGGTGCGGCAGCTCGCGCGCGAGGTCGCCGTGGCGAACGGCATCGTCTTGCGGGAGGGTGTGTACGTCGCCGTGCAGGGGCCAAATCTGGAAACACGGGCCGAGTACCGGTTCCTGCGCGGACTGGGTGCCGACGTGGTCGGCATGTCTACCGTTCCGGAGGTCATCGTCGCGCGTCACGGCGGCATGCGGGTCCTCGGCCTGTCGATCATTACGGATCTCTGCCTTCCCGATGCACTGGAACCGGCGAGTCTCGCGCAAATTCTGTCGGTGGCACGCACGGCCGAGCCGAAGTTGACCGCGGTCGTGCAGGGTGTCATCGCCCGTCTGTAACGCGGTTCGTCGTTCGCAGTTTCGTCGTTCGCACTACGTCGTTCGCACGGCGCGCCTCGCGTTCGGACGTCCTCGGCCCGCACGCTCCGGTTGCTGCAGGACGCGTTGCGATCCCGTTTCGCTTTCTCCCGTCTGCCCGTTCACATGACTGCACCGCGGTTTCCGTTGCTTCCCGACGTCGGCGTCGATGACTTTGAACAGAAGGTGCTCGCGCAGTGGGACGCCGAGCATCTCTTCGAGACGGCCCAGACCGCACGTCAGGGCGCGCCGCCCTATGTGTTTTTCGAGGGCCCGCCGACGGCAAACGGACGCCCCGGCATTCATCACGTGTTTGCGCGCACGATCAAGGATCTCTTCTGTCGCCATCGTGCGATGCAGGGGCACTTCGTGCCGCGCAAAGCGGGATGGGACACCCACGGTCTGCCCGTCGAGATCGAAGTTGAGAAGGAGCTGCAGCGCGAGGCCGCGGAACGACAGGGCGTCG
>CAZMGX010000497.1:0-3567 GCA_964565915.1 uncultured Gemmatimonas sp.
CGGTCTTCGACGCGTTGATCTCCAGCTTCTCGTACGCCTGTTCGGAGTTGTACGACGTGAAGAACACCCAGTCCTTCGAGGGGCCCTTGCCGGCGCGCGCGAGATCGTAGTTGTAGCCGGGCACCAGCAGTTGGAACGCCACGTCCATCTTGCCTTTCTCGTTCGCGCTGACGAAGCTGATCGTGCCGCGGAACGACTTCTTGTAGTCCGTGATGGGTACGTCTGCTTGCGGGATCGGCAACGAGAAGCGGGTCGAGGCGATCACGTACTCGGTGTTCGAGGTGATGAACGGAGAGCCGTGGTTGCCGCCCGAGTTCGGGATTTGCAGGATCTCCGACGCCTCGAAGGTGCGCAGGTCGATGCGCGCCACGCGGGGGGTGTTGTTGGCGTTCACGAACAGCCACCGCCCGTCGTCTTCGCCATTGGTCTGCGAAAGCGCCGTATGGTGGAGGTCATCCCACGGCACGTTGCCAAACGTGGTCTCGAGCATCGGCCGCGTCTCTTCCGAGTAGCCCCAGCCGTTCTCGGGGAACTGCGAGAAGACCGGCACGATCTTGAGCAGGCGACCGGAGGGAAGGCCGTACACGCCGACCTGCCCATTGAAACCACCGGACATGAAGGCGTAGAACTCATCATGCTGGCCGGGCGCGACGTAGGTCTTGGTCGCGGCCTCGGTGCTGCCAATCGCGCCGGCCGGGCGATTGGTCGGCGCGCAGGCGTACGTGTACAACGCGAGGGCCGCGACCGACGCGGTCGCCGCGATCCAGCCAGAGCGACGGGAAACGGACATTGTGGAAGCCCAGAGTTCGATGAGGGAACGAGAGGGCGAGGCGTACCGTCCGGCACGTGCGCGCTCTCGAGATCGAATCTCGGATATTAAATGCAAGAATAAAGTCGGCAGAATGCCGGCGCCAGCTCAGGCAAAACCTGACGAAACGATCCGGAAGGGGATCTACGTTAAACCGGTATGCAGCTTACCCGATTCAGCGACAATGCCTTGCGGTGCCTCATGGTGCTGGGTCTCGAGCCCGACCGTGCAGTGCCGGTGCCCGAGATCGCCGCGCGCATGAACATGTCCTACGAGCACCTGGTCAAGATCGTCCAGCGGCTCGCGGCCCTTGGCTATGTGGAGACCGTCCGCGGTCGTAACGGCGGAGCGCGCCTGGCGATCGAGCCCGCCACGTTGTCTCTCGGCACCCTGGTGCGACAGACCGAGGAAAACCTCGACCTGGTGGAGTGCTTCGCGACGCCGACCTCGGCGTGTCCCATCGCACCGGCGTGCCGTCTTTCTCCGATTCTCGATCAGGCGCTGTCGGCGTTCTTCGCCGTCCTCGATGGCAAGACGCTGGAAGATGTGCTCTCGCCGCGCCGGGAATTGCTACGCCTGATGCACGCGCCGTCGCGACCTGCCCGCTGACGGTCAGCGCGCGGTGGCGTGCTGCAGGAGTCGCAGGACCTCGGTCGCCGTCATCGCGCCGCGGTCACGCGCATACCACGTTCGGATCGCCTTGTAGCGATCCGCCTTCTCGAGTGAAAGCCCCTCGAGCTGCACCCAGTGCTGCAGTGCCGTCGGTCGAGGCCCCCACCAACCGCGTTCGTGCCCCGCGCCATCGAACGCCATCACCACGGGAATGGCGCGCGCGGTTCCGGTCAGATGCGTGACCATCAGGTCGTCGTGTTCATCACGACGAAGGACACGCAATTCCAGGTGCGGATTGGCTTCGACGAGACGCAGCACCACCGGCACCGTGTGAATCGCGTCGCCGCACCAGTCCTCCTGCAGCACGAGCAGGCGACAGGACCCGCCGAGGGCGACGGCGGCGTCGCGATGTGCGTCGCTGATGTGCGCCAGTCGCCGCGTCGTCTGCCACAGATCCCGATGCTGCTCGGCCGTTGCGATGAACGCGTCGAGCGGAATCGCTGCCGACCAGTGTACATCTGACAGTGCGGAACCGGGCGTGTGGAACAGATGCAAGCTGCTGCCGGTGACGGACACGAACTCACCGGTGAATCCTTCGGTGGAATCGATCATGTGCGTCCCAGCACGGTGAGCATGGCGTGAGCAAACGCGGGCAGGTCTTTCGGCACCCGCGCGCTCACGATGTTGCCATCGATGACGGCAGGTTGGTCGACCCAGTCGGCGCCGGCGTTCACCACATCATCCCGGATGCCAACCGTCGAGGTCAGGGTGCGTCCCCGCACGATGCCGGCAGAGATGAGAATCCACGGTCCATGACATATGGTCGCGACGAGCCCCTCGGCTGCGTGCACAAGGCGCACGAGATCGAGTACGGCGGGATCTCGGCGCAGCTTGTCGGGCGCCCATCCACCCGGCGCCAGCACCCCACGCAACGTCGAGGGGTCGACATCCTGGACGTGTTTGTCGACCGGCGCCGGGTAGCCCCACTTGCCCGAGTAGGATGCAGCGCCGATGCCAACCAACGGGGTGTCGTACCCGGCTTCTTCGAGCCGGAGTTTCGGATACCAGACCTCGAGATCTTCGTACTCGGGTCCGACGAGAATCGCGATGGTGCCGTTCGACATGTTTGCGCGGAAGAAGTGATGTATATAATGTGGCGAAGTCCGATCACGACGTCACCCTCTGCAACCGATTACGGAGCGCCATGAAGCTCATCGTCGCGGTCATTCGTCCGGAAAAGCTCGCTGATGTGAAGCGAGCACTCTTTCAGGTTGGTGTCACGGGAATGACACTGTCCCGTGTCAGTGGACACGGCGGGGAGCGCGATGTCGTACAACAGTACCGCGGCGATACCGTCATCATGGAGTTCCATGAAAAGGTACGCATCGAGATGGCGTGCTCAGAGCCGTTTGTCGAGCGCACCATACAGGCGATCTGTGATGCGGCACGCACCGGCAACGTGGGTGACGGAAAGATCTTCGTGATGCCGTTGGACCACACTGTGCGCATCCGCACCGGTGAACGTGACAATGACGCACTCACCGCCATCAACGCCGACGAGGTCATGCGCCAAACGCAGATGGAAATGCCGGTGCCGCGACGGGAGGACTTCTGATGGCCACCGTGTCCAGCGGCGATACGGCGTGGGTGCTGATGAGCACCGGGCTCGTCACCCTGATGGTGCCTGGTCTGGCGTTCTTCTATGGAGGCCTTGTCCGCCAGAAGAGCGCGCTGAACACCATGCTCATGAGTCTCGGGGCCTTGGCGATCGTGACCGTGCAGTGGGTGCTGTTCGGCTACAGCCTCGCGTTCAGTCCGGGCTCGTCCTTCATCGGTGGGTTCGAGTTCGTCGGATTTCAGGGGGTCACGGGGGAGCCGAACGGCACGTATGCCGCGGCATTGCCCCATCTGCTGTTTGCGGCGTTTCAGGCGATGTTCGCCGGCATCACCGTGGCGCTGTTCTCCGGCGCCGTCATCGATCGCATGCGGTTTGTCGGGTACCTGGTGTTCGGCGTGATCTGGACGACGCTGATCTACGATCCGTTGGCGCATTGGGTGTGGGGCGATGGCGGCTGGCTTCGCACGCTCGGCGCGCTCGACTTCGCCGGCGGCACGGTGGTGCACATCAGTGCCGGCGTGACGGCGGT
>CAZMGX010000498.1:0-3555 GCA_964565915.1 uncultured Gemmatimonas sp.
GGCGATCCTGCTCATCTCCAGCGAGTTGCCGGAGTTGCTGACGCTGTCGTCGCGCATTCTGGTACTGCGGGAAGGCCGACTGCGTGGTGAGGTCTCGCGTGCGGATGCGACGCAGGATTCGTTACTTCGAATGATGGCTGGGCTGAGCTGACACTTTGGTGTGACGCCGGTTGAATCTTCGTGGACTGCGGGACCTGCATTTTTGAACCACAAAGGTCACAAAGGTCACGAAGGCGCGCGTCGGAAGGCTCCGTTCCTTCGTCAACGTTCAACAAAGAAAATGCTGAACCTTCCAGTCGGCGAGGAATCTGCGCTTCGAACCCTTCGTGACCTTTGTGACCTTTGTGGTTCAAAAAAGAGATCCGTCCGCAACACGCGCGCCACTAGCTCCGCAGGAAATCCAGCATCAGCGCATTGAGTGTTTCCGCGTGAGTCGCGGCAAAGCCATGCGGCGCCCCTTCCAGGATCTCCAGCCGACTGCCGGCGATGAGCGCGGCCGACTTCTTGCCCGACGCATCGATCGGGACGATCCGATCGGCGGCGCCATGCACGATCAGGGTCGGCTTGTCGAACTTCGCGAGATCCGCCCGGAAATCCGTCGTGCCAAAAGCGGTGACACACTTTTGTGTGCCGATGGGTGACGCAGGCCACGCCATCCACTTGCTGAACGGAATGAGGTCGCCGCTGGTGCCCGGATAATTCGCATCGGAATTGTAGAAGTTCGGGAAGAAGGCCTCGAGAAATGCGAGTCGGTCTTTCGTCACCCCGGCAACCATGTCATCGAACACGGCTTGGGGCGCGCCGCCCGGGTTGTCCGCCGTCTGCAGCAGGAAGGGCGGCACGGCGCCAAGCAGCATGGTCTTGGCGACTCGCGAGGTGCCGTACCGGCCGATGTAGCGCGCGACTTCACCACCACCCATCGAGAAACCGGCGAGCACCGCGTCGTGCAGGTCCAGCTCGGTGATCAGGTCGTGGAGATCGGCGGCGAAGGTATCGTAGTCGTAGCCACCCGAGGGCTTGCCCGAATCGCCGAAGCCGCGCCGATCGTACGCGACGCAGCGGTAGCCTGCCGCAACAAGCGCATTGATCTGTCCCTCCCACATGCGATGGCTCAGCGGCCACCCATGAATCAGCACGACGGGCTGGCCCTCGCCGACGTCGATGTAGTGAAGGGCCGTCGCCGGCAACGTGGTCGCAGTAATAAATGGCATTGTGGTCTCGGCTGGCCGCCTGTTGGCGGAATTGATGATGGGACTATGCACATGCGGGCGGGCTCAAATTGGCCGCCATCCCGTCGTACCCACGAGAGACCCCGTTGTCGCCGATTCCGTCGTCCGATTCGCGTTTCACCTCTGTAACACCGCTGGGTGGTGAAGCAGCGCAGCGAACTCGAGCGTCAGCCGTTTCCGGGCGTCCCATACGAGCACGCCCGGACTTCGCTCCCCGTCCCTTCTTACTGCACCGTGCGCGTACCCAGCGTGTAGCGCGCGATCCAGTCGTACTCGCGCTTCATGCGGTCCATCTGGTGGTAGTACTCGGACAACCCGTGTCCCTCACGCGGATAGAACACCAGCTCCGTCGTCTTGCCGCGATTCTTGAGCGCACGATAGAACTCCATCGGCTGCCCGATCGGCACCCGCTCGTCGTTGCCGCCGTGCAGAATAAGCAGGGGCGTCGTGACCTTGTCGCTGTAGCTGATGGCCGACCGCTCGAGATAGAACTTGATGGATGGATTGACCAGCGAGCCGTCGTATTGTGGCATGCCGTTGAAAAACGTGTCGATGTAGCCGGGGATGTCGGTGGTGTTGGCCATCGACAGCAGCGACGGCAGCCCCGCGCCCATCATCGCCGCCTTGAAGCGACCCGTCTGCGACACCACCCACGACGTCATGTAGCCGCCGTAGCTCCATCCTTCGAACGCCATTCGTGACGAATCGGCAACGCCACGTGCGATCAACGCGTCGATACCCGTCATGATGTCGCGGTAGTCGCCGCCGCCCCAGTCGGGGATGTTGCCGCGCATCCACTTCTCACCGTAGCCGGTCGAGCCACGCGGATTCGGATACAGCACGGCCCAGCCACGCGACGCCCATGTCTGTCCGGGACCGGCACCACCCTTGAAGCCGTTCGTGTGCGCCGACGTCGGACCACCGTGCGCCGACACCACGAGCGGCACTTTGGTGCCGGCGGTGTAGCCTACCGGTTTGAGCAACACGCCCTCGACCATCTGGCCGTCCTTGCTCTTCCAGGTGATCACTTCCGATTCACCGAGCGCGATGTCGGCCAGCCAAGGATTGGTATTGGTGATACGCTTCGGCGTCGGCAGCGACGCGTCCTGCACGTACACCTCGGCAGGCCACCCCGGCGTATCGAAGATGAACGCCATCTTCGAGCCGTCTTTACTGGGAGATACCCCGCCGACCACGACGTCGCTGGTCATCTTGCGATAACGCTTCGCCGCAAAGTCGTAGTCATACAGGCTCTGCCATACCCGGTCACTGGCAGCAAACCACAGGTGACCGCCGTCGGCTGACCAGCGCGGTTGGCCAACGCTGACGTCGAAGTTTGGCTGCGCATGACTGGTTCGTACACGCGAGGCAAGATCGAACGTGATCAGGCGCGCGTTCCGGATGGTGCGCGGCATGATGCCGTCCTTGTATGCCTCCCACTCGTGCATGTTGACCGAATAGGCGAGCGACTTGCCGTCGGGGGAGAACTGCGGCGTGCTCTCCACGTCGTGGGTCGTGGTGATGGCGTCCAGTTGCTTCGTGGCGATCGTCACCACATAAGCGTCGCGGCGCTCATCACGAATGAGCGTCGTGGGTGACGCATCGAACGCGAGGCGGGTGCCGTCGGGCGACCACGAAGGCGCGCCGCGCACGGTGTAGTCGCCACTCGTGACCTTCGTGGCCTGCTTGCTGGCCACGTCGATCACCCACAGGTGACTCAGGCGGAGGTCGCCCTCGTAGACCTTGGGATCGTCACGCCGCCGCAGCTTGGCCTCCGCGTCACGCGAGAGTGAGTCGGTGGTGAGATAGGCAATTTTCGATCCGTCGGGCGACCACGTGTACGCGCTCACGCCATCACGAGCATTGGTCAGCTGCGACGCCTCACCGCCGTCGGCTGGGAGCAGCCAGATCTGCGGCCGCGGCCCTTCCTCACCAGCAGCCGCGCCTCGGGCGCTCACGAACGAAATGGTGGCGCCGTTCGGTGACCACTGCGGACCCGACTCACCGCGCTCGCTGAACGTGAGTTGCCGGGCCGTGCCACCCGCAAAGGGCACCACCCACACATGCGAGCGACGATCGTGCTTGTCACCCAAGGCCGTATCGCCGCGCGCGGGATTTGCATTGGGATGTTCCCACGCGCTGACCGTGTACAGCACGCGGTCACCAGAAGGTGAGAGGGCGACACCACCGACGGCGCGCATGCGCATGATGTCGTCGTTGGTCATCGGCCGCTTCGATTGTGCGAGCGCCGGCGTGGTAGCGAGCGCAGTGAGCAGCGTGAAGGCGAGCGGGCGGGCGGCGTGGTGAAGGCGGGAGACGGTCGGCA
>CAZMGX010000499.1:0-3554 GCA_964565915.1 uncultured Gemmatimonas sp.
CGTCACCTTTCCTGTACTTCCAGTTCTGATGTCGACGCCAACACCGACCGGGCGAGACGCCGACACGCCGCGCGCACGTGCCATACGCATCGGACCATGGCTCGTGCCGCTGATCGTGATCGTCCTGCTGTGCCTGGAGTTCTCTGTCCGCTTCGACGACTGGGCGCGCTTCGGCACGCCGCTCTCCAGCGGCAATGCGCGCATGGGCGACCTGCTGGTGGCCGACGCGAATGGCATTCAGGGGCGTCCGGGCGCCGTGTATCGGCAGTATGCGATCGACGCGGACGGCTATCGAGCCCCGCTCACGGCGCGCCGCGACACCGCGGGCGCCGCGGTGGTCGTGGCGCTCGGAGCATCCGAGACCTTTGGTCTCTACGAGTCCGCCGACATGGACTGGCCGCGGCAACTCGAGCGTCGATTGGCGGCGGCCTGCGCGACGGCGCCGATCGTTCTGAACGGTGCGTTCGCGGGAATGTCGCTGCCCACGGTCACGGCGTGGGCGCTGCCGCGCGCGGCGCGACGACGACCTGACGTCGTCGTTTACTACCCGACTCCGATGCAGTACGTCGAAGCGTCGCAACTGCCACAGGCGTTCGATCCGCGTACGATGGCCACCCCGCCCGCGCCGAAGTGGTGGAATCCGCGGGCCCAGTGGCGCGTGCGCGACGCCGTCAAGAGCGCCGTGCCATCACCCGTGCTCGACCTCATGCGTCGGCTGGACGTGCAACAGCAGCGCGAGAAGGCGGGCGTCACGACGTTCACGCAGTTCCCCGTCGAACGTCTTGATGCCTTCGACGCCGACCTGCGTCGATTCGCCGGCGCGGTGCGCGCCACCGGCGCCCGACTCGTACTCGTGCCGCATCAACACCGGTTCCGCGACACCACCGACGTCGCCGAGCGGCGATGGTTGCGCGCGTGGGAGCGATTCTATCCGCTGGCGTCCGGGGCTACGCTGCTGGAGTTCGACCAGCGGGCGCGTGAACGTATTCTGGCGGTGGCCCGCGATTCGGGCGCGACGATCGCTGATCCGTCGGCGTCGTTGGCCGCGATCGGGCCACGCGCCTTCGCCGATTTCTCGCACTTCACGGACGACGGCGCGGCGGCCATGGCGACCAGCATCAGTGCGGCCGTTGTACCGGCCTTGGGGTGTCGGGTCTCCGCGCCACCGCCGGGCTGACGCGTCCTGCATTCACGGCGCACGCTCTGAGCGCTGCGTGCGCGCGTGACGCATGAGCGCGCGACGCGTGCGATGGAATCAGCGCCGCAGGGATCGATACAAGACGTCGTGACGCGCGACCCACGCGTCCATCCCGAACGTTGCCTGTGCGTCGTGCCGCGCGAGTTCCGCCCGGGCAGCGGCGGCGGGCGCATCGTCGAGCGTGGCCGCAATCGCCAAGGCCAGTGCGGACGGTTCGGCCGGCGGGACCAGCAGTGCCCGACCTCCACCCAGCATATCCGGCACGCCACCAACGCACGTTGCGACGATCGGGGTGCCGGCGTGCATGGCCTCCAGCAGTACCATCGGTGTGCCCTCCGTGTGCGAACTCAGAACGAGCACATCGAAGGCCGGGAGGAGCGTCGCCGCACCCGCACGAACCCCGTGCCACTCGACACGGGCGTCCAGCCCCAGGGTCCGACTCAGCGCGCGCAACGCTGGCGCCTCGGGGCCGTCGCCAATGATCGATGCGTGCCACGCGACCCCGGTCGGCATGGCGGCCAGCGCGTGCAAGAACACGTCGGCACCCTTCTCACTCGACAAGCGCCCGATCCACCCGATGCGTGGCGCATCCGCGTCGACACCCAGCTCGCGTCGTGCCGCGGCGCGCGACAGCGGCGAGTGCGGTGCCTGCACCGCGTTCGGAATGACGTGCACCCGCGCCGCTCGCATGCCGCGACGGATCAGTTCCTCACGGATCGGTGTCGACACGGCGATCAGTGCACTGGCACGCTGGTGCGCACGCCGCGCCAGTCGATCGAGCAGACCGGTCTTGACCCCGGATCCCGTGAAACCGTGCAGGGTCGACACGGCAGGTCGTCCGGTCAGCCACCCGGCCATTCCGCCGATGACATCGGCCTTGAATCCGTGCGTGTGAATGACGTGCACCCCACCGCGACGCACCATGGCGGCCACGGCGCGTGCCTGCGCGACATAGCGATACCGATGCATCGTGGTGCCTTCGATCGGCAGCACCCGCTGCCGTGCGGCCGCGACGAACGGATGTGCGGCGACGTCGACCCCGATCACGGCGATACTCGCGTGCAGCGACGCCGTCTGCATCGCCGCGGTCAACTCGAGGACCACGGACTCCGCCCCGCCGATCGGTGCCGGCGACAGCACGTGCAGGACGCGCGTGGGCTCCGGCTTCGTCATGCGGGCGACGCTGCCCTATCCAACCGGGAGCGACCCGGTCGTCAGAGAGTCCGGACGCTGCGTGGGCTCCCAGACGGCCTTGCGGTTGCCGCGCAGCGCGTTCCACCACGCCAACCACCCCGCCAGCACACTCACGAACGCATAGCCGGGGAAGGCCAGGACCGTGGGAAGCTTGCGTGTCGTCGGCCAGCGAGCGACCACGAGCCCCAGGACGATGCCGCCCGCCATCGCGAGCGACAGCAGGTAGAACAGCGGCATGCTGGGACCAAGGAACAGCGGTCCGATCAGCCACCCCAGCAGCGCCGGAAACAGCAGCCATCGCGCCAGCTTGTGCGAGGACATCATGAACGCGTACGAGCCGTAGCGGAACGGATTCAACATCTCGCGCAGGTACCACAGCGTCGCCAATCCGCGTCCCATCGTGCGGCTCTTTCGGCGCAGCTCCGCCTGCAGCGATCGGGTGCGCGGCACGAGACACACGGCCTGCTCCACGGACACCGCGCGAAACCCCCGACGCCGGGCCACGCTGGCCGCCGCGAAGTCGCGCGACAAGTGCTCCGGCAGCTGCACCTGATGCAGCTCGCGGCGCGCGGCGTAGAAGCAGCCGCTGGCGCCCACGATGCTGTGAACACGAGTCTCCTGTCCGCGCAGGCGCATCTCGAGATCCACGTAGGACGCCTCGGCCTGATTGCCTTCGCGTGAGGCATCACCGACGCTCTGGTCATGCCCGGACGCGCAGCCGACCTCCGGATGCAGCATCGCGCGCACCAGCGGCTTGAGGGACGTCTTCGGGATCAGGATGGCCGCGTCCACCGACACCACGATGTCAGCCGTGATCACCGCGGCCGAGGCATTCTCACCAGCCGGTTTGCCGCGTCGTTCCTTCATGCGCAGCAGTCGCACGCCGCGATCCGCAAACGAGGTGACGATCGCGTCCGTGTCGTCCGTGGAGGCATCGGAGACCACCAGCACGTCGAGGCGGTCTTTCGGATAGTCCACCTCGAGCAGCGCATCCAGCGTCGGCCGAATGCGGGCCGCTTCGTTGTACGCCACGATGAGCACCGTCACGCGCGGCCATTCGGCCGGTTCATCCGGCAACGTGAACGGTGGTCGCACGCGCGCCCAGAGGCCCACGAGCAATGGATAACCAACAAAGGCGTAGGCACCGATCACGAGGGGCAGC
>CAZMGX010000500.1:0-3541 GCA_964565915.1 uncultured Gemmatimonas sp.
GTGCTCACGGCCCGTGTCGTTGTTCTGCGCCGGATGCGGTCGGCGCGCCCGGGTCGATCCCATCGCGCTTGAGGTCCTCTGGCGACGCGTCGGATGCGACGGTGCCCGGTGGATGGACGTACCATTCCGGATCGCCGCCCGGAGGCAGCGATTTGCGGATTTTCAGAATCGTGAACAGTCCGCCCATGTCGACGCGGCCAAACGGGCCTGGTCCCCCGAGCATGGAGATCGAACTGGTTGGCGTCGGCATGCCCATCTCGCTCATGCCACTCATCCCGACCTCGCCCATCGTCATATAGCCCGGCAGCAACGGCGCAACCAAGGCATCGATGACGTCGGTCTTGACGCCGATCAAATTCGTGCCACTGTGACCCATCTGGTTCATCACGTGGTGCGTCATGTGGCAGTGCATGGCCCAGTCGCCGGGGTTGTCCGCCACGAACTCCACGGTGCGGGTGGTGCCCACCGGTACGAGGACGGTCGCCTCGGGCCACTGTCCGGCGGGCGCGATATCGCCACCATCAGTGGCGACAACGTTCCAGCGCAAGCCGTGCACGTGAATTGGGTGGTGGCTCATCGCGCTAAGGTTGCCAAAGCGGATGCGCACGCGCTCTCCCATCTGCATCTGGAGCGGCTCCGTGGCCGGGTATGCCTTGCCGTTGAACGTGAAGACATTGTACTCAACCATCTCGTTCGGGTCGGGCCGCGTCGAGCCGATGCGTACCAGCCACTCCGCCGAGAGCAGCACGAAATCGCGATCAGGGCGACGGGCTGGATTTCGCTCATGCACGACGAACATCCCCATGAGCCCGAGGCCCTGCTGGATCATCTCGTCGTGATGCGTGTGGTACATGAAGGTGCCGTGGTGCGGCAAGTCGAACTCGTACTTGAACGTCGCGTTGATTGGAATGGGCGCTTGACTGAGACCGGATACACCGTCCATCCCGGACGGCAGCACGATACCATGCCAATGGACCGTGGTCGGCGCCGGCAAGTGATTGGTGACGTAGATGCGCACGCGGTCGCCTTGAACGGCTTCGATGGTTGGCCCCGGCGTGCTGCCGTTGTAGCCCCAACATTCGGACACGAGTCCCGGCGCGAATTCATGCTTAACGGGCGATGCGACGAGGTGAAAGACCTTGACGCCGTCCACCAGTTTGAAGGGAAGGGTCGTGCCGTTGGGCGTGATGACCGGTGTATAGTCGCGCCCCGGTCTGCCTGGCCTCATACCGCGCGAGGGCGACGTCGACCCGAGCGCCGGTTCCCGCGGCACTCGGGTCGGTGTAGGCATTGTGTGGCCGGCGTGCTGCGGCGGTTGCGCGGCGAGTGCGCCGGCATGCAGCGCGGCGCTGCCACTCAACAGGATCGCACTGCGCCGCATCATCTCGCGTCTGGACACGGCGATGCGAGCGAGAGCCTCGTCCGGCGTTGTGCCGGCGTCGACATCCTCGTCTTCGCGAGGCGGCAGGTCGTTCGTGGACTCCGTCATGTGCCACTCCGTGGGGGCAAGGCGCCGCCGGTTGCCCGTTCAAGTTCCGCCCGCGCCATCCAGTAGTCGCGGATGCTTTCGAGATACGCACGTCCCGCGTCGATCTCTGCTTGTTTCGCACTCAGCAGCATGAAGACCGGCATGGCCATGGCGTTCACCTGCAGGAGCGTTTCCTGAAGCATTCATCTACGCGCTGGCAGCACCGACGTGCGGAACTGCCATGCGCGTCGACGCGCGCCATCGAGTTTGGCCAGTGCCGCACGCACCTCGGCGTGCGCGTCGGTCACCAGCGCATCATGCTCGGCGGCGCGCACGCGCAGTCCGGCCCGTGCCTTCGCTACCGCCGCGTTTCCGCCGTCAAAGATCGGCAACACGATCGCCGCGTTCGCACCCGCGAATCGACCATCGGGGTCGCGTTCGATGAAGCCACCAATACTGCCGTCTTGCAACAAGCGGAAGCGTGACGCCAACCCAAGGGCCGCAAAGGCCGCCTGCGCCCGTTCGCGGGCGGCCGCTACATCGAGCCGTCGCGCGAGGGCAAGGGAATCGAGGAGTGCGATGCTCCAGGTGTCTTCCGGCGGGTCGCGCATGGCCTGCGCCACGCGCCAGAGTGTGTCGGCCACACCAGCGCCCAGCAACCTCCCGAGTTCAGCACGAGCGACGGCCTCCTCGCCCTCGGCCTGAACGACATCGGCCGCGCTCTGCGCCGCCAGCGCCTCCTCGCCGGCGACCGCGACCTCCGGCAAATTGCCGGCGTCGCGAATCGCCCGCGCCGCTCCGGCAGACGCCATCGTGGTCGCCGCGACCGATTGGCGAAGTCCCAGCACCTGCTGCGCGTACTGCACGTTCACATACGCCTGCTGCACGTGAACGATGGTGGTGAAGACGGCGTCAGCCACCGACTGTTCCGCAGCGCGCAGTTCGGCCGCCGCCACGCGCGTCCGAAGCGGCCGTTGCAGCGCCGAAACGATCTGGATTCCCAGCCCGAGGGACGCGATGCCTGGCGCTCCCGATGTCGCGGCGCCGCCGAGCACGCTGAGGGCCGGATTCGGCAGTCGACTGGCCTGCCAGAGATCCGCCGACGCGAGTCCCACGGACGAGAGCACCGCGCGCACGTGCGGGCTGCGCAGCAAGGCAATCCGGACCGCAGAATCGACCGGCAGTTCGCCAGCAGGAATCGCGGTGCTGGGCGCACCGATGGAGTCCGGCGAAGACCACGCCGGTGTGGTCACCCCGCGGTCCTCGAGGTGCTGACTGACGGGACGCAGCCCTTGCCGCGCGGCCGCCGGAACGCAGCCGGCGGCGAGCAGCAGACAGATCGGAAGAACGGCGCCCATCCGACGTCCCGGTGGGCAAAGTGTTTGACGGAGCGTAAAAGACATGCCCGAAAGAGAACGGAACGGATACGGACCTGTCAACGGCCGCGCGGCCCGGCTTTACACACAGTCAATTCCCGTCTAGCGTTCACATGAGACCCCTGACAAATCCCTACACGCACCGACGCTGTGTCACCGGCCAAACGCTCGACCGCCTCGCTTCCAAAGCTGCAGGACACGGTTCGCCTGTCGGCGGACGGACTCGCCAAGATCCTCGGTCACCTCGAGGCTCGTGTGCTGCGCGCGATCTGGGTGTTGGATCGCCCGGCAACCGCGCGCGACGTACACGAGCTGGTGATCGCGGAGCACCCGGTCTCTCCGTTGACGACCATCACGGTGCTGAATCGACTCGTCGTCAAGCGCGTCCTCAGGCGCGCCAAGTCCGGTGATCGCCTGCACTTCTCGGCGCGGATGTCGGAGACGGAGTTCATGGCGCATGCATCGCGTCGGGTGGTCGAAGGCGTGCTCGCTTTCGACGCGGATGCCGTGGCCTCGTCGTTCATCGACGTACTCGCCGAACGCGATCCAGCGCAACTGGAACAGTTGGCGGACCTGATTCGACGCCGGTTGCAGGATCGTCCGGCCAGCGATCCGTGAACGCGACGGCAGGATTGCGCGTCGCCGGGCCCGTGGTGCGGCAGGAGCAGCGTCACCGCCGCCTGTTGTTTCTCGGTCT
>CAZMGX010000501.1:0-3523 GCA_964565915.1 uncultured Gemmatimonas sp.
ACAGACGCTGACGCAGATCAAACAAATCCTCGCCGCCGAGCGCTTGAAGCGCGCCCGCCAGCTTTGGCTGAAGTTGCACGTGGAGCGGTTGAAGCAGGGGATCTGAAGCATGCGCTGCGTGCTCGTCCTTGCGATTGCGCTCCTGCTTTCGTCCTGCACGCAGACCGTTCCGTCCGGACCACGTGAATTTGAGCGCTGGCTCGCAGCGGACTCATCTCGTGCGCCCGCGTTCGCGCGCTTCGAAGCGTTTCTCGCGCGGGAAGGTGTCGCGGATGTCGTCGAAGCACGGGAGCTTTGGATGGCGGACCGGATGCGCCCGGAATGCGTGGTTGAGCCGTTTGTCATGCCGCCGGAGGAGACGTGGCTGCATATCGTGCCGGCGCTGCGCTACATCCGCGACCACGCTTGCGACGGCATCAACATGAAGGATGTGTTGCGGGCGGCCGGTGTACCCGTCGCGCGCCACCGCCTGCTGGGCACGCACGAAGACGCCGAAACCTTCGTGCGAGAGGTCGGCTTTCCGATCGTCGTGAAGCCGCCGGCCGGCGCTGGCGCGCGGGCCACCCATCGCCTCAACGACGCGCACGAACTCTCGCGGATGCTGCAACAGTATCCGCCGAGGGTCGACGACCCGATGTTGGCCGAGGAGTTCCTGCGCGGTACCGAGCACTCGCTGGAGACGGTCTCGATCGGCGGCCGCGCCGTATGGCACTCATTGACCCACTACTACCCGACGCCGCTGACCGTCGTGGAGAATCCGTGGATTCAATGGGGCGTCGTGCTGCCACGCGAGGTCGACGCGCCGGCCTACGATGACATCCGCACCATCGGGGCCCGCGCGCTGGACGCACTCGGAATGGACACCGGCGTTTCGCATTGTGAGTGGTTTCGGCGCGCCGACGGCAGTGTGGCGATCAGCGAAATCGCCGCGCGGCCGCCGGGCGCACAAATCACCACCATGATCTCGCGGGCCCACGACGTTGCCTTCGTCCGCGCGTGGGCGATCCTGATGATTCACGGCACGTTCGAGCGCCCCGTGCGAAGGTACGCGGTCGGCACCGCGTACCTTCGCGGACAGGGGCACGGTCGTGTAGAATCTGTGCACGGACTCGACGCCCTCCCGACCGATGTGCGCCAATTGGTGTGTGATCTCCGTCTGCCGGAACGCGGGCAGGTCCCCACTGGCAGCTACGAAGGGGAAGGGTTCATCATGATCCGGCACCCGGACACCACCGTCGTCGAACGTGCCCTGCAGCGCATCATTTCCACCGTCCGCGTGACTCTCGCCTAGACCCAATCCTATGCCACCGACCGTCTTGATGATCACGCCGGGCTACCCGGGCGAAATGCCGCTCTTCACGCGCGGCCTGTCGATGCAGGGGGCGTCGGTGCTGGGAGTGGCAAACGGTCCGGCGCATGAACTGCCCGAGCTCGCCAAGCGCCACCTGTCGGGCTACCTCCAGGTACCGGACCTGTTCAGCAATACCGCGTCCGCCATCGCGCAGATCCGTGCGTGGCTCGGGGGCCGCACCGTGGATCGCGTATGCTGCCTCTGGGAGCCGGGGATCGAACTGGCGGCACAGATCCGCGAGGCACTGGACGTCCCGGGGCAGTCGTACGAACAGGCGCAGCGTTTTCGCAACAAGGACCTGATGAAGCAGGCGTTGGCGGCTGGCGGCGTGCGGGTACCTCGTCACGAGACCGCCACGTCGGCCAAGGAAGTCTGGGCGGCCGCCGAGGTGATCGGCTATCCGCTGATTCTCAAGCCCATCGCCGGCGCGGGTTCGATGGACACGTTTCGCTGCGACGATCCCGAGGAGGTGACGGCGGCCATCGCGCAACTCGGTCACATCGCCGAGGTCAGCGTGGAGGAGTTCATCGAGGCGGAGGAGTTCACCTTCGACACGATCTGCGCGCGCGGCGAGATGAAGTACTTCCACATCGGCTACTACCGCCCGCGGCCGCTGATCGCCCGCACCAACGAGTGGATCAGCCCGCAGACGCTCAGTTACCGGCACGTCGATGATCCGTGGGTCGCCGGCGGACGAGCTATGGGTGCGCAGGTGCTCAAGGTCCTCGGCTACGACACCGGCTTCACGCACATGGAGTGGTATCGCAAGGCCGACGGCGAGGTGGTCTTTGGCGAAATCGGCGCCCGTCCGCCGGGCGCACGCACGGTGGACCTGATGAACTACGCCTCCGACGTGGACCTCTTCAACGGGTGGGCCGAGGCGGAGTTGCACGGCACCTTCTCGCTCGAGATCGAACGCAAGTACAACTGCGCCTGCATCACCAAGCGGGCGCATGGGCAGGGACGGATCTCGCGGATCGACGGCCTGGAGCGACTGCGGCATCGGCTGGGTGACGCGATCTGCACGGTCGACCTGCTCAGCGTGGGGACGCCGCGGCGGGACTGGAAGAGCACACTGCTGTCCGACGGGTACGTCACCCTGAGGCACCCGGACTGGCAAACCACGATGGACATGGCCGACATGGTGGGCACCGACCTGCAGTTGTACGCCAGCTGATCGTCCGAGACCCGGAGCCCGCACTAAGAGACCTTGACGGCGTGGCGCACCTGCGTCACGCCGTCTTCGTGTGGCGTCGGGACCGCAACGGTAGTGGCCCCGACTCCACGATTCCGGGGGCAACGCCCACGTGTTCCGGGGCAAACGTGCCGTTTCCGATTGGTACGCGCCTTGCCCTTCCTGTTGGCGGATGAGCGTCGCGCCCTGCGAGCCACCGCAAACGCCTGCGTACGGAACGGACCATGTCCAAGATCCTCGAAGAACCGCCAGTCGACCCGGTCCGCAGTTTCTTTTCCCAGCAGTGTGTGCTGCTGACGGGCATCGCGGCCGGCGTGGTCGAACCGGCGGCGGGGGAACCCGCGCGTTCGGCGGCTTACCAGATGGGACGCCGCGATGGCTTCCACGTGGTGGTGGCGCATCTGGCCTCGAGTCGCTCGCTGCGCGAGGCCGCCGAGAAATGCGTCGCCTTCGGCCGCGGTGTGGGCGAGCGCGGTGATGCGCACCCCTACGGCCCCGACTGGTGCAAGGGCTTCGCGCAAGCGACGCTCGATGCCGCCGGTGACATCGTCATGTACGCCGCGACGGCGACCCTTCCCGTGATCGACAAGCGGCGACTGCGCGCGGCCCGTACCGCGGCGCGTCACCTCTCGCCGCTCTCGAGTCTCTGGCCCATGCGTCCGGCGAGCACGGATACGCCGCGCAGTCATCACGAGTGGTGATCAGTGTCCGACGCCGGCGGCCGTCATGAATTGACGGTACGCGCCGGCGTCGATGACCGGTATATTCTCCGGTCATGCCAAAGAAGCCCTCTACTGTCCTCGACGCGCGCGCGATTGACCGCACGCTGCGGCGCATGGCCGACCAGATTGTCGAACGCAACGCCGGCACCGAGGGATTGATCCTCGTCGGCATCCAGCGGCGCGGTGTCCAGTTGGCCGAGCGCCTCGGACGCATCATCGAAGCCCAGGAGGGCGTGGCGATCGCGCGCGGTGCAC
>CAZMGX010000502.1:0-3518 GCA_964565915.1 uncultured Gemmatimonas sp.
GATGTAGCCGGCGCCCGTCGCGCGCCACTGGCGCGCGGACTCTTCACGAAACGCGTCGAAACGTTCGCGATACGCGGTGGCCACGCGACGGTCCATCGACCGCTGGAGCGACGGAGCATCCGGATCCCGCGCGAGATGGGTTCCATCCGGAAGGTCGAGTTCCTCGCGCGCCACCACGTGCAGACACTCCACGATGCCCCCGGCAGCCGTCCGCTGCGCGGCCAGGCGCACCAACTCGCCGGCATCGCCGAGCAGGTCGGTCACGATCACGACGCGCGACATGACCGGGATTCCGGTCAGGAGCGGCGCCAGCGGCTGATCGCCCCCGACACTGACGAGATCCAACGTGCGCGCAAGCTCACCCACGGTCCCCCGACGCGACCTCGCAGACAGACGAGAGGGTGCGTCTTTGCCACTGGTCAGCAACCCCACAGGATCACTGGAGGCATGCGCCACCGCCGCGAGGCCCACCGCGAGTGCACAGGCGACCTGCCATTTGGTGCGTACCGCCGATGCCTCGGACACCGCTGGATACGCCATGCTCGACGACGCATCGACCACGAACCAGGTCGACAGCACGGCGCGATCATCCGTCAACCGCACGAATGCGCGGTCACTCCGCGCCAGCAACTTCCAGTCGAGTTGGCGGGGGTCATCGCCCTGCCGATAGAGGCGATACTCGGTGAACTCACCGGACGTCCCGCGCTGTCGGCTGCGATGCGCGCCGGGCAGTGCCGCGCCGACCGCCCGACGCGCTGGCCAGCGCACGCCGCGCAGGGCATCGAGCAGGGGCCCATACGTAAGTGACGACACAGGACGCGCCTCGTGCGCGCGACTCAGCCGGGCAGCGCGCTGGCGGGCGGCGCCACGTGCGCCAGCAGCGCCTCGATGATCGGCTCCGATGAGATGCCGTCCGCCTCGGCCGCAAAGTTCGGCAGGATGCGGTGGCGCAGCACGGGCAACGCGACCCGACGCACATCGGACGGGGAAACCGCCACACGCCCCGCCAGCAATGCCGCGGCCTTCGCCCCCAGAATCAACGCCTGGCCGGCGCGCGGACCCGCGCCCCACCGCACATACTGTCGCACCATCGAGGGCACGTTCGCTTCCCCCGGGCGCGTTGCGCGCACAAGCTGCGCCGCATAGCGCAGCACGAGATCACTGCACGGCAGTTCGCGCACAAGCCGCTGCAGCGCAAGCGCCTCGTGCGCTCCGAAGACCGGGACAATCGGGTCGCCTCTGCGACCTGTCGTCGCCCGCAGAATCGAAACTTCCTCCGCTTCATCGGGATAGCCGACGCGAATGTCGAAGAGAAATCGATCGAGCTGCGCCTCAGGCAGGGGATAGGTTCCTTCCTGCTCGATGGGATTCTGCGTCGCGAGCACGAAGAAGGGCTCGGGCAGGCGCATGGTCTGCCCGGCCGCCGTCACGCTGTGTTCCTGCATCGCCTCCAGCAGCGCGGCCTGTGTGCGTGGCGGCGCCCGGTTGATCTCGTCGGCCAGCAGGATGTTCGTGAACACCGGCCCCTGCACAAAGCGAAATGCCCGCGCGCCACTGGCCGACTCCTCGAGGATTTCCGTGCCCGTGATGTCACTGGGCACGAGGTCGGGGGTGAACTGGATGCGCCGGAACTCCAGCGTCATCGCGTCGGCCAGCGACTTGATCATCAGCGTCTTCGCGAGGCCGGGCACACCCACCAGCAACGCATGCCCGCCGGCGACGAGCGCCATCAGAATCTCTTCCACCACTGCATGCTGGCCGACGATACGTTTCCCCACTTCCGTCCGCAGACGCTGCGCCGCCGCAATAAGCGTCTGCGCGTCGGGAGACTCGGCCGCCTCGACCGCGCCGCTCACCGCACCGGCCGACGCCGACGCGACATCACCAGCAGCGTCGATCCGTCCATGGCGCCCGCCGCCTGCAGCGACGCCCCCTCGGTCGTCACCTCGAAACCGTGCAGCTTCACCACGAACTCGTCGAGGTCATCAACCTCCGGCATCAGCGTCGCCATCGCCGCCTGCTTCACGTCGCGCACCGGCGTCGAGGGCAACACGTCGACGCGCACCGCATCCCATGCGTCCGCACACTGCACGCGAACAGTCCACACGTCCGTGGCATGGTCGGCGACGAGCCGGATCGCGGCCGGCCGCGTACGCAACGTCGTGACGAAGCGACTCATGCCCCGCTCCCGGCCGCCAGCGTGGCCACCGCAGCCGGCGCGTCGACCGCGGGCGTCTCGATGACACCGGGCAGGCTGTCGAGAAACGCCGCGACCTGCTGGTCGAACAGGTAGCTGGAGCCGCTCACGGACGTCCCGAGGTCGACGGCGCGCGCACCAATCACCAATTCCTCGCCACCCTGCCCTCACAGGGCCACGTGCGTCGGCCCGCGCTTTTCGAGGAAGGCCCGGTAGATGCCGCCGCCGCTGGAGAAAAACCGCGCCGCCGCATCGAGGACCTGATCGACCGACAACGACGTCAGGCGCTGTTGGAGCTGCCGAGCACTCTGCTGATGCATGTCAGGATGGACGGGGAAGTTCGACGCCGACCGACACCGTGCAATCTGCGAAGGCGGCACCGGAAACGACACCGGTCACGCCGCGACGTCGTCGACCGGGAAGACGATAGTGAGCCCTTGCTCGCCCAGCCCGTCTCCCGGTTCGTCTCGCTGCAGGGAGCCCCCGAGCCGTCGGATCAGCGACACGACCAGCGCGACGTCCAACGCCGTCACCCGAGGATGGCAGGGAACGGCCGCCATCGGGGCATCGATCAACGCAACGACATCTTGCGACGGGTCCGGCAGGGGCGACCCGGTCCACTGCAGGCGATGCGCCACGAAGCCGCGCCCCAGTTCCACGTCGGCATGTACGGGCTGCGAACCAGACTGCCGCTGAAGCACCTGCCCAAGGGTCAGCGACAGCACCCGGCGCACCCACGCCGCGTCACTGCGGATCGTCGGGAGCAGCACTGTCGGCTCGCCATGGGTGATCGGCACCGTGCGCACCAGTGCGCGCCACTCCTGCACGGCTTCGAGCAAGGCGTCCCGAGGATCCACGTCATCGATCTGTGGCTGCTCAACACCGCATTCGATCGCCGCCAGAGACTCCGCGACGTGCAGGGTGGCGCGCGCGGCCTCGAGCGAACCGCTGGACGCCTCGATCACGTCCAGCGCCTCCCGGCTGCGTGCCGTCAGTCTGGTCAGGAAGGCATCGCGCCGGCGACGTTCATCATCGGACGCGCGGGCTTCACGCTCGAGCGCGGCGTTGGCATCGGCCAGCGCCGCGTTGGAACGCCGCAAAGCATCGATCAGCGCGGCCTTGTCTGCCGTCGCCGCGAGTTGATCGGCCACCAGGCGCACCAGCGCGCGCTGTTCGTCACTGACCGGTGCCGGATCCGCGAAGTAGAACGCGATGGCCCCCAGCGGCCCGTCAGCTCCCACCAGCGGTGCCGCCACGATGGAGCGAAAACCGAGCTCGTCGGCGACAGGGTACCAGGCCTCGAGCGACTGATCGGCGAAGA
>CAZMGX010000503.1:0-3513 GCA_964565915.1 uncultured Gemmatimonas sp.
GCTCCTGCTCGGCTACACCATTGACGAGGTCAGGGGCAAGAAGCACGAACTGTTTGTCGACGATCAGTATCGCGGGAGTGCGGAGTACCGGGACTTCTGGGCCAAGCTCAATCGCGGGGAGTTCCACACCGGTGAGTTCAAGCGCATCGGCAAGGGTGGCCGGACGTGCTACATCCATGCCACCTACAACCCGACGTTCGACCGTGACGGCCGACTCGTCAAAGTGGTCAAGTACGCCACCGACGCGACGGCCACGGTCCAATTGCGCAACGAGATGGCGATGTTCAAGCCGATGGTCGAATCGGCCAAGATCAACCTGATACTGTGCGATCTTGATTTCAACATCAAGTACATCAACCCGGCCTCGCTCGAGACCCTGACGAAGATCGAACGGCACCTTCCCACGAAGGCGAGTCAGGTGGTGGGTTCGAAGATCGACATCTTCCACAAGGATCCGGCGCATCAGCGAGCCATGCTCGCCACGGACAAGAACCTGCCGCACAACGCCAAGATCCGCGTCGGGCCGGAAACGCTCGACCTGAGTGCGGTCGCGATCTATGATGTCGACGGCAAGTACGTCGGTCCCATGGTGAACTGGTCGGTGATCACCGGCAACGTGCAGATGGCGGATGATTTCGAATCCACCGTGGCCGCCATCGCGGGAGTCGTGAGCGCGTCCTCCACGGAACTGGAAGCGAGCGCGCAGGGTATGGCGGCGTCTTCGGAGGAGACCACGCGACAGGCACAATCGGTCGCGGCCGCGTCGGAGCAGGCGACGCGCAACGTTCAGACCGTCGCCAGTTCGGCAGAGCAACTCACGGCGAGCATTCGGGAGATTGCCAGCCGCGTGCAGGAGGCATCGTCGATCTCGCAGGTGGCCGTGCGGCAGGCCAATGACACCTCCGAGACGATGGCGAAACTGTTCATCTCGAGCCAGGAGATCGGTCAGGTCGTCAAGGTCATCACCTCGATTGCGCAACAGACCAATCTCCTCGCGCTGAATGCGACGATCGAGGCAGCGCGCGCCGGCGAGGCGGGCAAGGGCTTTGCCGTCGTGGCGAACGAGGTGAAGGAACTCGCGCGGCAGACGGCGCGAGCGACCGAAGAGATCGGCAGCAAGATCGCGGGCGTGCAGACGGAAACCACCTCCGCGGTGCAGGCGATTCGCGATATCACCAGCGTGATCAACAAGATCAACGAGATCTCGACCACCATCGCCGGCGCGGTGGAGGAACAGAACGCGGCCACGAGCGAAATCTCGAGGAACGTGGGTGAGGCCGCTCGCGGCACGGCGGAGGTCAGCTCGAGCATCTCGATGGTGACCCAGGTTGCATCGGAGGGAGGACGGACCGCGGAGAATATCAAGTCGGCCGCCGGCGGGCTTTCCGTCGAGTCCGAACGACTGAACAACGCGGTGCGCGAGTTCCTCGAGAAACTGCGCAAGGCCTGAGGGCAACCATGAAGCGCATCCTCGTGATCGACGATTCGGGCGCCATCCGCAAGGCCATCCGTCGCATTCTGGAGCAGCTGGCCTACCAGGTCTCCGAGGCGGAGGACGGCGTGGCGGCGCTGGAGTCGCTGGCGTCCGGCGGACCGTTCGATGCCGTGCTGTGCGACATCGACATGCCGAACATGGACGGCCTCGAGTTTCTCGGGGCCCTCTCCGCGCGCGGCATTCTCGCCCCGCCCATCATCATGTGCACGACGCACACGTCATTCGAGAAGATCCAGATGGCGCTCACGCTCGGCGCGACGGAATACATCATGAAACCGTTCGACGCCACGATCATCGAGTCGAAGCTCGACGCCTGCGGGGTCACATGACGAAGGATCCGGACGCGATCCGGGTGCTGATCGTGGATGACAGCGCCGTGATCCGCGGCGCGCTCGGTCGTATCATCGATGTCGAGGGGGACATGGTGGTGGTGACCACCGCGCCGAATGGTCGAGTCGCCCTTGATGCACTCCGGCGCACACCGGTTGATGTCGTGTTGCTCGACATCGAGATGCCGGAGATGGATGGCCTGACGGCACTGCCGATCATTCTCTCAACTTATCCGTCCACCCGGGTCATCATGGCGAGCAGCCTGACGCAGCGCGGCGCGGAGGTCACGATGCAGGCGCTCGCCCTGGGCGCGGCCGACTTCATCGCGAAACCCGCGGCCAAGACGGGGTCGGCAGCCTTGGCCGCCCTTGGCGTCGAGATCGCGAGCAAGGTGCGGGCGGTGGGGCGCGCGGCGCGCGGGCGAGTGCCTGTGACGACGCCGAGCACACGACCCACGACACCGGTACGCACGGAGTTGCTGGCGTCGCGAGCCGTCGTGGCAGCACCACGGATCGTGGCGATCGCCGCGAGTACCGGGGGCCCGAACGCGCTCTCCGAGGTACTGCGGTCGCTGCCGCCGTCGTTCCCCCTGCCCATTCTCATCACGCAGCACATGCCGGCGGCGTTCACGACGTTGCTGGCCGCACGCCTGGAGCGCGATACTGGCCGCCGCTGCGTCGAGGCGACGGGCCGGATGGACATCGAGGCCGGAGTGACCTACGTCGCCCCGGGTGGCTTTCACATGATTGTCCAGACACACGAAGGAGTGCCTCACGTGCGACTCACGGAAACGGATCCGGAGAACTACTGTCGTCCATCGGCCGATCCCATGCTGCGCTCCGTCGCCGCCATTTATGGGCCCTCCGCAATCGTGGTCGTGTTGACCGGCATGGGTGAGGACGGTATGCGCGGCTGCCAGCAGATCCGGGAGCACGGCGGGCGCGTGATTGCGCAGGATCAGGCCACCAGTGTCGTCTGGGGCATGCCGGGCGCCGTGGTGCACGCCGGCTACGCCAACATCGTCGCCCCGCTTTCCGCGGTTGGCCACACCATGCTCGCGTGGTGCGCCGGCCTCGACGGAGCGATCGCCGCATGATTGCGCCCGACGACTACGCGTTCCTCGAGACGCTGCTCAAGAAGTACAGCGGTCTCGCCCTCGGCCCCGGCAAGGAGTACCTGCTGGAAAGCCGTTTGCCGCCGGTTGCGGCAACCTACGGCCATGCCGACGTGCCCGCCCTCATCGCACATCTGCGCAAGGCTTCGCCGGCGGCGGCGCTGGTCAAGCACGTCTGCGATGCCATGACCACGAACGAGACCCTCTTCTTTCGTGACGGCAAGCCGTTTGTCGCGCTGGAGAAGGAGATCCTGCCGGCGGCGGCGCAACGCGCCGGTGGACTCGGACGCCCCGTGCGCATCTGGTGCGCCGCCAGTTCGACCGGTCAGGAGCCCTACTCGATTGCGATGATCGTGGCGCAGACCGAGCATCTGTTGGGCGGCACAAAGGTCGAGATTACGGCGACGGATTACTCCGCCGCCGCCTTGTCCCGTGCCAAGGCCGGCGTCTTCAATCAGTTCGAAGTCCAGCGCGGACTGCCGATCCAGTTGCTGATGAAGTACTTCACGCCTGTCCCTGAAGGCTACGCGATCAAGCCGGAGATCCGGCAGCGCGTGACCTACCAGGAGATCAA
>CAZMGX010000504.1:0-3513 GCA_964565915.1 uncultured Gemmatimonas sp.
CTTGTGAGAACGCAAATCGCGCGGGAGGCATTGCTGCCCCCGCGCGACGGCATGGCGTGATCAGACTTAGTAACGCAGCCCAAGGTTTTGGACGAGCGAGCGATACTCCTGAACGTCCGTACGCTTCAGGTAATCGAGGAGACGGCGGCGCTTGCCCACCATCTTGAGAAGACCGCGACGCCCGTGATGGTCCTTGGCGTGGGTACGGAAGTGACCCGTCAGGTAATTGATCCGCTCAGTGAGCAGGGCAATCTGAACTCGGGTGGAGCCGGTATCCCCTTCGTGGGTCCGGTACTTGTCGATCGTGGATGCCTTATCGAACGCCATCGTCGTAAGTTTCTCGGCGCATGCCTGCGCAGGGTACGTCAGCTGCGCCGCGTTTTTGCGCGCAATTGTATGAAGCACGGTAGTTTACTCCACCTCGCTCTGTCTGTAAAGGACCTTACCGTGCCCGAACGATACCTCGGCCAACAGATCGGCAAATACTGGGTGACCAGGCTCCTTGGCGGGGGGGCCTTTGCCTGGGTCTATGAGGCGGTCGACCGGGATCTCGAGATTCCGGTCGCCCTCAAAATCCTGCGCCCCGAATTCGCGGGTCAACCCGACGCGGAGGCCCGCTTTCGTCGGGAGGCCGCCACCGCGGCCCGCCTGCGACATCCCAACATCGTGACCGTGCGGGATGTCGGACAGGTCGGGTCCGCCTCGTTCGTCGCAATGGACCTCATGCCGTTGTCCCTTGCCCGCCGCCTCGAGGTCCTCCCGAGGCTGCCCGAGGCCGACGTCGTGCGTATCGGGTTGGGTGTCGCGGCGGCCCTGGTAGCGGCGCATGCCGGCGGCATCGTGCACCGCGACATCAAGCCCGACAACATCCTCATCAGCAGCGCGGGAGACGCCGTCGTCGCGGATTTCGGCCTCGCGCGCGCGCTCGATTCCGGGAACGACCCCGCCCGCAGCGGCGCGAACCAGGTCATGGGCACGCCGCACTACTTCAGCCCGGAGCAGGCGCGCGGCCTCGAGGTCGACGGGCGCAGCGACCTGTACGCGTTGGGGGTGACCCTCTACCGCGCCGTGACCGGTCGCGTGCCCTTCGAAGGCGACGACTGGTACGCGGTCGCGCGAATGCACGTCGAAGCGGAAGTGCCGTCGGCGCGGCTCGTCGTGCCGGATATCTCCGACGCCTTCGATGCCGTGCTACGTCGCCTGATGCAGAAGTCACCCGACGACCGCTACGGCTCCGCACTCGAGGTGGCCGACGCACTGGCCACGCTCGACACCGCGCCGACGCCGCGAAACCTCGTCGCGACGAGCGGCGGCGCGGATGAGACAATTACCGCCTATCCGCCCGTCGTTCGCGCCGAGCCGCCACGCCGTCGTCCATGGCTCGCCATCGGCGTGATGACGGTGTTGTTGATAGGGGTCAGCTGGATCGGCCTGCAATCACCAGGTGTTCGTGACTCGATTGCGTCATGGGCAAGAACACCCTCCTCGCTGTTTGCGCGCGACCCCGCCTCGTCACCGACCGACTCCCTCCCGCGCGTGGTGGCCGATACCCCGGCAGTCGCGGCGGTCACCGACACCGCGCCAGCGATTCCCACCGTGACACCGCCTCCCGTCGACACGACCCGTCGCGCGGCGGTCGCGGTCGTGAAGACGCGCCTGGTGATCACCGCCAGCGACTCGGCGCAGCTGTACGTGAATAGCGTTCCCGTTGGTCGCGGCACGGCCACGATCGAACGGAACGGTGTGCAGCGTTTCGCGGTGAAGGCGGTCATCGCCGAGGCGCCACCCGAATGCGCCGCGGCCTCGCGAGACTCGGTGGTGCGACTCGCCGCCGGGGAGCAGGCGACGCTCTCGCTTGCCGTCCGGACGTGCGTCGGTGTGCGCTTCACGGTCGTTCCCGAAGACGCGCGCGTGCGCTTCGAGTCGCTGGACGGCGGGACCTCCGTCGATGTGCGGGCCGACAGTGCGAAGGCCGTGCTGCTGCCCGTTGGTCGCTATGAAGTCAAGGCGACGGCGCAGGGGTGTTATCCCTACAGCAATGACACGTTGCTTCTCACCCGTGATGGCGACGAGAAAGCGCGCTCCCGCGCGATTCGCCTGAAGTGTGATTGACGCTGCGGACCAGCGCGCGGACGGGCAGGGAGATTCACGCCGCGACGAACGCCGCAGGGAGCCGGCTCAGGGCGTCGCGAGCGCCCCGATGGTGCCGCCGACGGCCCCACCAAACAGCGTCCCCACAAGCGCGCCCACCCAGAAACGACGCGCGCGCCACCACGGTGTCGGTGGAGGCGTCAAGGCGATGACGTGTTGCGGCGTCACGCGCGTGACCTGTGACGTCACCAGGGCAACGGCCATGCCATTCCAGACGGACGTGATGCGCAACTGGGCGACGAGCGCATCCCGATTCACCGGATCCACCGCGTAGGCGATCATCCCTTCGCGAACCCACGTCACTTCACGTGGCTTGAAGCGGGCCGTGCTGTCATCCACCACTTCGATGATGAAACGGGAGGCGTCACGCGGTAAACGCGCGATGCGCGGTTCACCCGCCGCCGGAACATCGGTCAGCACCGTGCCGGGTGCGGGGCGCGGCGTCGACCGGCAACCCGTGGCCGCCGCCAACACCACCACCACCACCAGCGCCGCGGCTTTCACTGCGACGCAGCCGAACGGTGAGGGAACGGTGCGCAGCACTCGCACGTCAGCGGGTGAAGGTCGAGCGAATGTCGTTGAACGTGACGAGGAGAATCAGCGCCAGCACCGCGAGGACGCCGACGCGCGCAAATCCCTCGCGCGTCCGCGCACTGAACGCGCTGCCCTTCACCGCCTCGGCCAACACGAGCAGGATCTGCCCGCCGTCCAGAACGGGAATCGGCACAAGGTTCAGGATCGCGATATTCAGGCTCAGGAAGGCAATCAGCGACCAGAGGGTCTCCGCACCACGACGTGCGGCCTGCACCGAGGTGCGGGCGATCTGAATCGGTCCACCCAAGTTCTTCGCCGACACCTGCCCCGTGACCAGCCCCTTCAGCACGCTCGCCACATTGCGCGTCATCGCCCAGGTTGCCGTCGCGCCAAGGGACATGGATTTCAGCACGCCGATGCTCTCGCGTGCAAGGGAGTCTCGCACCTGAATGCCGACGCGACCGACGCGGCGCTTGATCCCGGTGGCGGGGTCGTCGACGTCCGCAGCTTGCGGAGCCACCGAGACCGTGACGCGCTCGGTGCCGCGCTGCACCTCCAGCGACACGGTCCCGTCGATCACCGGCGCGATGCGATCGACTACCTCGTCCCACGCGCGTACGGCTTCGCCATTCACTGCAACGATCTGGTCGCCGCGCAGAAGGCCGGCATTCGCCGCCGGCGCCCCTACCACCACCGAATCGATGACCGCCGGCCGATAGGCGTTGCCGTACACGTAGAAAATGCCGCTCGACACAAAGAGCGTGAGCACAATGTTCATGATCACGCCGGCCGACAAAATGAACACACGCGCCGCGACCGACTTGCTCT
>CAZMGX010000505.1:0-3512 GCA_964565915.1 uncultured Gemmatimonas sp.
GAATCGCGCGCCGAGATTCCCGCTGCGCAGCACGTCGGGCCCGATCAGCGTGTACTTGAATTCGTGGGTGTCGAAGAGCCACTCGGTCCACCCTTGATCCATGTTGCCGGGGGCGGCCTTGTAGAGGGCGATGCGGGTGGGGGCCAGCACGGCGGTGGTGCCCACGCTGGTGCGCTCGGCGCGCACCGCCAGTTCTTTCGCCCACCGCTCGGCGTTCGCCGATTCGACGCCGGTGACGACATAGCGCGATGACTGGGCGGAGGTCGCGGTGTCGACACGTACGCTGCCGCCTGCCGCAAGCGCCCGGTTGATGAAGCGAAAACTGTTGTTCTGGGTCGGGTCGAGGGCGATCGCGTCGCCTCTGCCTGTGATGCCACCCGCCGCCGGGACGATGCCGGCGGCCATCGCGTTGGTGGTGAGCGGATAGTCGCCCGAGGCTCCCCACGCATCCGGTGTGCCGACCACCGGTTTCATGGCAGAGCGGAACGCGTCGGCGAGGGGTGTTTTTGCTTCCACCACATTGACGTTCATCTGCATCGGCAACGTCCAACCCGCCGCATCGTAGGGCAGGTCGTCACCCAGCTCGGGATACTTCTGCACTTCGAGCAGTTCGCGCACGAGTTGTGCGTACTCCTGATCCATCGGAATCACCCACGTGCCCTTGGGATACACCGTGGATTCAAACGTCGCGTCGACATCCAGTTGGCGGATATTGACGCCGAGAAAAGCGAGGCGGCGCAACAATTCAACCGGCGCCATCGGGTCACGCTGTGCCTGCGGTACGATGTACGCGTACGGCGGGCCCTTGCGATACTGCTGGATGGTATTGCGGCCGGCTTGATACCGATTGTACAACAGCTCTTCGCGGAAACGGGCGGCATAGCGAAGCGTGGCGATGCTGGCGGTCACCATGTAGTCGATCTGATGCCGGAAGGTCCAGGTCCCCTCGGCCCACGGGCTCGAGTACATCGACGTCGGCATCAGCGACTTGTAGTCGTTGGGCAGTTCGTTCACCGTCGACGTGCGCGGGATGCCGCAGTTGCCACCCTGCGTTTCCGTCCACCAGGCGTTGATGTTCTGATACATCGGCATGTAGTCGATGTAACCCGGGTAGTACGCGTCGAACGTGGCCAGCATGTGGACGCCCCCCGGCTGTCCCTTGGCATCGAGTTCGGCGGCAATGCGCATGCCGATCGCGTTGACCTGGCGGCTCATGAGCGGCGGGGCGTACAGGCCGATGGGATCGGCGAAGGGCGGGATCCACATGCGCGTCGGGAACGGCGACGACTGGTGATGCGCGTAGATGATCTGTGGCTCCCACTCGCGCCACGTGCGCGCGACCACGCGCGACTCGACCACGTTCAGCATGTAGCTGTCACGGTTGTTGTCGTGGCCCACGTACTTCTGATACAGCTCCATCGGTGCCTGCAGCGGGGATTTCGCCGCGAAGCGCTCCTTGCACCAGTTCACCACGATGTCCTGCCCGTCGGGATTGATGGACGGCCAGAGGAAGAAGATCACGTTGTCGAGGATCTCCTTCGTCTCCGGTTCATTCATCTTCGACAGCAACTCGTACGCGAGTTCCGGCGTGTGCTGTGAGCCGGCAATCTCGGAGGCATGCAGGCCGCCACTGATGTCCACGAACGCGCGCCCTTCGCGCGCGAGGGCTTTCGCTTGCTCGTCGGTCAGTCCTTCCGGGCGCGCCAGTCGCTGGTTGATCTGCCGGTACCGCTCGAGCTTTGCGAGGTTCTGCGGCGACGAGATGAGCACGGCCGTCCACGGATGCCCCGTACTGGTCTTGCCGACGTCCAGCAACTTGACGCGTGTCGGTTGCGCCTTGGCCAGCCGGCGGAAGTACTCGATGGATTGGTCGTAGAGGAACAGGCTGCTGTCGGCTCCGACCTTGAACCCGAACACTGATTCGGGTGTGGGGATGGCGGCGGCGGGTGCCTTGCGCGCGGAGGGCGATCGGGCGGGTTGCGCCTCAGCAGCCGATGTGTACACCACGAGCGCGCACGCGCCCGCCAGCAGAAGGGGGCGCAGGGAGAAGCGTGACATCAGCATGTCCGGAGTGGTGAAGGCGGTACCGCCAGGAACGGCGATTCACACAGGCTGCCGGAAAGTTACTCGGACTTGGGGAAGAGGGCGGCGATCGTCGTTCCCACATTCGGGATGCTCTCGGCGCGAACCTTGCCTCCGTGGGCCTCGGCCAGATGACGCACGATCGCGAGCCCCAGCCCGGTGCCGCCGGCCTCGCGAGAGCGACTGGGGTCGGCACGATAGAACCGCTCGAAAATACGGGGCAGGTGGTCGGCCGTGATGCCGATCCCCGTATCGCGCACGCCGATCCAAACGCCGGCCGGGTCTCTCTCGGAGAACAACACGACCTCGCCCGCCATCGTGTGTCGCAAGGCATTCTCCGCGAGGTTGCTGAGGACCTGTCGGGTGGCGGTGGAATCTGCGTACAGCGTTGTGGCGTCGCGACCGACCTCGACACGCAGCGCGACACCTTTGGCCCGCGCTGTCTCCAGCATCGGCCCGGCGATCTCGTTGGCCACCGCGCCAAAGTCCTGCTCGATGGGATTGGGAATCCAGCCGCCGGATTCGATCCGCGACAGGTCGAGCAGGTCATCGACGATTCGTTGCATGCGACGCACGTTGCTCTCGGCCATGCCGAGGAACCGACGACGCAAGTCGGTCGGCAGCTCTTCGTCCTGCAGGGTCTCCACGAACCCACCGACCACGGTCAGCGGCGTCCGCAGCTCGTGGGACACGTTGGCGACGAAGTCGCGGCGCACCGCTTCCAAACGCCGAAAAGGCGTGAGGTCGTACAAGGCCAGAACAGCGCCGCCTGCCGGGAGGGGACGCGCCGTGAGCGAGAGCGTACGGTCGTCGACGCGGACCTCGCCGGGGACGGCGTCGAACCCTTGCAGCACCGCCGCGAGCGCCTCGCGCAGCGTCCGGTCGCGCGGCAGATACTCAGCCGGAAACGGCACGGGCTCCTTCAGGCGCAACAACTGTCGCCCGGTCTCGTTGATCCGCACCACCTGCTGACGCGCATCGACGGCGACGACCCCTTCGTTGAGCGATTCCGTGAGCGCCACGAGCAGTTCCTCCTCGGCGGCGAGTGCGCGGCGTCGCGTCTCCAGCTGATCCGCCATCTTTCGGAACGCATCGGCGAGTTCGCCGGCCTCCGTGTTGTCACGAAGGGTTGGGCGTCGGGCGAGGTCTCCCTCCGCGAGTGCGCGGGCGTCTGCACGAAGCGTGGTCAACGGCTCGACGGCCGAACGCGAGAGCCGCTGAGCCAGCACGAAGGCCACGAGCAGCGCGACGATCCCTCCCAGCGCCATGTCCCGGCGCAGGTCGGCGCGTTGGGCCGCGGAGACGCTGCTGCCAATGGCGTCTGAGGTCAATCGCGCCGTGAACCGCCGTTCGACGAACAGCAAGCTGCCCACGACCGCCACGGTCGCGACCACCACGGGGACGGCGGCGACCACCACGACGCCGACGAC
>CAZMGX010000506.1:0-3501 GCA_964565915.1 uncultured Gemmatimonas sp.
GACATCGAGCAGGTGATTGAAGGTCACCCACGGACCATGGACATCGAGGATCTCGATTTCTTCCGACACCATCGTCGCCGGATCATCGGGCAGCTCTTCGCTGTCCGGATCGATCGGCACCTCGGTCGGATGGCGCCGTTGCCACGCCGCGGCCTCGCGCATGACCGAGCCATCATCGAACAGGATGATCGAATCACGCCTGGTGACGTCGCGCGCGACGATGCGCGCCGCCGCGAACCCGGCCTGCTCGTAATCCACGCCCGCCTCGGCGATGAAGACCTCGAAGAACCGTCCGTCGACCTGCGTGAGCAGGATCGGCGCGCTGCGCACCCGCACGCCTTCCTCGCTGCTGCGCACCCAGAACGTCGAGTCACCCGCCGCAAAGAGGAACTCGGCGGCCGGCGGGGCGTCAGGACGATCAGTCTGGCGCGAGCACGCGACGAGGCCACCGGCCAGCATCACCGCGCGTATCATGAACCGGCGTGCAGCGGCGCTCAGATCGCCCCCGACACGAGGTCTCGGACACCGCTCACCAGACGCGAGACTTCATCGGCCGTCGTGTAGCACGCACACCCCGCGCGCACGAGCCCTTCCTCCGCGACACCCAGCCGGCGCGCGACCGTTGAGGCGTAGAAATCGCCGTGCGACACGTACACGCCGCGCGGGGCCAGTGCCCGCGCAACGGCCTCCGAGGGATGTCCCTGCACCCGAAATGACAACGTCGGCGTGCGTGGGGTGCCGGGGCGCGGCCCATACAACGTCACCCCCGGAATCTCCGCGAGATCATTCCAAAGCTGCGCCAGCAGCAGCTCGCCGCGCGCGTGCAACCCGTGGAGGGCGACGCCAAGGCGCGAGCGCCGATCACCACTGTCGGGCGCCAGCGACGCGAGAAACTCAACCGCCGCCGCCGCGCCGACGATACCCTCGTGGTTCTGGGTGCCGGTCTCGAGGCACTCGGGCACGTAGTCCGGCGCCGGCTCGAGACGCGGCAGATCGAGCGCCGCGGTGGCGTCGTGCCGACCGTAGCACACGCCGATGTGCGGACCATAGAACTTGTACGCGCTGCACAGCAGGAAATCAGCACCGATGTCGCGCACATCGACGAGCGCATGCGGTGCATAGTGCACCGCATCCACGACCGTGATCGCACCGGCCGCTCGCGCGGCCGCCACGAGGGCGCGCACATCGCTGATCGTGCCGAGAATATTGGACGCAGCCCCGATGGCGACGACCTTTGTGCGCGACGTCAGCAAGCGTTCAAGCCCGCCGGCCTCATGCCGGAACGTCTCGAGATCCAACGGCAGCCATCGCAACACGGCGCCGCGTTCGCGGGCCAGTGCCTGCCACGGGGCCACGTTGGCATGATGGTCGAGTTCGGTGACGATGATCTCGTCGCCCGGCGACAACGTCCGCCCGATCGCCCGCGCGATATGGAAGAGGATCGTCGTCATGTTGGCGCCGAACGAAATCTCGCCGGCGCCGGCGCCCAGAAAATCGGCGAGCGTGACACGCGCGTCATGCAGCAGCGCATCCGTCTCCACACTCGTCGGGTATGCCCAGTGTGTGTTGGCGTTGTGGTGCAGCAGATAGTCGGCCATCGCGTCCACGACGCGGCGCGGCACCTGCGTGCCACCGGGTCCGTCGAAGTAGGCAACGGAATACGGGCCATCATGCCGCTGCAGCGCCGGGAACTGCGCGCGAATCACGTCCGTCGTCGCCACGACTTCCATCATGCCCGTCTCGACAACTGATGTCATGCGGCCCCCGTGCCGGTCGCGTCCGCGTTCACGTCGGCCGGCGCCGACACGGTGTCGATCTGCGCACCGATCTGCGCCCCGCCCATGCGCTCGACGACCTTCACCGCCTCCACGTGATCGGCGGCCTCTCCCAGTTCGTCGTGCGCAATGCGGAACAACTCGGCCGTCAACTGCAACAGTGGTGACGGCACCCGCTGCTCGCGCGCCAGCTCGGCCGCGATGCCGACGTCCTTGTCCAGCAGCGCCAATCGGAACGTGCGCGGGAAGGCGCGCGTGAGCACACGCTCAGGAAAGAGATTCATGCTGGAGTTGGAGCGACCGCTCGAGGCATTGATGACTTCGAGCGCCACTTCGGCACGGACGCCGGCCTTCTCGAGCGCGACCAACCCCTCGGCCGTCCCCCAGATGTGCATCGCCAGGAGCGCATTGTTGACGGCCTTGAGTGCGTCACCAGCGCCCACGTCCCCGCAATGCACGATGCGGGTGCCGAAACACTCCAGCACTGGCCGCACGCGCTCGAGCACTTCCTCGTGACCACCGACCATCACCGTCAGTGTCCCCTTCTCGGCGCCGGCCACGCCACCAGAGACCGGCGCGTCAACGAACGTGATCCCCTGCGCCGCCAAGCGCGCCGCGATCCGCCGGGACGTCGCCGCGTCACCCGACGTGCAGTCCACCAATGTCGAACCGCGCGACATGCTGGCAAGCAGCCCGGACGGGCCGTCCAACAACGCCTCCACGTCGCGCGAGACCGGCAGACAGGTGATCACGACGTCGCGTCCGACAGCCGCCTCCGCCGGAGTGGCCGCGACGCGCGCCGACGTCGTCGCGGCGAACGCATCGGCGCGCGAGCGCGTCCGATTCCACACGACAAGATCGAACTCCGGCGCGGCCAGATGGCGAGCCATTGGGGTACCGATGGCACCGAGGCCAAGGAACGCAACGCGGGGCATGCGAGGGGTGACGAAAGGGAGACGAAACGAAAGGCCGAGTCAGGCGAGGGACGAACGACACCGGAATCGCTTGACAGCGCCTCGGCGATCCCTAAAGATGACGGGTAGTCCCCCGGCATTGGAGGCCGCATGCAGGAATTCTGGAACCGCGCTGTCCGCGCCCTCGTCGGGGCGTCCGCGGCCGTCGCGATCGTCGGGTGTGGCGCGTCACCGACCGGCGGCCCGGACCCCGCGCGGTCGACGTACTTCAAGGCCACACTGGCGCAGGGCGCCGCACTCCCGTTCAGCTTTCGGCTCCCGGGCGACTTCGCACCGACGTATCTGATCGAAGCCCGGCTGGTACCGCTGGATATCGGGCGCACGACCGACACGCGCATCTTCGACGATCGCGGCGGGAGTGGGACGCCGGGTGGCAATGGTCGCGATACCACGGTGTCCACGGGACGCATGAGTGACATCCGCGTGTTCGCCGCCACGCCGCAGGGCGGCGGCGCCCAAACCGATTCCGTCGTCGTCGATGTCGTCCGGTCTGGGGACTTCCTGTACATCACAAGACCGCACCCCGACCCCACGCGCAATCTCGTCGACACGGCCGAGTACTTCAGTGGCGTGATCGTCCGCAAGCTGCGCTACTACCGCGAGCCGGCCTTCCGCCGTCGCCGGGTCGCAGGACTTTACGCCCGGCGCCGGGGATGCCCATGCGTGGTTCAAGCTCGAGGTGACGGTCATCGACGACCTCGGCGGCGCGAGCGCGACGGAATTCTCCGCGCCCATCCAGGTGCAGAACACGC
>CAZMGX010000507.1:0-3499 GCA_964565915.1 uncultured Gemmatimonas sp.
GAAATCAAGGTAGCCGGCAACAAGCTCAAGGCGACGCTGAAGCAATTGCTTCGCGAAGGCAATGTCCGACGCGTGATCATTCGCAACGCCAGCGGCCGAACACTCCTCGACATGCCACTGACGGCCGGCGTGGCCGGGGCCGTGCTCATGCCGTTCTGGGCGGCAGTCGCCGGTATCGTGGCACTCGCGAAGGAGTTCACCATCGTCATCGAGCGTGACCCCGATACTGCGGTGGTCCGCGCACCGTAAGGCGCAGAAGCCGGTTCTACGGTTCGCTTGCCGCGCGCTCCAGGGCGGCATCCAATGACCGATACAGTTGGCCGGCGCCGATCACGTCCAGTGCCGCCGACTTGGTCAATGCCTCGAGCGGTTGCGCATGCACCTCGGTCAGCAGGACCACCGTGCCATCTTTGCGGCTTCGCTTCACCACATCCAGCAGCGCGTGGATACCGGTGGCATCGATCGCCGGCACGTCGCGCATGCGTACGATGAGCACCCGCGGCGAGCCGGCAATGGTGCCAAGGGTGTCCTTGAACTTCTCGGCCGCCCCGAAGAAAAACGGGCCATTGATCTCGAAGACCTGCACACCGGGCGGGATCGTGCGTTGCGGCCGCGTGATGCGGTCGCCCTCGGTGTCATCGCGACCAGATACCGCGATCACACTCGTCACTTCGGCCATGCGCCGCATGAACAACAGCGCCGCCAAGACGATGCCCACCTCGATCGCCACCGTAAGGTCAACCAGCACCGTCAGCAAGAACGTGGCGAGCAGCACCACTACATCACTTCGCGGTGACTTGAGCCCCGAAAGGAAAGTGCGCCACTCGGACATGTGATAGGCGACCACGGCAAGAATCGCGGCGAGCGTCGCCATCGGAATCAGTGCCGCCCATTGCCCAGCGAACAACGTGATGACGAGCAGCGTGACGGCATGCGTGAGGCCCGCCACTGGCGTACGTCCTCCGTTCTTCACATTCGTCGCGGTGCGGGCGATCGCACCCGTGGCCGGAATGCCGCCGAAGAACGGAACGACCATGTTCGCGATGCCCTGCCCCACGAGCTCCATGTTGGAGCGATGGCGACTGCCGATCATGCCGTCGGCGACCACGGCCGACAGCAGTGACTCGACCGCCCCGAGCAACGCAATGGTGAACGCCGGGCCAATCAGCGACTTCACCTGCTCAATCGTCAGGTCCGGCACGACCGGCGTGGGGATCGACGCGCTGATCGCTCCGAAGCGGCTCCCAATCGTGTCGACGTCCAGATCCAACCAGTCGGCCAGCAGGGTGGTGACGATCAGTGCGACGAACGGGCCCGGCACGCGGTGACTGACTCGTGGCCACCATACGATGATGCCGAGGGCGAGACTTGCCACAAGCACGGCGCTGGAGTTGACCGTTCCGAACGCCTGCGCATAGGCGACCCACTTGTCGAGAAACTCCGGTGGCACGTTTCCCATGCGCAAGCCGAAGAAGTCCTTGACCTGACTGGACACGATGATGATGGCGATGCCGCTGGTGAAGCCGGTGACCACGGGCATGGGAATGAACTTGATCGCCGTCCCCAGACGCGCGACACCAAGCAGCACCAGAATGATGCCGGCCATGAAGGTCGCAACGGCGAGTCCGCCCACACCGTGTTGTTGCACCACGCCGTAGATGATCACGACGAATGCGCCGGTGGGGCCACCGATCTGCACCCGTGAACCGCCCAGCACGGAGATCAGGAATCCCGCGATGATCGCCGTCCACAAGCCACGATCCGGCGTCACTCCGCTGGCGATCGCGAACGCAATGGCGAGCGGCAGTGCGACGATCCCGACGATCACCCCCGCGGTGACATCCGCGACAGCCTGCTCGCGAGTATAGCCCCTGAGTGTCGTGAATAGCTTCGGGACCAGCACGGTGCGGCATCCGGTGATGAGAGCGTTGCGTTCTCACTCAATGCTAACGCATCCGCCCCGGCTCTCACACCTGCGTGATCTCCGTGAGCAACACCAGTCGCCCGACGGCATCCGGCACCAGCGCAACACGTGTTTCGTGCGCATCGTGTTCGAATGGAATTCCGATCTTCATGTGACATCCGGCTGGAGGAGCATGCCACCTCGCGAGCGGTGTCAGGGACGTACGTCGGCTTCCCGCTCGTCTACTGCCTCTTGCGCGGCATACGCGTATCGGCCATCGCCGCGTGGTACGCGAACGACGCCACGATCACCGCGTTCTTCATCAAGTCTTCGGCCTGGATGGTATCGAGAAAATCCAGATTCGTGTGTCCGCCCGTACCGGGTATGCGATCCTGCAGAAACTGGAAGCCGGGAAGGCCCACTTCGTCGAACGCCACGTGATCAGTGCTGCCGAGACTCTGGTTCGAAACCGCCGTCATGCCGAGGTCGCGGAACGGTGCCATCCACGCCGTCAGCGGCGCGCGCGCCTCTTCGTTGCCTTGCAGCATGATGCCGCGATACTGGCCTGCCCCGTAGTCCTGATTGAAATACACGGACAACTTCTCGTACGCCGGCTTCACGCCGACGGCCGGGTCACGAGGGTCGCCGAAGTGCCGCTTCACGTAAGCACGCGAACCGAACAGTCCCTGTTCCTCACCGGCCCACAGCGCGACCCGAATGGTGCGCCGGGGCTTGGCGCCAATGGCCTTCAGGATTCGCATGGCCTCGAGCGCGACCGCCACACCAGACGTGTTGTCGCTCGCATTCGGGCTCCCATGCCACGTGTCGAGATGCGCCCCCAACATGACAACCTCGTCCTTCAGATCTCCGCCAGGGATCTCGCCCACGAGATTCATCGCCTGCTCCGCACGCTCGCCGATCCGATTGCGCACCTCCACTTCCACCTTCACCGGGATGTTGCGCCGGAGGATGCGGTACATGCGGTTGTAGTGCTCGGGCGTGATGGCCACGATGGCCGGCGATGCGAGCATTCCCGCGCGCGACCATTGATCGTTTCGTGAGCCGGGACGCGAGAAGGCCCGTACCGCGCCCAGCCACCCGCTCTCACTCTGAAGGACCGCCGCGACCCCTTCGGCCGCGTAGAAGGCCAGCTTTTCCTCGGCGGTCAGCAACTCCACGTTCCGGACCGTGCGCGGCGGCGTGGCGCGCGGCGGGGCGATGACCGTCCGCTCGCGCGCCTCGAGGTCCTGCGCGGTCAGCCGAGGGACCCCATTCGTGAGTGGGGTGAGATCGATCGTCGCGGGCGGCGTCACCAGTACCGCCTTCCCCTTCAGCGTTCCGCGATACTTCTCGAGGTCAGCCCGAAGCATCAGGTCGACGATCACCGCGGGCACCACCTGCTTTCCCTGCGTGTTGCCCGTGTGCGCGACCGGGTAGCCAACCATGGGTTGGTAGTCCGGTTCGAGCAGATGTACCGATACATACTCGTTGTCCCACGTGACGCCAAAATCCATGAACGGCTCGGCGGCAACGTTGACGAGGCCAATGCGCTTCATCTCCCCTTGCACCCACGCCTGCGCGCGCTGCATGTCGCGC
>CAZMGX010000508.1:0-3488 GCA_964565915.1 uncultured Gemmatimonas sp.
CGTGTATCTCGTGCAGGCCAACTTGTTGGGCCGCGTACAGTCCACGGCCGACGCCAGTGCCGGCAACCTGCTGTTCTTCGACGTGCAGGATGACCAGGCGCCCCCGCTGGATTCGATGCTGCGCAGCGGATCGCACCAGATCGTGCAGAAGACGCCCATCGTCACCATGCGCATCGACGCCATCAACGGCCGCAATGTGACGGCGCTGATGGCGGACACGGTTCGGCGCGCCAACTGGGCGCTGCGCCGCGAGTATCGGTCGACGTATCGCGACTCGCTGATGGGAACCGAGACACTCGTCTCGGGCACGTGGTTCCCCGATAGCGCCGCGCGCAGTGCGACGCGGGCCTCCAATCCCGACGCGCCGTTTCTCATCTCGCTGGAGACGGACCTGGCCACCGACCTCGGCGTGAGGCTCGGTGACACGGTCACCTGGAACGTTCAAGGGGTGCCCGTGAAGACGGTCGTCAGCAATCTGCGGACGGTGAACTGGGCGCGCTTCGAAGCGAACTTCTTCGTGGTCTTTGCGCCCGAGGCCATCCGCCGCGCCCCGCAGCAGTATGTGCTGGTGGCCAACGTGACGTCGGCCGAGGCCCTGGCCGCGATCCAACGCGACGTCGTGCGTCGGTTTCCGAACATCTCGAGCCTCGACCTGACGTTGGTGCGGCAAACGGTTGGTGCGATCGTGGACCGTGTGGTACTCGCCATTCGCTTCCTTGGCATCTTCTCGTTGGCCATGGGCATCCCGGTCCTGTTCAGTGCCGTGGCCGCGACGCGCCGTGCCCGTCTGCGCGAAGGGGTGCTGTTGCGGACACTCGGCGCATCGCGAGCCCAGGTAGCGCGCGTGCTGTTGGCGGAGTACGCGGCGCTGGGTGCCCTTGGCGCGCTGACCGGCATGCTGCTGGCGTTCGCGGGAGCGTGGGGGCTGACCCGGTTCGTGTTCAAGGATCCCTTCGATCCCGCGATCGGTCCCACGATGGTGATTGCGGTGGGCATGCTGGCCTTGACGATCGGGATCGGGTTGCTGACCAGTCGGGATGTCTACAAGGCGACGCCGATGCAGGCCATTCGGGAATCCTGAGGGCGAGACGAACGGCGATATCGGATATCAGATATCGGACATCCGATATCCGATATCGTTGTTCACCTGCGAGCGGTCGCCATTTTGCGCTCCAACGCGCATACTCCGACTTGTCGGCGCGCCCCCTTCCCGCGCGCCTGAATCCGTCCCAGGGAGAGTGCCGTGCAAGGAACGCAGTTCGACGCCATCGTAGTCGGTTCCGGAATCTCCGGCGGGTGGGCCGCCAAGGAACTGACTGAAAGGGGCCTGAATGTCCTCGTGCTCGAACGGGGAAAGAACGTCGAGCACATCACGGACTACGTGAACGCCACCAAGCCGCCCTGGGCATACCCGCATCGTGGCGGCCGCACGCAAGAGATGATCGCCAAGTACCCGGTGCTCAGTCGCGACTATCCGCTGAATGAGAAGAACCTGGACTGGTGGGCCAGCGATCAGGACTCGCCCTATACCGAGGTCAAGCGGTTCGATTGGTTCCGCGGATATCACGTCGGCGGACGTTCGCTCATGTGGGGGCGCCAGAGCTATCGCCTCAGTGACTACGACTTCGACGCCAACGCGAAAGACGGCATCGCGACCGATTGGCCGATTCGCTACGCGGAACTGGCGCCATGGTACGACCACGTCGAAAAGTTCGCCGGCATCGCCGGTTCGGCAGAGGGCCTGCCGCAGTTGCCGGACGGCGCCTTCCAACCGGCAATGCCGCTCAATTGCGGCGAGGAGCTGATCGCTGGCCGGTTGAAGAAGCTGTTCAACGGGCGTCGCCGCATCATCCCCGGCCGCACGGCCAACCTGACACAGCCCCTTGAAGGCCGCGCGCAGTGCCAGTCCCGCAATGCCTGCTGGTTGGGCTGTCCGTACGGCGCCTACTTCAGCTCGCAGTCCTCGACGTTGCCGGCGGCGGTCAAGACGGGCCGCTTGACGCTGAAGGTCTGGTCGATTGTCAGCGAAGTGCTGTACGACGCCGACAGCAAGCGGGCCACCGGAGTGCGAGCCATCGACGCCGTTACCAACGAGGCGATCGACTACAAGGCAAAGGTGGTCTTCCTGTGCGCCTCCACGATCAATTCGACATGGTTGCTCATGCGCTCCGCCACCAACATCTGGCCCGGCGGACTCGGCAGCAGTTCGGGAGAGCTCGGCCACAACCTCATGGACCACCATTTCCGCCTCGGTGCACGCGGCAATCTGGAGGGTCTTGACGACAAGAACGTCTATGGCCGTCGCCCGACCGGGTTCTACATTCCGCGCTACCGCAACCTGTTCGGTGACAAGCGCGGGTACCTGCGCGGATTCGGCTATCAGGGTGGTGCGGGCCGCTCGGACTGGTCGCGAGCAGTCGCCGAGTTGGGAGTCGGCGGTGCGTTCAAGGACGCCGCGGCGCAGCCAGGCGGCTGGAGCATCGGCGCGACCGCCTTCGGCGAGATGCTGCCGAATCACGCGAACCGCATCTCGCTGGACGAGACGAAGAAGGACAAGTGGGGCATGCCGGTGATCAAGATCGATTGTGCGACCGGAGAGAACGAGCGTCTGATGCGCGTCGACATGATGGCGGACATGGCCGAGATGCTGGAGCAGTGCGGGGTGAAGGATGTCAGCACGTATGACAACGGCTACTTCCCCGGTATGGGCATCCACGAGATGGGGACCGCGCGCATGGGCACCGATCCGAAGAACTCCGTGCTGAATCGCTACAACCAGGTCTGGGATGCGCCGAACGTGTTCGTCACCGACGGCTCGTGCATGACGTCGGCGGCCTGCCAGAACCCGTCGTTGACATACATGGCGCTGACCGCGCGTGCGGCCGATCACGCGGTGGCGGAAATCAACCGCCGCAATCTCTGACGAGGCAAGCACATGTCTGACCTGCGTGAGACGACCGGGCCCATTGCCGACGTGATCCACCGTCGCGAGGCCATCAAGCGCGTGAGTGCGTTGCTGGGCGGTGCGGCCCTCATCGGTGGCAGCGCCCTGGTGAGTGCATGCAGCGGCGAAACCCGCAAGACCAAGGCGGATGGAGCGGCCGACATCGGCACGTTTACTCCGACCGACGTGGCGTATCTCGACGAGATCGCCGACACGATCCTGCCGGAAACCAAGACGCCCGGTGCCAAAGCGGCGCAAGTCGGCGCGTTCATGGCGCTGATGGTGACCGACGCGTACACCCCGCGCGACCAGGACGTATTTCGCACGGGCATGAAGACACTCGACGAGGCATGCAAGGCCGCGAACAACGCGTCGTTTCTGGCCGCTTCTCCCGCCCAGCGGCTGGCGTTGCTGGAAGGACTCGATCGCGAGGCCAAGAGCTACATGGAGACCCGACAGCCCGATGCCCCGCCCCACTATTTTCGGATGATGAAAGAACTCACACTGCTCGGATACTTCACGTCCGAGATCGGATATACGAAGG
>CAZMGX010000509.1:0-3474 GCA_964565915.1 uncultured Gemmatimonas sp.
GTGTCCGGGTGGGGTCGTGGTTGAACACGCTGCCCTGACCGTACGTGCCGATGTGCAGGTTGAGCAGATAGACCTCCCCATCCTTCACGATGCCGAAGGCATCGGTGAGATTGGCGCGACCCTCACGGAGCGCCTTGACCTCTGTCCCGGTGAGTACAATGCCCGTCTCCCAGGTATCGATGATTTCGTAGTCGTGCCGGGCGCGTTTGTTCCGCGCGATCGGCTCGATTGCATCATCCGCGTCCTTCGTGTCCTTGGTTGCCATGTTTCCAACCAAACTAGTCAGTTGACTTCCGAATGGTGCACGGTCTATTCTTCCCCTCCCTGCACACTCGGCTTCGATCGAGCGAGTCGCCGGAGTGGTGGAATTGGTAGACGCGCTGCGTTCAGGGCGCAGTGCCCGCAAGGGCGTGCCGGTTCGAGTCCGGCCTTCGGCACTACACACACTGAGCCGGTCATGACGCTGGTGGTTCGCGTGTCTCCACGCGGCCCCCCTCATCATGGCCGGCTCGGTGCGTTTCGGCGACTCCCCGGCGCCCTCCCGTGACGATCAGGGCCGCATGGCTGACGGTCGAACATCCTCGGGCAGCGAGGCCTCGCCGAACACCAGACGCAGCGCGTCGTTGGCCCGGGCGCGCTCCCCCTGCACGAGGCGAGTGGCGCGGGCCAAGTCGTCCGGGGCTGGGTCCGCTGCCCCGGCGCCGGCCAACAGCACGCGCGCCAGACGCACGGCAGGCGCTTCCGTCTGCCCGCGGGTAGAAAGGGCCGTGGCGTATTCCCGGCGGCGCACCAACCACAGGCGGCCGTGCTCCGCCGATGCGCGCGACTCCGCGTCAACCATCGGGGACAGGGCGTGCACCACGTCGGACGCCGTTCGATCGTCCAACGCATCCCGTTCGGACACGATCAGCCCAATGGCCCGCTTGGCAAACACCAGCTCCCGCTCGGCCACGGGACGCGAGCCAGTGACCGTGGCCAGCCACTCCACATCCCCACCATCCGCGGGGGTCAGCACACGCCGCAGGTAGCTCTCGGCCAGCCGCCGCCGTTCCCGCGTGGCACGCCATTCGGCGAGGAACCCCATCCTGATCAGCCCTGAAGTATCGGCAACGCGCCCGCGCGCTCGTCGCGCCGCTCGAATGGCGGCAATCCGACGCGATCACGCACGCTCGATTCATCGGTCATCAGATCGCTCAACTTGACGCCTTCCAGCACCTCGTCGATGCGCTGCTGAAGCAGCAACCAGACGGGGCGAATGCTGCAGTTCTCGGCTTCCGCACATCGCGCCGAATCGACGGGGTGCGTGACACAGTGGAGGTCAAAGGTCGTCAATTCTGACGCCTGAATCACATCACGCACCGAGACCAGTTCCGGCGCCCGCGAGAGGGTATAGCCACCGCGCGCGCCGCGCGTGCTGCTGACGATGCCAGCGCGCCGCATGCGCAGGAGGATCTGCTCGACGTAATCGGCGGGCAGTCGTTCGCGCGCCGCGATATCGCGACCGGTCGCCGGACCGGATCCGGCACGGCGCGCCAGATGCAGCGCGCAAATGAGGCCGTATTCGGCCCAGGTGGTAATGCGCATGTATAGAGACTAGGGGCGGCAGTCCGAGAGGACAAGCACCATTGTCAATTCATCGCCATCGAAAATGTGATCGGGCGGGCTCGCTCAACCACCGGCGCCAGCCGGGTGGATTCCCGACGGCACCCCGATGGTGGTCATCCGGCGCAAGTCGAGCACGTCGGCGACGTCGTCGGGGGGCACGAGGTGTTCGCGGCTCACGAGATCGCGGATGAGGACGCCTTCCTGCACCGATCGCTTTGCGACGACGGCCGCGGCGGCGTACCCGATTTGCGGCATCAGCGCCGTGGCGAGTGCCGCGGAGCGCTCGACCCAGTACTCACACATCGCGACATTCGCTTCGATGCCGCGCACGCAGCGCTCGGCGAGCGTGCCGACGGCGCTGGTGAGAATCTGCATCGACAGCAACACGTTGTGTGCAATCAGCGGCATCATCACGTTCAGTTCCAGTTGCCCGTGCTCGGCGGCGATGGCAACGGTCGTGTCGCACCCGATGACCTGGAAGCACACCTGATTGACCATCTCCGGAATGGACGGATTGACCTTGCCGGGCATGATGGAGGACCCCGGCTGGACAGCTGGCAGTCTGATCTCGTCGAGACCCGTGCGCGGCCCGGACACCAGCAGGCGCAGGTCACTTGCGATCTTCGACAGATCCAGCGCCAGACCACGCAACGCAGCGGAGAACGCCGCGGCGTCCCCCATACTCTGCATCAGCTGTACGTGGTCGGCCCCGATCCGCAGGGTTTCTATTCCGGAAACCTCGATCAGATGGCGATTCATGAGGGCCGGGTACTGCGGTTCCACCATCACCCCGGTGCCCACCGCCGAGCCGCCGATGCCGAGGTCATTCAGGTAATCAGCCGCTTCGACCAGCCGACGACGGCATCGCTCCATCGTCCCGGCATACGCGGCGAATTCCTGCCCCAAGCGAATCGGCATCGCATCCTGCAGGTGCGTTCGTCCGGCTTTCACGATACCGTCGAACGCGCGCCCCTTGTCAGCCAACGCCGTCGTGAGTTCGTCGAGCGCCCCGAGCAACAGGGGAAGGCGCCAGAGTACGGCCAGGCGAATGTTGGTCGGGATGGTGTCATTGGTGCTCTGCGCCATGTTGACATGGTCGTTGGGATGCACCGGGGCATACGCGCCGCGCGCGGAGCCGAGCAGTTCATTGGCACGATTGGCCAGGACCTCATTCACGTTCATGTTGTGCGAGGTCCCTGCTCCCGCCTGATACGGATCCACGACGAACTGATCGCGATGCCGCCCCGACAACACCTCATCGGCGGCGGCGATGATCGCGTCGGCGCGCTGCGCATCGAGGCGACCCGTCTCCTTGTGCGTCAACGCGGCCGCCTTCTTGATCCACACTTGTGCCACGACGAACGGCTCGAGGGGACGCAGCCCGCTGATCGCGAAGTTGGCCACGGCGCGCATGGTCTGGACGCCGTAGAGCGCGGCGTCGGGGACGGCCAGTTCGCCGAGGGGGTCCCGCTCGATGCGCGTCGCCATGCGTTGGTCTCGCTGGATGCGTGCTACGGGCGAAACGTGATCGACGTATCGACGGACGTGGCGACGTGGAGAATCGTCCGGGAGTCGATGAGGGTTTCGCGTGTCCGCCACCGCGTGATCTGCAGCACCCGCTTCTCGTTGGGAGACGCCAGGAACGCCGCGAGTGCGGTGGTCGGCAGCTGATGTGCTCCGTCATCCCGCAGGGCGCAGTAGATCTGCTCGTTCGCGAACGGCGACGTGGCCGGGTTGGCATAGCGCAACGACAGAATGATCGCGGACGTCGAGTCGCTTCCCGCATTCCAGGTGAACGTCATCGGCGTCGTGCCCGTGGGGACCGAAACCGGGCCCGGAATGATCGGCTCCGCGAGACGCACACCGATC
>CAZMGX010000510.1:0-3471 GCA_964565915.1 uncultured Gemmatimonas sp.
AGTCGCGCCCGTTGCGCGACGTACCTACGCCCTTCTTATGAGCCATGTGATCCTCGTTCAGGCGAGGGTGATGTCTTTGATGCGGACCTCGGTGAAACCCTGCCGATGGCCCTGCTTGCGCGCGTAGTTCTTCCGGCGCTTGAACTTGAACACGATGATCTTGTCGTCGAGCCCGTGCTTGACGATCTCGCCCGTCACCTTGGCACCGGCGAGGGTCGGGATGCCGGTGCGCACCGACTGGCCATCGGAGCCCAGCAGGACGTCGTTGAATTCGACGGCCGTACCGGCGTCGCCAAGCAACGAGGGAATACGAAGCGTCTTGCCCGGCTCGGCGCGGAACTGCTTGCCGCCGGTGCGGATAATGGCGTAGCTCATGGATCGATCAGGTATGAGGCGTGTGAGACGTAGCCTAGAAGCATATGCCGCTTGGAGTTATCCGTCAAGGCTTGGCGGCCGCCGCAACTACGCCAGTGCATACTGCTGAGTGACGTCCCGCTGGGCCCCCTTCATGACCAGCTTGATCTCATCCGGCTTGAGCAGGGGGTCGTCGCGCAGCTCGAGCGGGAAGCCGGCCAGCTTTTCCAGTCGCTTGACGAAGTCGTGCTCCTGCTCCAGGACGTGCAGCGCCACCTCGGGGTGCAGGCGGAGCGTGACCGGTTCCTTGCGCCCCTCGGCCGCCATCCTTCGGACGGCCCGTTCGGTCCGTCGGACGATCGTTTCAGGTGTGAACACGCGGCCCGTGCCGGTGCAGGTCGGGCACGCTTCCGTCATGCTCTGGTAGTGGCTCTGACGGACCCGTTGCCTCGTCATTTCGATCAGGCCGAGGTCGCTGACGGCGAACGCGCGGGTCCGTGCGCGGTCGCGGGCCAGGTGCTGACGCAACTCGTTGAGGACGCGATCCCGGTTGGACTGCGTCTCCATGTCGATAAAGTCGCACACGATGATCCCGCCGACGTCGCGCAGTCGAAGCTGGCGGGCAATCTCGCGGGCCGCCTCCGTGTTCGTCTTCAGGATGGTCTTCTCGGGATCACGCTTGCCGGTGTACCGCCCCGAGTTCACGTCGATCGACACCAGGGCTTCGGTAGGCTCGATGATCAGATACCCTCCGCTGGGCAGGTCGCACCGACGCTTGAAGATGTCGCGCAGCTCGGTTTCGATGCCCGCCTTGTCGAACAAGGGCACAGTCTCTTCGTACAGCTTGACCCGCTCCACGAGCTCGGGGGCAATGCCCTGCAGGTACTCGGTGATCTCGTTGTAGACCTGTTTGGAGTCTACCGTGACGCCTTCGACCTTGGCGCTGAAGAGGTCGCGCACCAGGCCGCGGGTGACGTTGGTCTCGCGGTGCACGAGGGCGGGGGCACGCGTGAACTGCGTCTTCCGCTTGATGCGCTTCCAGTTGTTGATGAGGGTGTCGAGCTCGCGCTTGAACGTGTCCTGGTTGGCGTCTTCGGACACGGTGCGCACGATGACGCCACCCACATCGTCCGGGAGGATCTCCTGCACCATGGCCCGCAGCCGCTGCCGCTCGCTGCGTTCGTCGATCTTGCGGCTGACGCCCACTTTGGACGCGAAGGGCATGTACACCAGGAATCGCCCAGCGAGGGAAACTTGCGCGGTCACGCGCGGTCCCTTGGTACTGATGGGCTCCTTGGTGATCTGGACGAGGATGTCTTGGCCGCGCTTCAGGAGGTCCTGAATCGGGCGCACTTCCCGTCGACCACGACGTCCCCCGCCACTGCTGTCGTCAGCAGAGGGATCCTCATCGTCGTCATCGTCATCCGAGACCGCCGCGTCTTCAACCACGACGTCGGCAGCATGCAGGAAGGCGGATTTTTCGGTGCCAATGTTGACGAAGGCGGCCTGAATCCCCGGAAGCACCGCTTCGACCTTGCCCAGGTACACATCGCCAACCATGCGACGCGCGTCCGGACGATCGACCAGCAGTTCCACCAGCAGGCCGTCCTCGATGATTGCAACGCGCGTTTCACGCGGCGTCGCATTCACCAGGATTTCACGCTTCATGTTGTTGGTCCACCGACCCGAGCGGCGGCGACTCCGCTTGACCCGGGGTGGTGACGCACACGGTGATCCCACAGAACAGCCCGGCCACCCATTCTGAGCAACGGCACGGACAACGTCACGGGCTCCCCCACCGGCTCGTCCGATCGTTCACGCGACCAGCGCCCGGTGCGGTGCTCGACCCGCGCGGGATACCATCGCGGCGGGTGGCACACGTCTCGGGAGAGAACGCGGCGGCATGCGATCGATGCACGTCGGTGACGCGTGACGCGCGGTGGGACGATCGGCGGGCGTCGGACGATGGTACGCTGACCTCGTCCGGCCCCCGCCCGATACGCAAACGGCCCGCGAGTCGCACGGGCCGCCGGCGCCTGATGCGACGGCTACGAAACTGCAGACCTTCGGGAAATCGGAAGAACCGACCAGCTCCCGAAGACTACCGGACCAGCGTCAGCCCAGCAATCCCTTCAGCAGATGTCGCCCGATGACGAGGCGCTGGATCTCACTGGTCCCTTCGCCGATCTCGCAGATCTTGGCGTCCCGCATGAAGCGCTCGACCGGGTAGTCCTTCGTATACCCGTAACCGCCGTGGATCTGGATGGCCTTGATCGTCGCCCGCATCGCCAGCTCGGAGCAGAACAACTTCGCCATGGCGGCCTCCTTGCCGAAGGGCTGGCCATTCTGAGCCAGCCACGCGGCGTGGTACATGAGGTGCCGGCCGGCCTCGATCTCCGTGGCCATGTCGGACAGCTGGAACTGGACGCCCTGAAACGTGGCGATCGCCGCACCAAACTGCTTGCGCACCGACGCGTACTTGAGCGCTTCATCGAACGCGCCCTGCGCGATCCCCAACGACAACGCGGCGATTCCGATGCGCCCCGCGTCCAGCGTCTTCATGAAGTTGATGAACCCGAGCCCCTCGGTGCCCAGCAGGTTCTCGGCCGGCACTTCGACATTGTCGAACAGGAGCTCACGCGTGTCCGATGAGCGCCAGCCGAGCTTGTCTTCCTTCTTCCCCGAGGTGAAGCCGGGCATGGCCGGCAGCGATGGCTCGTGTCCCACGCCGAAGGCGGCGCAGGCCTCAAGGTCACCGCTGTCCTTGGTCAGGATGAACGAGGTAATCCCACGGGTGCCTGCTTCCGGATCCGTCACCGCCGTGACCACGAAGACTTCGCCGACGCCGGCGTGTGTGATGAATCGCTTCGAGCCGTTCAGCACGTAGTGCCCGTTCTTCTTGACCGCTGTCGTGCGCGTGCCGCCCGCATCACTGCCGGCCGTATCTTCGGTCAGGCCAAACCCGCCGAGCACCTTGCCACTCGCCAGGAGCGGCACATAGCGCTCGATCTGGGCCTTGGTGCCGAAGTTCACGATCGGCGATGTGCCCAGCGTGGTGTGCGCGCTGATGGTGATCGAATGGGACGCATCGACCTTGCCGAGTTCCTCGATGGCGAT
>CAZMGX010000511.1:0-3461 GCA_964565915.1 uncultured Gemmatimonas sp.
GGCCGCCCAAGCGGCCGCGCAGCAGGCAGCCGATTCTGCGGCGCGGGTCGCGGCCCTCGCCGCGGCCCAGGCGGCCGCGCCACCGGTCGACACGATGGAAATGAACCGCGGCTCGATGCTGGCGGCGACCGCCCAGCTGTCGGAGTCGCGCGAAGGACTCGACAGCTTGGCCGTGGAGATCCAGAAGAAGTTCGCGCTGTCCTTCGCCTGTCTCGTGTTCGTGCTGTTCGGCCCGCCGATTGCCCTGCGCTTTCCGCGTGGTGGGGTCGGCGTGACCATCGGCGTGAGCATCGTGGTGTTCGGTCTCTACTACATCTGTCTGATGGGCGGCGAAGCCTTGGCCGATAAGGGCCGGCTGCCGGCGGCCGTGGCGATGTGGATTGCCAACGTGACCTTCGCCATCGCCGGCATCGTGCTGCTGTGGCGCGTCGAGTCCACCGTCGACAGTTCACGCGGTGGCGGCATTCGCGAATGGTGGCGCGACCGCAAGGTGCGTCGCGAGTTGATGCGTGAACAGCAAGCACGACGCGCCACGCCGCCGTCATCGCCCGCGGTGGGCCCGACCGAGCAGGCCGCGTGACGGGCGCTCCCCCCACGCCGTCCAGCCAGCGCGGCCGCTCGGCCTTCATCACGCCGCTCGATCGGTACGTCGCCGCCGAGTTTGCCCGCATCTTCCTGGTCACCACCGCCGGCTTTCCGGTGCTGGTGTTCGTCATCGACCTCGTCGACAACTTGCGCAAGTACACGGAACGCAAGCTGACGTTCGAGGCGGTGGCGATGAGCTACTTCTACTGGATCCCGGACACGCTGTTCATGGTGTTGCCAGCGGCCGTGCTGTTCGCCACGGTCTTTTCCATCGGCACCTTCACGCGCTACTCCGAGATCACGGCCGCAAAAGCGTCGGGGATCAGCTTCTATCGGTTCATAGCGCCGATTCTGCTGATGGCCACCTTTGCCACCGGCATCGGGCTCGTGTTCAGCGAGTTGGCACCGCCCGCGAATTCCAAACGACTCAAGCTCCTGGCCGGCAAGACGGAGTTCCGCGAGACGGCGCGCTTCAACTTCGCCTTCGCGAATGATGCCGGCCGCGTCTATCGCATCTACTCGCTCGACACGGAGAAGAAGCGGATCGAGCGGGTCGAGCTCGAGGAGCGCGGCTCCGCGCAACGCGCGGGCTTGCTGATCGCGGCCGACAGCGGCCACTACAAGGCGGGCCGCGGATGGCTGCTGCGGAAAGGGCAGTTGCACGTCCTCCCGAATGACTCCATCGACCTGGCCTTCGGCTTCGACTCCATCATGGATCGCCGGCTCAAGGAAAGCCCGGACGAGCTGCGCGCCACCGAACGGGAACCGGCCGAGATGAAGTTTGCCGAGCTGACGCGCTTCATCCGCGCGCTCGAGCGGTCCGGCACGGACGTGAACCTGCTCAAGGTCGAGCGGATGCTCAAACTGGCGATTCCGGTGACGTGCATCATCATCGCGCTCTTCGGCGCTCCCTTGGCGACGAGCTCACAGCGCGGCGGGGCGGCCTTTGGTGTCGCCGTCAGCCTCGCGACTACGGTATTGTTCCTCGTGCTCATTCAACTGACCAAGGCCATCGGCGGGAAAGGCCTCCTGCAACCGGAACTCGCGGCCTGGATGCCGAACATCATGGTGGGCCTGCTGGCCCTGCTCCTGCTCGCGCGCGTGCGCACCTGATGCCGCTGCAATTGATTGTTGGCGCGGCGCAGCGACAGACGGCCGACATCCTGTCGGCGATCGGCAAGCGCGCGTACTTCATGCGGGACATCGCGCGAGGACTCCGCGAACCAGGCACGTGGTTTCCGGAGATGATTCGCCAGATGCGCACCATCGGCGTCGAGTCGTTGCCGCTGGCCATCATCGTGGCGGCGTTCCTCGGCGGCGTTACGGCGTTTCAGACGCGCTACCAGCTTTTCCCCGGCGTCCAGCTCTCCGTGGTCGGGTTGATCGCTCGTCAGAGTATCGTGCTGGAGCTTGGGCCGCTGCTGACCGCCCTGGTGCTGACCGGCCGGGTGGGCGCGCGTATGACCGCCGAAATCGGCACCATGCGCGTCACCGAGCAGATCGATGCGCTGGAGACGCTGTCGTTCGACCCGGTCGCGTACCTGGCGCTGCCGCGACTACTGGCCGCGCTCGTCATGATCCCTGCCCTGACGATCATCGCCAATGCGACCGCCATTTTCAGTGCGTGGCTCACGCTGATCCTCGCGACCGATGTCCGTACGTCGGACTTCACGGACGGATTGCGGCTGGCCTTCACCGAGTTCCAGGTCATCTACTCCCTGATCAAGGCCGTGTGCTTCGGTGGTGCGATCGCCTTCGTCTGCGCGTATGAGGGGTACGTCACGGAGGCCGGCGCCGAGGGTGTTGGTCGTTCGACGGCGCTGGCGGTGGTCATCGCCTCCGTCTCCATTCTCGTGCTCGACGCGATCGTCGCGGCCGTGTTTGCTCCATTCATCCAGGCATGACCGAACGATGGCAAACGCCACCGTCGGGCACCGCTTTCCATCTGGCATATGAAACGTCGTGATGAAGTACTGGTAGGACTGCTCCTCGCCGCCTCGGTCGTGATCGGGATCGGCGGCACGGTGTGGATCGCCCGTGGCGGCCTGTCCCGCAACTACGACATGTATGCCCGCTTCCCGTGGGGCGCCGGCCTGAAGCGCGGGCAGCAGGTGCTGCTGGCGGGTGTGCAGATCGGCTTCGTCGACAAGGTGGAGCTCGATCCGAACGGCACCCTCCTCGTGAACGTGAAGGTGCAGCAGGAGTATCGGATCCCGCAGGGCTCAACGGCCTCCGTCGAAGCGAACGGCATCTTCGGTGATCAGCTGATCGCTGTGAAGCCAGTGCTCGGCGCGACGGCATTCATGGCCGCGGGCGATACGATCCCCGTTGGCAAGGGGTCCCCCGGCACCGCCGAGCTGTTGACGAAGGGCGACTCGATCGCCGCGGACGTTCGCGCGATGACCGGAAAGGCGCGCGCCGAGTTCGTGGAAGGTGGCGGCCTGCAGGACATGCGCGCCGCCATCGCGGACCTGACGAAGCTGATGACGCAGGTCAGCTCGGTGGTAGCGCAGCAATCGACGCAGCTGACCAAGACGCAGGAAGTGCTGCGCAACACCATCGCGGCGATCGATTCGGTCAAGATCGATTCGACGCTGAGCAATGTGCGGACGACATCCGCGAACCTCGAGGCCCTCTCCCGCGACCTCAAGGCCACCAACGCCCAGGTCCAGAGTGTCATCGAGAAGGTCAACACCGGCAACGGCACGGTGGGCAAGCTGATGAACGATGGCGCGGTCTACGCGCGGCTCGACTCGCTCCTCGCTCGCGTGGACTCCCTGGCCGCCGACTTCAAGGCCAATCCTCGTAAGTACATCAACCTGAAGATCTTCTGAGTAACGAGTAAGGAGTAACGAGTAAGGAGTAACGAGTAAGGA
>CAZMGX010000512.1:0-3455 GCA_964565915.1 uncultured Gemmatimonas sp.
GGAGATCAGGCGCTCGTGCGACGGGATGAACGAACTCAGCGTATTCAGCAGCGTCGTCTTGCCGGAGCCGGTACCCCCGGAGATGAGCATGTTGAGTCGGGCCTTCACGCAGCCCGACAGCAGGGTCACCATCTCCTGGTTGAACGCGCCCAGTTCGATCAGTTGCCGAACCGACAGGCCGGCGCCGAAGCGACGGATGGACAACACGGGCCCATCGAGCGCCAGCGGCGGGATGATCGCGTTGACACGCGAGCCATCCGGCAAGCGCGCGTCGACCATCGGTGACGATTCGTCCACGCGACGACCGACGCGGCTGACGATGCGGTCGATGACCGCCAGCAGGTGCGCATCATTGCGGAACTGCGTCGGTACCCGCGACAGGCGGCCGTGCCGCTCGACGAAGATGTTGTGCGAGTTGTTGACGAGGATGTCGGAGACCGTGGGATCGCGGAAGAACGGCTCGATCGGACCCAGACCCACCACTTCCCACACCACGTGCTCGACGATCTCGTCACGCTCCGCCTGCGACAGCGGGGTGATCTCGGCCCGCAGGAAATCGGCCACCGCCAGACGGATCTGCGACGAGATCTCCGCCTCGTCCTTCATCCGCTCGAGCGCTTCGAGATCGAGACGCGAAATGAGCTTGTTGTGAATCTCGACCTTGAGCCGGTCGACCGCGCTCATCTCATCGTCGGTCCGCGCGCGGGCCAGGAACGATGCCGTGCGATTGCCTTCCGGTACGACATCGTTGGTGGCGTCAGGCACCACGGCCGGCGTGTCCTTCGGCGTCGGCACGGCAACCGGTCGGCGACCGGCGAGGCGATCCATCAACGACATACTCAGCTCCTCTTTCGCGTGAACAGATCGCGAATACGGGAGCGCGAGCCGTTGGTTGCTGCTTCAGTCGGGGCAAAGGGAATGGTGCCGCCCGCCAACTTCTGCGCCAGTTGGCGGAAGGCGAACGACAGCGGCGAGTTCGGGTCCTTTACTTCGACCGGGACGCCGGCCGTGCCGGCCTCCGACACGATCTTGTAGTCATTGGGCAGCTTGAAGAAGATCTCTTCCTTGAACACCTCGGCCGCTTCCGCAACCGAGACGACGTCGCCGGACCGATACCGATTGATCACCACCGCAATCTTGCCGTCCGGATAGCCGAGCCGCCGGAATGTGCCCAGCGTGCGCTGCGTGGAGCGCATGGCTGGCACCTGCAGTTCCGTCAGCAGCAGAATGCGGTCGGAGGCATCCAGCGCGGCGAGGGTGCGGTCGTTCAGGTGATGTTCGCAGTCGATCACCGTAAAGTCGAACGACGTGCGCAGCTGCGCCGTGACGGCAGAAATGACGTTGGCATCCACGCCGTTCACATCTTCCGGGCGCTCGGACGCGGCCAGCATCCAGAGGCCTTCTCCGGCCGGCGTCAGTACGGAATTGAGCAGCTCGTCGTCGAGTTGCTCGATCTTGCGCGCGATATCGCCGAGGTTGAACGCGGGACGCAGGTCGAGCAGGATGCTGGCGTCGCCACCCGGGACGCCGATGTCGGCGATCACGACCCGCGCAGACGGGTGCAGCGTGGTGAGGGTGCTGGCCAGATTCACGGCCACCGTGCTGACCCCCACGCCGCCCTTCGCACTGTAGACGGAGAAGATCTGTCCTTTCGCATCCCCGAGGTCGGTTCGCCGATGCAGCCGTTCGACGGCGCTGACGCACTCGCTCTCCACGATCGGACGCACCAGAAACTCCTGGATGCCTGAGCGCATGGCGCGCAACATGAGACGCGGATCGGCGGCCGGTCCGGTCGCGATGATCCGCAGGTCATGTTCACGCCAGACGGTGCGCTCGATGGCGGCGAGTTGCGCGTCGTCCACCTCATCGAGCGGCATCACCAGCAGGTCGATGGCGACGCGGCCGTGACGTTCCACGGCCGACGTCAGCGTGTCGGCGCGCAGGAGGCGCGTATAGCCGAAGCGTGGCAACACCTGGCTGAGGACTTGATCACCGTCCACCAAGGCCCCGACAATCAGTGCTTGTCGGCTCATGCGCGTGTTCCGTCTCGCCGCTTCACGTGAGAACTCACCGCGGACCGGGCGGGGGCGGAAGACGCTTCTTGAGGGCTTCCATCCCGGGGCGGGTCGTATCTGGCTGGAAGCGCAGCAGGTCCTGCGGGCGCGGTGCCATCGGGTCGATGAGGATCGGCGTCACCACGACGATCAACTCCGACTCGTTGCGCTGGAACGACGAACTCGAGAACAGGGTGCCGAGGATCGGAATGTCCTTGAGGTACGGGATGCCCGAGCGAACACGCTGCTCTTCGTCGGCAAACAACCCGGACACGATGATGCTCTGGTCACGCCGGATATCGAGCGTGCTGGTGATGCGTCGCGTCCGGAACGCCGGGATCCGGAAACCCGACAGCACCACGCCGTTCGAGAAGTCGAGGCTGGAGACTTCGGGTGTAAAAGTCAGCTTGATCAGGCTGTCGCTGATGATCTCGGCGACGAAGTTCAACTGAATGCCGAACTGACGATATTGGATGGTGATGCCATTGCCGGCGCCAGGTCCGGCGCCCGCTCCACCACCGCCCTGCACCACAGGCACCGGCACCTCGCCACCGGCCAGGAACGAGGCGGTCTCCAGATTGCCGGCGATCAGATTCGGCTCTGCGAGCAGCCGCGCGTTGCCCTTCTGTGCCTCGGCGTCGAGCAGGGCCAGCACGTTGTTCGTACCGAAATCAGAGAGCACCGTGAGGAAGCGCGCAGTACTCGGCAAGGTGATCGCGCCGGTCGTCGGGTCGATCGACCCGTCGGTGTTGAAGGCACCAGACCCGGTCCGGGTGTCCTGATCACGCCAGACGCCGGACACGCCAATGTTGCGGAGTGCGTCGCGTCGCACCTCGGCGAACTTCACGCCGATGGCGATCTGCTTGCGATCGGAGGGCGAATGGACCGTGATGCGGTAGTGCGCGCGCGTGCCGTCGGCGAACCAGAGAATGGCGTCGGTTTCCCCGATCTTGAAGGCGTTGATCAGCACTTCACGTTCGGAGATGACGATGACGTCCGCGATGTCCGTGAGCGCGATGGAGACGCGCGTGACATTGACATCGGTGCGCAATGGGAAGACACGACCTACCGAGAGCGAGAGCGGCCTGATGGATGGATCGGCCGCCTGGGCGTGCGCGGTGTCGAGGTGCAGGACAACAGCGAGCAGGGCGGCGCCAGCGGCACGCAGCAGTCGGCTCATGGTGGTTTCGAACAAGCAATGCCTCCTTTCAGGACGACCCGATGGGCTGACGAACAGATGACGTCAGCATCAGGGCCGGATGGTGTCGCGCTTAACAGAGTCTTTCTTCAGCTTTTCGTCACTGCGCTTGGCGCCGCGCCAGACCTGCACCGTCAGGGACTCGGCGCGGGTGACGGGTGCGCTCACCGGAGGCGTCGTAGGTGCCGCGGTGACCGGCGCCG
>CAZMGX010000513.1:0-3445 GCA_964565915.1 uncultured Gemmatimonas sp.
CGACCGGCAGCGCGGCGCTGCCACGAACCAATGGGCCGCGTCAACGAGTGGTCGTGGTCGATGCCGGACATGGTGGCGTGGACCGCGGTATGTCGGGACCGATCGGTTCTGCGAAGAAGGTTTACGAGAAGGACATCACGCTCGCGGTCGCGCGGCAGCTGAAGGCGGCGCTGGAACAGCGCGGCATTGCGGTGGTCATGACGCGTACGACGGACACGCTTATCGCCTTGGCAGACCGCGGCCGCATCGCCAACCGGGCCAAGGGCGACCTGTTCATTTCCATCCACGTGAACGCCGCCAATCCGCGATGGGCGCAGCCTGGGGCCGCGCGCGGCTTCGAGACGTATTTTCTCGCCGAGGCCAAGACCGAAGACGAGCGTCGTGTCGAGGCGATGGAAAACGAGGTCATCAAGTTCGAGACCGAGGCGGACGTGACCGGCGATGATCCCCTGAGTTTCATCATGCGGGACATGGCGCAGAACGAACACCTGCGCGAATCATCGCGACTGGCGGAAATGGTGCAGGGCGGGCTCAAACGGATTCACCCCGGGCCTAGTCGTGGCGTCAAGCAGGCGGGCTTCATGGTGCTCGTGAAGGCGTTCATGCCGGCGATCCTCGTGGAACTCGGCTTCGGCAGCAATCGCAGCGAGTCGGCCTTCATGTCCGGGGCCGAAAGCCAGCGCACGCTGGCCGTCGCGATCGCCGATGCGACGGAAGCATTCCTCGAGCAGTACGAGCGCAAGGTCGGGGGCAGCCCTTGATGCGAGCGGTCACGCCGCGATCGGTCTTGCGCCGACTTTGGCTGTGCGGGCTGGCCGCGTCGGTGTCCGGGTGTGTGTACTACAACGGCATCTACAATGCGAAAGAGTCCGCTCGACGCGCCGACGCGCGGTTGCAGCGCGGCGCGGAAACTGAAGCGGCCACGCTCTTCCAGACGTCGGCGGCAAAGGCCGAGACGGTGTTGGTGCGTCACCCGAACTCGTCCTGGCGCACACGGGCTTTGTACCTGGCCGGTCGTGGCGCCGCACTCGGCGGGCAGTGTGACGCCGCCGTCCCGCGGCTCACGGCGTTCCTGGCGCTGTCCGGCAGCACGCCCGATGATCTGGCGCGTGCGCGTGTCGCGCTCGCATCCTGCGATCTCCGTATGGCCCGGATTCCGAGCGCCCGCGCCCGTCTCGATTCGCTGCTGGGCGTCCGCAACCCCGAGATCGCGCGGCAAGTCCGACTGTGGGCGGCCCGCGCGGCGCTGGCCGCCGGTGATCGTGACGCCGTAGCCGGCTACCTCGGCGATGCCGACGACGGGATGCTGCCGTGGGAACTGCTGCTGGCGTCGCTTTCCGCACGCGATTACGTGCGCGTGGAGTCGCTGCTCGTGCAACGGGCGGTGCGCGCGGACTATCGCGACGATGTGACGCGTGCGATTCGCGAGTTGTGGACGGCGGGGCATTGGGACGCGGTGGAGACGATCGTGCGCGGCTACGACGCCGCGCGCATTCGCGATGCCAGTCGTGCCGGTCTGCATTTCGCCGCCGGCGACCTCAACCTCCGGGCCGGGCGCGACTCGCTGGCGCGGCAGCATCTGTTCGCGGCGCGCACGCTGGCCGGTCGCGACACGGTGATCGAGCGCGAGTCCACCGCGCGCCTCGCCTACATGAATCTCGTGCGCGTCGGGAGCCTGCGAGAAGCCGATACGATCATCGCGCGACAGGACAGCGCCACGCGGCGCACGCCGTATGCGCGTCGGATCGGTGAGCAACTCCTGCTGGTGCGGTTGTTGGCGCAGCAGGACGAGCCCACCGGCGCCGCGACCTTCCTCGCTGCCGAAGTGGCGCGTGATTCGCTGCGTGCACCGGAGTTGGCCAAGTCACTCTTTCTGCGTGTCGCCCGAGAGATTCCCGGGAATCCCCTGGCCCCGCAGGCGTGGTACGCCGCCGCGCTCCTGTCGCCGGACAGCGCCGATGCCTGGATCGCCCGCATTCGCCGCGATCATGCGCAGTCTGCGGTGGCGGCGTGGTTGTCCGGCGAAGATCCCGGAAGCCGCGCCGACTTCGCGTCCGCGCCAGAGCTGCTGCAAGTACGATGGACCGAGACGCTGCGGGTGTGGAGCGATTCGGTGCGCAAACTGCGCGTGCCGCCCAGGGCCATATCTTCCCCCAACCCGCCGTGACGACGTCTGCGGCAGTGGAGCCGTCGATGGTCACCTCCGTTGCCGGATTGCGGTTTCGCAATCCGGTCGTGCTCGCGTCGGGCACCGCCGGGTATGGACGTGAGATCGACGATGTCATCGACCTCACGACGATAGGCGGACTTTCGACCAAAGCCGTCAGCGTCGCCCCGCGACACGGCGCTCCGCCACTGCGGGTCAGTGAGTTTGCCGGCGGGATGATCAATGCCATCGGGCTCGCCAATCCCGGACTGGCCGTGGTACGGGACGAAGCCATGCCGTGGCTGGCGGCGCGCGATGACGGTCTGCGTGTGCTGGTCAACGTCGTCGGGAACAGCGTCGATGACTTCACGACGGTGGTGGCCGGACTCGACGACGTCGCCGGTGTGGATGCGTTCGAGCTGAATGTCAGTTGTCCGAACGTGAAGTCGGGTGGGCTCGAGTTCGGAGCGGACCCGGTCGCCCTCAAAGCGCTCGTGACGGCGAGCCGCGCCGCCACGAGACGGCCGATTTTCGTCAAGCTCTCGCCCACGCTGGGTGCCGGCATCGTCGATGCGGCGCGCATCGCCGTTGATGGCGGCGCGGACGGACTGACGCTGGTGAACACGATGCCGGGGCTGGTGATCGACACGGCTCGTCGTCGGCCGAAAATCGGATTCGGCACCGGAGGACTCAGTGGACCGGCGTTGCTGCCCGTGGGTGTGCTGGCCACGTGGCGGGTGTCGCGTGCGTTGCCCAATGTGCCGATCATCGGGCTGGGTGGTGTGTCGACGGCGGACGACGCCTTGCAGTACTTCCAGGCCGGTGCCTCGCTGGTCGGGGTTGGCACGGCGGCGTTGCGTGATCCTCGGGCTCCGGCGCGTATCGCGCGTGGGCTCGCGCGGTGGGCATCGTCACAGGGACATGCCGACCTTCGCCCCATCATTGGGACTCTGGAATGGCCGACTTGAATACGTCGCGGGGCGTGCGGCCCATTGTGGCGCTCGACGTGCCCAACGCGTTCGAGGCCCGGGCACTCGTCACGCGCCTGGGAAACGCGTGTGATTTCTACAAGGTGGGACTCGAGCTGTTCACCGCCGAGGGGCCAAGTGTGGTCCAGTGGCTGCGCGGTGAGGGCAAGTCGGTCTTTCTCGACCTCAAGCTCCATGACATTCCCAACACCGTCCGGTCGGCGGCGCGCAACGCCGCCAGATTGGGCGCCTCGCTGCTGACGGTGCACGCGAGCGGCGGCGCGGCGATGATACGGGCGGCCGTGGAGGGCGCGCGCGAGGGGTCGATTGA